>JBBRYD010000003.1:0-76894 GCA_038238065.1 Propionibacteriales bacterium | reverse complement strand
TGACCAACACGGTGGCGGTCACGTTCGCGGCCGCGGGTGGGTTGAGCACGTCGATGCCCGAGCTACGTCCGCAGCGCCGGCGGGTGCTCCGGTTCGCCCTGGCCGGGGTGCTGGGCGGGGCGTTGGGCGGCGTCCTGCTGCTCACCACGCCGGCCGACCGGTTCGCCCAGATCGTCCCGTGGTTGGTGGCTCTGGCCTCGGTGGCGCTGCTGGCTCGGCCCTGGCTGCGGAGGCTGCGCTTCGACCACGTGTCCGAGCGGGGCCCGGTCGTCTTCGTACTCGTCGCGGCCATCGCCATCTACGGCGGCTATTTCGGCGCCGCCGCCGGAGTGCTGCTGCTGGCGACCTTCGGGGCGTTGCTGACCGAGACGTACCCGGTGATCAACGCGCTGAAGAGTGTGGTGCTGGGCTCGGCCAACGTCGCCGCCTCGGTGCTCTTCGTCTTCTTCGGCCCCATCGACTGGACTGTGGTCATCCCGCTGGCCATCGGCTGCGTGATCGGTGCGGCGGTCAGCCCACCGATCGTCCGGCGGCTGCCGGAGACGCCGCTGCGGATCGCGGTCGGCGTGGCCGGGCTGGTGCTGGCTCTGGATCTCTACCTGCGGCCCTGACGGCTCCGCCAGCGCGCGACCTGTACCGGAACTGCCACGCCAACGCTGAAATACACCGTGGAAATTACTTCTTTAGTATTCGGCGTGTCGCTTGCATGTGCGAAGAAATCTTCCCTCACTTTCTTGCCATAACGATTTGGAAACGTTACGTTTCAGGCTCACGGGGCTCATGTGACTGAAGTGGCGTAGGAGGAACAAGTGGTGACTTCTCGACGAAGTGTGCACTCATTTCGAGCGGTAGCGGCAGTGTCGACCGGCCTGGCTCTGGCGGCTGGAGGTGCGGGTCTGGCGCTGGCAGCGACCGGTGCGGCAACGACCACCGTCAACATCCGCTCGGGCCCCAGTACCTCGAACAAAATCGAGGGCAGCCTGGTCCGCGGTCAGCGGATCACCGTGTCGAGCACGGCCAGGGCAGGCTGGGTGAGGGTCGACTTCGGCGGCTCCCGGGCCTACATCGCCTCGAAGTACATCGACAGCTCGGGCCGGCTGCCGACGGCACCCACCAGGATCAGCACCTCCGGTACTAAGGTGGTGACCGAGGACCTGAACGTGCGGACCGGCCCCAGCTCGAAGTACCGAGTGGTCGGCAACCTGGCAGAAGGTCGCCGGATCAGGCTGACCGGCAGGCAGAGCGGTGGCTTCGCCCAGACGACGTACGCCGGTCACGCCCGCTGGGTGTCGGTGGCCTACCTCGCCACAGCTCGAAGCGGCGGGGGGACCAGCGTCTCGGCTCCCTCGTCGGCGCCGACCAGCTCGGCGGCCAAGGGACGGGCTGCGCTCGCCTTCGCCCAGCGGCAGCTCGGCAAGCCGTACCGGTGGGGCGCCGAAGGCCCCAACAGCTACGACTGCTCCGGCCTCGTGCTGTCGGCCTGGAACTCGGTCGGTGTCTCGATGCCCCGCACCGCCCGGGCGCAGTACGCCGCGGAGCACCGGATCTCCAAGTCGCAGCTGCGCCCCGGTGACCTGGTGTTCTTCTACAGCCAGACCCCTAGCCACGTCGCCATGTACGTCGGGAACGGCAGGATCATCCACGCCCCCCGGCCCGGGACCAGCGTCCGCTACAGCACCGTCAGCTCGATGCCGTACGCCGGAGCGGCCAGGCCCAGCTGATCACAGGCGCGGGATGGTCTGCGGCCCCTCCGGCAGCACACAGCACCGAGACCCGGGGCCGGCGCGATCGAGGGCGTCGCGGACGAAGGCGGCCACGTCGGAGGTGGAGCTCAGCTGAGCCGTGGCCAGCTGGGCTGTCGTGAGGCCGGCGCAGTGGACGGTGACCCTGGCCCGGCTCTGGATCTTCGCCTGGATCTGGACCTGCCACTGGTCGGGCACCGTTTCCGTCCGCCGCCCGATCTCCTCCAGCAGAGCCTCCGGTGAGTCCGCGGAGGTGAGCACCTCGACGTACGAGCCGTGGTCGGGGAACCCGTCCGAGCACTCGGCCACGGCCAGCAGCTCGCCACCCGGCTTCACCACCATGGCCGCCGCGGACATGCCCTTGACCGCCTGATAGAGGTTCTGGTCGAGTGGGTAGCCGGCGTTGGTCGTGACCACCACCTCGAACGGCCCGTCCACGGTGACCATCGCCAGCTGTCTCGCCTTGGCACAGGCTGCGGCGTGCATCGCCAACAGGTCGCCGCCGAACGCCTGGACGATCTCGTCGTCACGGTTCAGCACCACGTCGACGGCGTAGCTGGGCGCGGCCAGCTGGGCCACGGCGCGGACGTCATCGTGCACCGGATTGCCTTCGGTCACGCCCCAGGTCGCCCGGGGGTCGCCGATACGGGCGGCGTCATGCAGCACCAGGACGGTGTCGAGCCCGGCGAGCCCCGGCGCCACCATCTTGGGTCCGCCACTGAAGCCGGCGAAGAAGTGTGGCTCGACGAACCCGGTGGTGATGCGGACATCGGCCTCGACCCAGGTCCGGTTGAGCCAGACCGGTACCCCACGGCCGGCGTACCCGCACCAGACCAGGGACGACGGGTCGCGAGCGTCGTGGTTGACCACCCGGACGCGGTCGACGACATCATCGCCGAGCATCTCGCGGAGCTCGGCATCGCTGTTGCCGCGGTGGGTGCCGGTGGCGACCAGGATCGTCACCAGTGACACATCCACCAGATCATCGAGCTCGGCCAGGATGGCGGGGATCATGATCCCCCGCGGCTGTGCCCGGGTGCCGTCACAGACCGAGATGGCCACGGTGGAGCTGTGCGTCGTGCCGGCGGCCAGCAGCCGCTCCCGGAGGCCGAGACCGCTGACCGGCTCCCGCAGGGCCCGACGCACCTCACCCGCCTGGTCCCGAGCACCCGGTTCGTAGTGCGGTTCGATCACGGTGGTCTGGTCCGCGGGCAGGTCGACGTCCAGACCGTCGCGGCCGTACGCCAGGTGGACGCGGATCATGTTGCCGGTCGCTGCCATTCCGCTCCTCGTCTCCGGGTGCTCGAGCACGGACCTCCGATGCTGTCCGTAGCGTACGACGTCGTGGCGGGTACGGGGCTGGTCGGCAGGCGCCGTGACCGCGTTCGGCGCCCGCCGAACCACGCAGTGCGGGATCATCGACTCGTGAGGCGCAGGGGGCACGAGGACGCAGTGGTCGAGCACCGACCGCGTTCCAAGCGGGCGGTAACGGTGCCGGCCGGACTGTTCATCTTCGCGGCGCTGGTCGCGCCCCACCAGCTGAGCGCCCTGAGATGGGGTGCGTGGGTGAGCCTGCCGGTCGAGGGGATCGTGGGGGCCTCGGCGCTGCTCCTGCTGCCGGCCCGAGCCGGCCGCGTGCTGGCGATCGTGCTGGGTGCGGTCCTCGGACTCCTGGCCGTCGTCAAGATCGTGGACCTCGGCTTCTCCAGCGTCCTGGCCCGCCAGTTCGACCCGCTGCTCGACTGGGTGCTGCTCGCTGACGGGCTGGACTTCCTCGGTCACGCGGTCGGTCGGCCGCTGGCCGTGGTGACCGCGATCCTGGCGGTCGTCACCATGCTGGCGCTCGCGTTCGCCCTGTCGGTGGCTGTGCTGCAGGTGACCCGGGTGGCCGTCGGGCACCGGGTTGCCGCGTCGCGGGTCCTCGTGGCGCTGGCATTGCTCTGGGTCGTCGCCCTCTCGACGGGCGCGCAGCTCGTCCCCGGCGTTCCGTTCGCCTCCCACTCCGCGACGTCGCTGGTCTACGACAAGGCGACCCGGATGGTCACCGGCTACTCCGACCGCCGGAGGTTTGCGGCGGAGGCGGCGGTCGACCCGTTCCGGGAGACACCGCCCGACCAGCTGCTGTCCGGTCTCCGGGGCAAGGACGTGGTACTCGCGTTCGTGGAGAGCTACGGTCGCAGTGCGGTCGAGGATCCGACCTTCGCACCGGGCGTCGGTGCGGTGCTCGCCGACGGTGACCGTCGCCTCAGCGCCGCCGGGTTCGCCGCCCGGAGTGCCTACCTGACCTCGCCGACGTCCGGGGGCGGCAGCTGGCTGGCCCATTCGACCCTGCTGTCCGGTCTGTGGATCGACAACCAGCAGCGCTACACCGACCTGCTGGCCAGTCATCGCCTGAGCCTGACCGGCGCCTTCGGTGGGGCGGGCTGGCGCACCGTGGGGGTGATGCCCGGGATCACGGTTGACTGGCCCGAGGGTGCGTTCTACCGGTACGACCAGGTCTACGACGCCCACCACCTCGGCTACCGCGGCCCGAGCTTCAGCTGGGCCACGATGCCGGACCAGTACACGCTGGCCGAGTTCGAGCGGCTCGAGCGCACCCCGGACCGGCGGGCACCGGTGATGGCGGTGGTGCCGCTGGTCTCGAGCCATGCCCCCTGGGCGCCGCTGCCCAGGATGGTTCCGCAGTCGGAGCTGGGCGACGGTTCGATCTTCGACCCGATGGTGGCCGGACCCGGCGATCCGCCCGAAGCCATCCTGACCCGGGACCCGAGTCGGGTCCGGGCCGACTACCGCAGGTCGATCGAGTACTCACTCGACAGTCTGATCTCCTACCTGGAGACCTCCGGAGACGAGAACCTCGTGCTGGTGTTCCTCGGTGACCACCAGCCCGCACCCGTCGTCGTGGGGGCCGACGCCAGCCGGGACGTCCCCATCACCATCGTGGCCCGAGACGCGGCGGTGCTGGACCGGATCGCCGACTGGCACTGGACGGTCGGGCTGAAACCGGCAGCCGACGCTCCGGTGTGGCGGATGGACGGCTTCCGCGACCGCTTCCTGACGGCGTTCGGCTCCTGACGACCAGAGCAGTCCCTGGGCAGGCTCAGCTCGTGGAGTTGGCGGCGACCGCGTCGCCGGTCTGGACCGCCCAGAGAGCGGCGTAGCTGCCGCCGGCGGCGACCAGCTCGTCGTGGGTGCCGGCCTCGGCGACCCGGCCCTGGGCGAGCACCCAGATCCGGTCGGCATCGCGGACGGTGGACAGCCGGTGAGCCACGACCAGAGCGGTGCGTTGCGCGGTGACGGCGGCCAACGAGCGCTGGATCGCCGCCTCGGTCTCGTTGTCCACCGCGGACGTGGCCTCGTCGAGCACCAGGATGGCGGGGTCTCGCAGGATCGCCCGGGCCAGGGCGATCCGTTGCCGTTGGCCACCGGACAGGGTCTGCCCGCGCTCGCCGACCACCGTGTCGTATCCGTCGGCGAGCTGCTCGATGAACGTGTGCGCCTCGGCCAGTCGGGCCGCTTCACGGACCTGCTCGTCGGTGGCGCCGGGTCGGCCGTACGCCAGGTTGTCGCGGACCGTGCCGTGGAACAGGAAGACGTCCTGGCTGACGTAACCGATGGCACCGCGCAGCGCGTCCCAGGAGAGGTCCCGGACGTCGGTGTCGTCGAGCAGCACCTGGCCCTCACGGGGGTCGGAGAAACGCAGCACCAGCCGGAGCAGGCTCGACTTGCCGGCACCGGTGACGCCGACCACGGCGTGGGTCTGCCCGGCCGGGACGACGAGGTCGAGTCCGCGGAGCACATCGGGTCCGTCGGCGTATCCGAAGCGGACGTCCCGCAGCTCCAGCCGACCGCGGACGGGCCGGACCAGCTCATCGACGCCGGGCTGCTGCTGACCGCGTTCCTCCAGCAGGGAGAAGATGCGCCGGGTCGAGGCCATCGCCCGCTGGTAGAGGTCGAGGGTCTGGCCCAGGTCGGTCAACGGCCACAGCAGCCGTTGGGTCATGAACACGAGCACCGTGTAGAGGCCCACCTCGAGCCGGCCCTGGATCACGAACCAGCCCCCGAGGAGCAGGGTCGAGGTGAAGCCGGCCAGGATCGCCATCCGGATCAGCGGTACGAAGGCCGCCGATGAGCGGATCGCGGTCCGGTTGGCGTCCCAGTAGCTCTGGGAGACCGTCCGGACCCGCTCGACCTCACGTGCTTCGGCGGTGAACGCCTTGATCGTGGTCAGACCACCCAGGTTGGTGGAGATGGTGGCACTGACGTCACCGGCGGACTCGCGGACCGCGGCGTAGAGCGGCTCCAGCCGGCGTTGGAACCGGATCGACCCCCAGACGATCACCGGGACGGGGAGGAACGCGAGCGCCATCAGCGGCCAGGAGGAGGCCGCGAACACGGCGCCGATGAAGATCACCGTCCACCCGGTGTGCAGGATGACCCGGGCTCCCACATCGAGGAAGCGCTCGAGCTGGTTGACGTCGTCACTGACGATGGACAGCACCCGCCCGGGTGCGGAGCCCTCGTGCCAGGAGACGTCGAGCTCCTGCACGTTCGCGTACGTCTCCACCCGCAGCTCGTGCTCGACGGCCTGGGAGAGTCCTCGCCACCATACGGCCGCGACGTAGTCGGAGAGGGACTCGACGACCCAGACCAGCACGTTGAGCACGGCGACGACGGCGAGCTGAGCGAACCGACCCTCGATGCCGAACAGGGTGGCGGCGAAGGAGTCGGCGCCGCGGACCACGATGTCGACCGCGACACCGAGCAGCAGCTCAGGGGCGACGTCGGCCGCGGTGTTGATCGTCGTGGCGATGACCGCGGCCACCACGCGCGGACGATGGTTGCGGTGGTGGCGCCACAGGGCGCGCAGTGGCTGAACGATTCCGGACACCAGGCGAGGTTAACCGCACCGGCCTCGGGGTCCTTGAACACGGCACGGCTCACCGGTGGAGAGAAGCCTCACCCTCAGGCTGGCTCGGGTCGGAAGGCGGTCACCACCCAGGCCAGCTGCGACTCACCGGCCACCACGTGCTGGGCGCAGACCCGGTAGCGGGCCGCCAGCCGGCGCAGCAGTCGTCGGGTGGCCCAGGAGTGTAGATAGAGCGACACGACCAGCACCCCGCCCGGGGCCACCAGGGTGGCGTAGCGGTCGACCGTGGCGGCCGGCCGCCGGAGGTAGTACAAGACCTCGTTGAAGACCACGACATCGGGCGGTTGGTCAGGCATGAACGTGTCCGCGTTCTCCTGGCAGAAGGAGGTCACGGCGTCCGCACGGGCGGACGCCGGGTGCAGGGGTTCGGCGTAGGAGTCGATCCCGACGTAGCGGGCGTAGGTCAGGCCCTCGGCCAGGATGCCTTGGGAGCAACCGACGTCGAGCACGAAGCCGTCTCGGGCGTAGGCCTCGCACAGGGCGCGCACCGCCCGGTAGCGGGCCGACTCGCTGGGCGCGTGGAGACGGCTCCAGCCGCCCGCGGCGTTCTCCTGCCGGTTGTCGCGGACGAGAAAGGGTCGGGCCAGCGCCAACGGGACCGGAAGGTGCGAGACGGCCCGCATGACGATCCGGCTGTCCAGCGCGCGAGCGGCGACCGTCCGCCGCTGGGTCACCCGGTGGCTCGGACGACCAGGGCGGTGGCCGCGGTGACGACGAGGAGCGACAGCAGCAGCCGCCAGGTCGGGAGGGTCGGGGTGTTCCGCCCGGGCGGCTCGGTCCTGAAGGCCGGCGCCGTGCCGAGCACGGTCCGGGTGGTGACCCGGTTCACGGCGTAGGCCAGCACGTAGTGGGCGAGCAGCGAGACCATCACGGTGTAGACGAGTCCGCGGGCCAGCCGGCGCGGAGACGTGCTCACCGCGTTGTCCCGGAGCCAGACGGCTCGCCCGTGGCCACGCATGCGACGCAGCACGTCCAGCTCGTCGCCGCCCTGGGTCATCGTCGGGTCGTAGCCGGGGAAGGCGTCGCGGACGAACGCGGTGTTGGTGGCCGTGATGTAGACCAGCCGCCCGGTGCGGCGGAAGATCTGTCCGACCGCCCCGAACATCAACTTGGGATACAGCACGGCCCACCAGGTCGGGTTCAGGTAGTTGCACGGCCCGGCGACGAGGGTGACGTCCTCGGACCGGGAGAACGCGGCGTCGATACGACTCAGCCAGTCCACTGGGTGGACGGTGTCGGCGTCGGTCGAGATGACGATGTGTCCACTGGCCGCCGCGGTGCCTCGCTGTCGCGCCGCGCAGACGCCGGGACGCGGCTCGTGCAGGACGGTGACGCCGAAGGTCGCCGCCACGGCTGCGGTGCCGTCGGTGCTGTTGTTGTCCACCACGATGACCTCGTACGGCAACCCGAAGTCCTGTCGTTGCAAGGACGTCAGGGCGGCAGCCAGGTACCGCTCCTCGTTGAACGCCGGAACGACGACGGAGATGCGGATGGCTTCGGTCGGTGCGGTCATGTTGTGGACCTCTCTCCGTCAGGAGAGCGTCAGTCCGAACGCCGTGCGCATCGAGCGGGCCGTGGCGGCCTTTCCGAGGAAGGACCCTTCACGGCACACCGTGTTGTAGAGCCGGGTCAAGGAGTAGTGGGTCAGGGTCTTGGTGACCACCTGGTGCGACACGGAGCGGCTGATGATCACCGTCAGGACGCGGTTCCTGCTGCTCGAGCGGTCATCCTCGTCGGCGGTGACCACGATGGCCAGCCGTCCGGACCTGAAGTCCGGCCCGGCCATCAGGCTCGGCAGCCACGTCGTCAGGTAACGGTCAGCGCTGGCGAGGGAGCTGTCGTGCGCGTCGCTGACCAGGTTGGGGACCAGCATGCCGGCGCACGGCAGGGTGCCCGCTCGGGCGTCGTCACGGAGCCGCCCGGACCGGGGGGTGCCGGCCGGGACGTCGCCAGCCGCGCAGCCGGCGGACCCGTAGGCCCAGGGGTTGTGCTTCACGGCGTACGGGTAGGCGGACGTCTTCTGACACGGCGTCCGCATCGACTCCGCGTACAACCGGCCACCGGTTCCTGCGGTGTTCGCGAGCGAGAAGACGCTCTGTCCGCGGACCTGGTGCGCACTGGGGGACCGGTCGTCACTGACTCCTGCGGTGGTACCGAACGCGATCGCCAGGTAGTTGGGCAGCGACGGGTGCTGCGCGGCTCGGTAGTCGGTGGCGTAGCCGTAGCGTTTGGCCAGGCTGTTGAGGTAGGGCATGCCGGTCTGCATCTGGTGCAGGCTGTGGTTCTCGACCACGATGGCCAAGATCTTGGTGGTGGGGGCCTTCTTGCTGGCCGTGGCAGTCGAGGACGGCAACACCTTCGTCGTGACAGTGCTGGGTGCCGGCGCCGGCAAGGGCGTGCTGGCGACGGTCGTCGTCCCCCCCGAGCAGGCGGACACGAGGGTCAGCGGGAGCACGGCCAGGGCCGAGGCGAGCGCGGTACGGGTTCTCATCATCACATCTCCAGGCGGGGGTCTAGCAGATAGTAACCGGCAATCACCACATCGTGGCCGACGCGCGCGGTCGGGGTGGCGGGGTGTCTAGGTGGCACTCAGGACGCCCGTCCCCAGGGCAACGCTCAGCACGACAGCCAGCAGCAGCCGGTAGCCGATGAACACGGTGATGCTGTGGTGCGCGACGAACCGGAGCAGCCAGGCGATGGCGGCGTAGGCGACGACGAAGCTGACGGCCGTGGCCACGATGGTCGCGGTCCAGCCGACGCTGGCGGAGATGTCGGACGCCGAGCTCAAACCCTCGTACGCCCCGGCCGCGACCAGGGCGGGGATGGAGAGGAAGAAGGACAGCCGGGTCGCGGTGACCCGGTCCAGGCCCTGGAAGAGACCCGCGCTGATGGTCGCTCCGGACCGGGAGACACCCGGGATCAGCGCTACGCACTGCACCAGCCCGATGACCACGGCGTCGGTCAGCGTCAGGCTCGACTCGCCGCGGTCCTTGGCGCCAACACGCTCGGCCAGGAACATGAACAGGCTCCAGACGACGAGAGCCCCGACGATCACCCACAGGTTGCGCAGCGACCCCGCGATGAGGTGCCGAGCGAGGAACCCGATCACCCCGATGGGGATGGACCCGAGGATGACGTACCAGGCCAGCCGGTACTCGAGCTGGTGACGCTCCGCCCGCGAACGCAGCCCCCGGAACCAGGCCGCCGCCAGCGTGACGATGTCGCGGCGGAAGTAGAGCAGCACCGCGACGATGGCGCCGACCTGGATCAGCGCCGTGAAGGCGGTCACGCCCGCGTCGTCCAGCCGGAGGCCGAGCAGCTTCTCGACGATGGTCAGGTGGCCCGTGCTGGACACCGGCAGGAACTCGGTGAGTCCTTCCACGATCCCGAGCAGTACGGCCTGGAGAAGATTCATCGGGTCATGTCCTTGAAGGTGTCGTTGCTCGAGTCGGTGCTGGTGGGGTTTGGTAGAGCGCTGCGGTCGTCGGGAGACGGGCTGGTGCGGTGACGGCGGCGACGGAGCAGCCCGACGACGACGGCGGTCACGGTCAGTCCGGCCAACACGACTCCACCGCCGACGTTGAGCCGCTGCTCGACCTGGCGATAGCCGGCCCCGGCGAGGTAGCCGAGCAGGGCGACCGCGACCGCCCAGACCATACCGCCTCCGGCGTTCGCGATGGTGAACCGTCGGCTGGACAGCCCGCTCATGCCGGCCACGCCGGGGACCAGGGCACGCAGGGAAGCGGTCCAGCGGCCGAGGATCACCGCCTGCGCGCCTTGGCGTCGGACCAGGGACAGCACCCGCTCGTGCTGGTCACGGTGGCGCATCCATCGCGGCAGCCGGTCGAGCAGTCCGGGGCCGAATCGCCGGCCGACCCGGAACCCGATCTGGTCCCCGACGATGGCGCCGGCGGCAGCGCACACGATCACGGCCCACAGCGGCAGCACCCCGGCGTGCGCGAGCACCCCGGCGGCGACCACCGCGGTCTCACCCGGGACCACCAGACCGATGAACATCGACGCCTCAGCCGCGGGCAGCAGGAACGCCGTGAGCAGGATCAGTGCCGGTGGCAGAGCGGTCAGTGCCGACATGACCTGGTCGACGACCGTCACGCGGGCTCGGAGACGTGTCGGTCACTGTCCAGCCGGTAGCCCAGACCGCGGAGCGTGCTGAGGGTCTGCAGACCGAACGGCAGGTCGATCTTCTTCCTCAGGTAGCCGACGTAGACCTCGATCACGTTGTCGCCCCCCTGGAAATCCGAGTCCCAGACGTTATCGAGGATCTGGGCCTTCGTCACCACGTCGCCGGCGTGGCGCATCAGGTAGAGCAGCAGCCCGTACTCCCGGGCGGTCAGCTTGAGCTCCTGGTCACCACGGTGGACGCTCTTGCGGGCGGGGTCGAGGACCAGGGACCCGACGCTGATCTTGGTCGGACGCTCGGGAGCACCGCGGCGGATCAGGGCCCGCAGGTGCGCCACCAGCACCATCAGGCTGAACGGCTTGGTCAGGTAGTCGTCGGCCCCCAGGTCGAAGGCGTCGGTCTGGTCGTACTCGCCGTCCTTGGCCGTCAGCATCAGCACGGGGGTCCACTTCTTGCGCGCGCGCAGCTCCTCCAGCAGCTTGTAGCCGTTCTTCCCGGGCAGCATGATGTCGAGGATGATCACGTCGTAGTGGTATTCGGTGGCGGCCCACAGCCCCGAGGTGCCGTCGTGGATGACGTCCACGACGAAGTCCTGCAGGGTCAGCCCCTGGCGGATGGACTCGGCCAACAGCTTCTCGTCCTCGACGAGCAGTACTCGCATCTCCGCCTCCGTCCGTACCGGTTGGTTGTCCCTGAGCGAGCGTTCAGTCGTGCGGTGTCATCGTCTCCTCCTCAGCCTGAGTCGAGGCTGAGGAGGACCGGGTCGGGTTCGGCGTGTCGGGGCAGCAGCACCTCGAACCGGCACCAGCCGTGCGGCGTCTCGGTGGCCCGGATGGTGCCACCGTGAGCGTGCACGATCTCGGCGCTAATGGCCAGCCCCAGGCCGCTGCCGCCGGAGTCTCGGGAGCGGCTGTCGTCGAGCCTGACGAAGCGTTCGAACACCCGCTCACGAATCGACTCCGCGATGGTGTCGCCGTCATTGTCGACGCAGAGGGTGACCGAGGTGTCGTCGACGGCCAGGGAGACCTCGATGATGCTGAGGGCGTGTCGGTCCGCGTTCTCCAGCAGGTTGCGGACGACCTGGGCCAGCCGTCGTGGGTCGCCGGTGATCCGGACCGGGGGGACCGTGGACCTGACCCGGTGGGCGGTGCGGGTGCGCAGCTGCTGGGTCTCGGTCTCCACCACGTCGTCGAGATCCACATCCACGGTCAGCAGGTCGAGGTCGTGCGAGTCAGCCTTGGCCAGGGTCATCAGGTTGTCGACGAGGAACCGCATCCGGTTCGACTCGACCAGCACCGTCTCCAGCCGCTGCTCCCACATCGCTCCACTCGGGTCGGCGGCAGACACCTCGGCGGCGGTGATCACCGTGGACAGGGGGCTGCGCAGCTCATGGCTGGCGTCGGAGACGAACGCTCGTTGCGCCCGGTCCGAGGCCTCCAGCCGGTCGAGCATGACGTTCATGGTGGTGGCCAGAGCGGCGACCTCGTCCTTGGACGGGGGGACGGCCACCCGGGTGGCCAGCCGTTGGCCGTCGATCTCCGACACCTGTCCGCGGATGACCTCGACGGGCTGGAGGGCGCGTCCGACGAGGACCCAGATGGCGACGCCGACCACGATGAGGAGCAGCGGTGTCGCGCCGAGCAGGAAGAGCGTCACCGTGCGGACCGTCTCCGCCTCGACCTCGAGGGGCACGGCCACCTGGACGACGTAGGTCCGGGAGTCGAGTGAGACACCCTGGGCGACGACCACGAAGTCGTCGCTGGTGCTGACCTCCTCGACATCGGTATGAGTGGTCGCGGTGGCCCCGACGGCGGGGCCGAGCCGCGCCAGCGGGTGAGCCTTGAGTCGCGGCCGGGAGGCGGCGACCACCGTGCCATCGGGCGAGACGATCTGCAGCAGCTGCACCGGCCGGGTGTCACCTTCGACCGCGGCGACGGCGTCGCTGAGCCCGGACTGCGTGGCCAGATTGGCGATCTCGCCCGCGCGCCCGAGCGCGTTGTCGGTGGCTGTGGCCATCAGCGCGTTCTGCAGCGCCAGGACGAGCAGGGCCCCGCCGCCCAACAGGGCGACGAAGACCACGGCGACGGCGATCAGGACCGAGCTCTTGCGGACTCCCCAGCCGAACAGCGGGGACTGCGCCCTGGCCCTGCTCGGTGGGCTCATCCGACGCCTCGTCCGCAACGTCCGAGGGCGCTCTGGCGCCGGGTCCGTTCCGTCATCGGAGGAGATCGCTGGGCCGGCCATGGAGCTGAGCCGGGCGGTCGGACGCGACGAAGCGGTACTGAGGATCCTGCAGACCCAATCGCCGGCTGGTGAAGTACGACGCTGCGACCACCCCGGACGCCAGCAGCCAGCCGGCCAGCACGTCGGTGGCCCAGTGGTAGCCGAGATAGACCCGGCTCAGCCCGATCAGGACGGCCAGGACCACCGCAGCAGCCACGAGGGTGCGACGCCAGCCGGCGTGACGCAGCCGAGCGGTGAGCAACAGGGTGGCGAGCACGTAGACCAGACTGCCGTTCGTGGTGTGCCCGGACGGGAACGACAGGTCCACCGCCGGGTGGCCCAGCAACGACGCCACATGCGGTCGGGACCGGGCGACAGCGATCTTGAGCAGCGTCACGAGACTGGCGGTGGCCGCCACGGCGCTGGCCAGGATGGCCGACCACCACAGCTGGTGCGTCTGGACCCACAGACCGACGATGGCGGCCGCGGCCACGGTCACCACTGCCGGGAAGGACCCGAGGTCCGTCACCACCCGAGCCAGTCCCGTCAGTCCCGCGACCCGGGCGAGCTGGACCTCCGACGCCACCGCGGAGTCGAAGGGATCGACGACCCGGCTCAGGCCGACGGTGACCAGGATGGCCAGGAAACCGGCGAAGGCCGCCGCGCTGACGGCCAGCAGACCGCGGTCGGGGACCGTCGGCCGGACCCGGTCGTGGCGATCGGGCATCGTGCTGTCCTGGTCTGAGATGTCGGGGGCCGGCACGTTACGACGTCAGCGCAAGCTCACGTCGGGGAGCCGGCCGGTGGCCCACAGACGGTCGGCCCTGCACCAGCTGGTCGTAGCGCCTCTCGAACTCCGACAGCGTGGCGCTGAGGCTGTGCTGCTCGGCCTTGTGCAGGCTCGCCACGCCGAAACGGCTTCGCAGGTCGGCATCGGTCGCGAGCGCGCGCAGCCGCTCGGCCAACGCCGGTACGTGTCCCGGCTGGTAGAGGTAGCCGTTGTGGCCGTGCTGGACCAGGTGCGGGAGAGCCATCGCGTCCGCGGCCACGATCGCCGTACTGGCGGCCATCGCCTCCAGCGTGGCCAGGCTCTGCAGCTCGGCCGTGCCCGGCATCACGAAGATGTCGGCCCGCTGGTAGGCGTTGATGAGGTCGAGCTCGTTCACCGCGCCGAGGAAGGTGACCGAGTCGGAGATGCCGAGCTCACGGGCCATCGACTCCAGGTCCGGTCGCAGGCTGCCCATCCCGACGATTTCCAACCGGGCGTTCAGGTGGTGGGGTAGCCGGGCGAAGGCCCGGAGCAGCTCGTCGATGTGCTTCTCCTGCTCGAGGCGTCCGACGAACAAGATGGTAGGCGCGAGCTCTGGACCGGTACGTGGGCGGTGGGCGTAGGCGGCCAGGTCGATGCCGCACGAGATCGCGTGGGCCCGGGGCAGGTCAGTCGCTGCGCGGAGCAGGTCGACGGCCCGCTGGGTCGGCGCCGTGAGCAGATCGGCGTCGGCGAACACCCGTTCCAGGTCACGCCAGGCGGCCCGCGCGGCCATCTCGGGAAAGTGGCGTACCACCGGGACGTGGTGCAGCAGGTTCTCCGGCATGAAGTGGTTGGTGGCCATCACGGGCACACCGCCCGCCTTCGCGGCTCGGAGCAGCGCCCGGCCCAGTGACAGGTGCGACTGGACGTGCACCACCTCGGGACGGAACCGCGCCATGACCGAGTCCACCTCGCGGATCGTCGTCCACGGCGCGGCGACCTGCATCCGAGGCTTGCCAGGAAGGGCGATCGAGCTGAGCCGGTGGATCTTGACGCCATGGTCGATCATGGTGCGGCGGTGACCGTCAGCGGCGGGCCACATCAGGTCGACGCGGTGACCGCGGTCGGCCAGTCCGGCCGCCAGCCGGGCGGTGAAGTTCGCGGCCCCGTTGATGTACTCCGGGTACTGGTCTGCACCAAGCAGGATTCTCACGCACTGACCTTTCGTCCTCCGGCTGAGCGCCGCCTGGATGCCCGCCCGCTGCTCCAAGGTTGCTGGATGGTTGCTGAGTTGAACCTGAGTGCCCTGGTCGGACGGCGCACGATCATTCTCTCAGCCCCGACTCAGCCTCGGTCGTCCACCATGGACATCCACGAGACACCCGGTCGGAGGCGCCATGCTGGTTCTACTGGTCGGCACGTCGACGAAGCTGTCCCAGGAAGCACGCGTCGCCCTGCTGGCCGAGGGTTTCGCCGTCGACCGCGTTCGCGGAGGGGCCGCCGGCCTGGTGGCTGCGGCCGCCCGCGACTACGACGTGGTGGTGCTCGATCTGGGCCTGCCGATGACGGCTGGCTACGATCTGCTGCGCGTGCTGCGCGAGCGCCACATCCAGACTCCGGTGCTGATGCTGGACGGCGACGACGGGGTGCATCCGGTCAACGACGCCTTCGACCTGCCGGTGCCGGACTACCTGACCCGGCCGACGAGCTTCGTGGCGCTGATGGCCCGGCTGTGGGGGCTGGTGCGACATCGACCCGACGCGACCGAGGGCAAGCTGGCGGTGGGGTCGCTGGTCCTCGACCCCGCCCGGCGGGTGGTCGAGCGCAGCGGCGTCCCGGTCGCTCTGTCCGCCCGGGAGTACGGCCTGCTGATGTTCTTGATGCGGCACGCGGGCGACGTGGTCAGCAAGGCGCAGATCCTGGACGAGGTCTGGACGTCGACCAGCTGCGCTGACAATGTGGTCGAGGTCTACATCGGCTATCTCCGCAAGAAGCTCGACGTTCCCTTCCACCTGCACACGTTGAGAACCGTCCGCGGGCTCGGATACCGACTCGACTCCGACCAGTCCACCCCGCTGGTGCCCGTCTCAGCCGCGCATCCGTAGCCGGCCAGCGCAGCCGAGCCCCGGCGGTCGTTGTGCGTGTCCTGGAGTCTGGCTGGGTGTCGGATCCCCAGGTTTACATGGGAAGCAGTCGCTCTGCGCGCGAAACCTCCTGGGTAGGGCGACAGTTGTTCGGGTAGAGGGGCCGCCCGGGAGGTCCGTACCCGTTGCGGCGGCACGGGTCGGTCCGAGTAGTGTCCCCAGGATGTTCTCAGATGACTGTCCCTACGCTCGCGACGACGGCGTCTGCCGCCCGGCGCCGGTGGGAACGGCACCGGTGCTGAGGAGCATTCGGGCGATACGGATGGAGAACCCATGAGCACCACACTGCTCGTCCTGGCGGTCTTCGCCGCCTGCGTCGTGGAGGGCGTCGAAGCACTGACGATCGTTCTCGCGGTGGGGATCAGTCGCGGGTGGCGCTCGACCTGGCAGGGCGTCATCGCCGGACTGCTGGCCCTGGCCGCGGTGGTCGCCGTGCTCGGGCCGGCCCTGACCGCCGTGCCGCTCGACGTGCTGCGGCTGGTGGTCGGTGGGCTGTTGCTGATCTTCGGTCTGGGCTGGCTCCGGAAGGCGATCCTCCGGGCGTCGGGGCTGAAGGCGCTGCACGACGAAGACGCCATCTTCGCCCGACAGGTGGCTGCGGCCGGTGCGGCCACCCGGGTCCGTCGGACGGCCGTCGACGACTGGTACGCGTTCACCCTGGCGTTCAAGGGGGTCTTGTTGGAGGGCCTGGAGGTGGCCTTCATCGTCGTCACGTTCGGGTCCAACCAGGGCAGCATCAAGCTGGCGGTGCTGGGGGCCGGATTGGCCGTCGTGGTCGTCGTGGTGGCCGGCCTGGTGCTCCGGGCGCCGCTCTCCCGGGTACCGGAGAACACCCTGAAGTTCGGCGTCGGGGTGCTGCTCACCTCGTTCGGGATGTTCTGGGGCGGCGAGGGTGCGGGTGCGGTCTGGCCCGGGGGTGACGCGGCGCTGCCGGTCCTGATCGCCGTCAACCTGGCCTTCGCCCTCGGCGCCAGCTGGTGGCTCCGGCGCGCCCGCCTGGCACCGGGAGCGTCCGCCGCCGCTGCCGGCGCGGGTCAGGCGGGCTGATGTCGCGGATCACCCACGCCCTGGCCGCGTTCGCCGCCTTCTGGTGGGACTTCATCGTCGGAGACGACTGGAAGATCGCCGCCGGCGTGATCGTGGCGCTGGTCCTGACCGCGGCCGTGGCCACGTCGACGGTCCCGGCCTGGTGGTTGCTGCCGGTCGGCGTCCTGGGCGTGTTGGCGGCCTCGCTGGCCGCCGCCCTGCGGCACGCCCGCACCGGTTGACCCGCAGCCGTCTCTTAGTCCGCGGCGAGAGTGGTGGCCCGCTCGCTCAGGCAGCCCCCGTTACGCGGCGGAGGCTGAAGCGCCCGATGCGGTGCAGGACCCGCCAGCCCTTCACCGTGGCTGCGGTGGCCGACGAGAACCCTCTGCCCGCGGAGAACCGGGTGAGAACGACGACCGTCCCGCTCTCGAGGTAGCGAAGGGCGTACCGCTGCCAGGACGGGTTGCGGGTCCGGGAGACGGCGGGGGTCGCGGGTTCGTCGTAGGAGCGTCCGCCGAGGTCGATGACGAGCGGGCACCCGCGGTCGAGGTTCCGTCCCAGCACACCCATCTCGGTCAACGTCGTGGGGTTGTCGGTGGTGACGCAACCCTGGGCGCCCGTCACGGCGGCGGCGAGCTGACCGCCGGGAAAGCTCTCGCCGAACCGCGCCGAAGTCACCGGAACGGCGTAACCGGACACCGCGACTCCCAGCGCGACGGCGGCCACCACGCCCAGGATCGGGTTCGCTCGTCGAGCCCGGGCGATCAGCTGGGCCGCCCCGTATCCCACGGTGACCGCGGCCGGCCCGGCGATCAGCGCGGCGTAGTGCAGGAACCAAGACGGGGTCAGCGACAACAGGACCGTCAGTCCGACGACCAGGGCCACGGCCAGTCGCGCCCGAGGCTTGAGGGCTGCCGCCGCGGCGAGGATCCCGAAGGCCAGCAGCACCACCGCGAGCAGCCCCGTCACCGACGTCGGATGACCCGGTAGACCGACGATCTGGGTCAGCCGGGTCACCAGGGAGGTGTGCTGCGCGGGCCGGCCCAGCTGGTCCTGCACCACCATCCGCATCATCGATCGGGGTGCGGCGATGAAGAACGGTAGGCAGATCAGGGTTGCCGCGGCGGCGGCCCCGGCCATCATCGCCCCCGCGCGGCGCCGCCCACCGGTGGCCCACGCCCAGGCCAGCACGATCAGGACGGCCGCCGCCCCCCAGATCTTGATGCTGGTGGACACCCCGAGCCCCGCACCGGCGACGGCCACCCAGAGCCGGCTATCGGCTCGGGCGGACCCCAGGATCAGCAGTGCGACGAGCATGCAGGTGGTGGCCAGGCCCTCGAGCTGCGTGGTGTGCTCACCGTAGACGGCGGGCAGGAACAGGGCGTAGAAGACGCCGCCGATGACCGCGGCCACCCGCCCCTGCCGACCCACGATGCGCATCACCAGCACCGCGTTCACCGCTCCCAACAGCATCCAGCTGACGCGGGCCGCTGCGAAACCGCCCGGATCGCCGATCAGCCGACCCAGAGCGGCGAAAGGGGCCAGCGCGAGCACGATGCCCGGTGGGTGCAGGAAGAGGAAGTCCCGGTACGGCAGGCGGCCGTGCACCAGGCCCGCGGCCGCCGCGTAGTGCACGCCGTCGTCGTAGTCGCCGAGGCCGAACAGACCCCCACCGCGGAGCACGGGCGTCAGCCGGGCCACGAAGGCGAGGACCGCTACGCCCAAGGTCACCAGTGCCCTCATCTGTGCCTCCCCCGTTCGCGCCGCATCCGCGGAGCCGCCTGGTACGTATGCTCCCGCTACGTCGCTGAGTGCCGGCTGAGGCGGTCCGAGCCGGACTTTGGAGGAGCTCTTGACCGGCCGGCCGTGCTACCGGGCCGGCGTCAACGGCCGTTCGGCAGCATCCTGTGCGGTGACGTCGCCGACCTCAGCGGGGTAGTCCCTCGACAGGAACAGCACGCCCACGGCCGCCGTCACGGCGCAGCCGATACCGGCGATGATCGCGAGCGGCGTCATCACCAGGCCGTCGTGCAGCAGCAGGATGCCTCCGGCCACCGCCGCTATGGGGTCCATCAGGGTGAGGCAGCAGATGACGACGTGGGGCGAGCCGGACACGTATGCCGTCTGCATCGCCCACAGCCCTACGGGGAGAGCGACGGCGATGCCCACCACTGCGGTGACGAGTACCGCCGGTTCTGCCGATGCAGCGTTCGTGGTGATGACGTGGCCGATGGTGCGGATCAGGATCGAGTTGAGCCCGAACAGCATGGCCGCCGTCACCGCCAGGGTCACACACCGCAGGAGGGGATGCCGCTCCGAGCGGAGAACGATCGCCAGCACCGCGGCCAGCGTCGTCACGGCAACCGTGACCGCCAGTCCCAGCCAGTCGGGCAGCACCAGGGAGTGGGCGCTGGGCCGGAGCAGCAACACGGTCAGGAGCACGACACCGACCACGCTGAGGATCGAACCGAAGATCTGGGAGCGACTCGGTCGGCGTCTGGCCTTGACGGCCGCGGCGACCACCGTCACCGGAACCGCGAGCACACCGATGGGCTGCACCAGCGTGATCGGGGCGAGGGCCAGTGCGCAGATGTGCAGAGCACCGGCCACGACGGCTTGGGCCGATCCGATCAGCCAGGTGGGCTGCCGGACCAGGGCCCAGAACGAGGAGAGGGTGTGACGGAGCCCGCGGGCGTCCGCAGCCATGGTGTTCTGCACCGCGCCGTGCTGTCTGACCGCTGCCAGTCCGAAGAGAGCGGCACCCAAGGCCGCGATCGCCACCGCCCAGCCGTCGGCAGCCGTCATCAACACCGGCCATGGCATGACGGGACTCCCTTCCGCAGGCGACCCGACGCGAGGCTGCGGCCTGCTGCCTGCAGACCGGGGGTCAGGTCTCAGTATGGGAGCGGTCCCTGAGCCCTACCTGAGCACCCAGGGCTCACCCCGCGCTACAGCACCGGGCAACCGATCCGTATACCGAGGATAGATGGTGCCCGCGGTGGCCTTGACGGAGAAGGAGGCGTCCCTGCCGGGACAGCGGCTGAGCCGGCCGCCGATGGTCGTGACGCCCCATGGTCAGTACGTGAAGATGCCGTAGTCCTTGATCTTGCGGTCGACGGTGGGCCGCGACATCCCGAGCGACTCCGCCGCGCGCAGCTTGTTGCCGCGGTGCGAGACGAGGGCGGCGGTGGTGATGGCGTCGCGTTCCAGGGCCTCCATCGCGGTGAGCTGGTGCCGACTGGTGGCCCCACACTGCCACGGGCGGGGTCTGCAGGGGCTACACCGGCTCACTGCCGAGGACCTGCCCGGCTTCGAGCTCCTGTACCTCGACGAGGTGGCGGCCCTGGCGATGGGGTCCGGCCCGGCCAACCGGTTGCTGCCGGCGGCCGACGACGGGATCGAGCAGGCGTACGGCTACTGGATCGCGGAGATCGGCGACGGTTTCGTCCCGCCGTGGCGGGTGGCCGCGGCCCACTGAGCGGTCACGGGGGCAGCACCTCGGAGCCCCACAACGGAGCGTAGAAGTCGATCTCGTCGGCCGCAGCGGTCAGCGAGTCGAACGATCCGAACCGGCGGAGCAGCACCAGACCCTCAGCGACACCGCTGATCACGGTGGTCGTGTGGACGCCCAACCGGTTCGCCACCTGCTCGCACGGGTAGCCGCCCAGGAAGAAGAGTGTGAGGATCTCGCGCAGCAACCGGGTCGGGCTGCCGGACCGTCCCGGCTGTCGAGGGACCGGTGTCTCGGAGCCGACGGCACCGAACAGGCTGCGCGGGCACGTCAGTGACGGTTCCTCGGAACGGATCTGCCTGACCGCTCGATGGTGCGCCATGCCGATCAGCCAGGACAGGGCGTGCTGGGTCTTCGGGTCGTAGCTGCTGGCCTGGTGCCAGATGGCGACGTAGACGATGTGCGTGAGCTCCTCGGCGTAGGGCGGCGAGTCCGTCAGCCGGAGGATCAGACCGTGGATGCGGGAGCTGGTGGCGTCATAGATGTCGGCGAACGCCTGCTCGTCGCCCTGACCCGCACGGACCAGGTTGTCCGACAGCAGCCGGTCGGGGTACGGCAGGTCAGGGGAGCCCTGCAGGGGGAGAAGCTCTGTCATGGTCGGGGTTCCTTTGCCCCCCGACGGGACGTCTCGAACTCGTTGGGGCCAGACCTCGCACGACTGAACTGCAGAGCATTCCCAGCCGCTTTACAGCGTATCCGAGGATGGGCGGTAGCAAAACCATCGGCAGTTCCCCGCTGCTCAGCGTTCCGGCCGGTGCGAACCGCCTCTCGACGTCCGGGTCACGGCTGGACGGACGGCTCCGGTGGGATCGCCTCCACCGACCAGTTGGACACCAGAAAGCGGACCCCCTGGTCCCGCACGGTCTCGTCTCCCAGGGTCGACGGGTCGAACCGGTTGCCGCCGCGCCACGCCCCCACCCGGGCACGCCGGCCGGTGATGCTCTGCAGACGCTCGATCGGCGCGATGACCTCGTGATCCACGTTGTCGGGCGTGACCTCGTCGGCGCGCAGATGGCTGGACGTGTGGAAGCCGATCTCGTGCACGGTGGCGAGCTGGGCCAGGTCCTCATCGGTCAGCTCACCCCGGCCGGGGTCCGGGCAGGTGAAGACCGGGAAGAAGAAGGCCCGGATCCCCAGCCGGTGGCAGAGCTCGGCGCCGAACAGTCCCGTGTCCCGGTACCCGTCGTAGAAGGCCACGAACGTGCGCGGACCAACAGTCTCGTGCCGGCCCGGCTGGAGGGTGGCGTCGGAGAGCTCCAGCGCACTGCCGAAACGGGCCGCGTCGGTGAGCACCCTGGTCATGTCGGCGCGGCCGTCGCGCGAGACGTGATGGAAGTTGACCCCGAGCAACGGCGAGCCGACCAGCGACACGGAGTGCGTGCGGCTCCAGCGGCTCATCGGCGCGACCGTGCCGCCGACTCCCCGAGGGCCGTCTGCAGCAGGTAGGCGTCGAGGGAGAAGAGCGGCAGGTCGTCCAGGTCGAGCCCCAGCCGCTTCGCCGTCTCGGTCACCTCGTCGACAGGGTGGGTCACCTCAGCGGTACTGGGCTCCGTGAGGGTCGCGGTGGTGAACAGCAGCACCGGAACGCCGACCTCCGCCCTGGTCTGCTCCAGCACGATCCGGCGCAGGTCGGCAGCGGCTGTGTCGGGCATGAGGGTCTCCGGACGTTGTTGACTAGGGTCGGTGTGCGTCATCAGGTTCGCACATCCGCGGGGGAAGGTTCCTATGTCATCGAGCACGGCCATCGACGAGTACCAGGCAGTGCTGGCCCGGTACGGCACGGTCGTCGACTTCGACATCTCCGCCCTGGACCGGTTGGGGATCCCCGTGACGAGCTGCTCTCTGGCGGTGGACGGTGCCCTGCGCCACCACGGCAACGGGTACGGCGCGACGGTCGACGCGGCTCGGCTGAGCGGGCTCGGTGAGCTGGCCGAGGGTGTCCTGTCCGCCGCGCACCTGGTCGAGCTCCGGCGGCAGTCGATCCTCGGGTCCCGCCGGGATCTGGTCCGGTCTCGCGGCGTTGACCAGGTGGTGGACCCCCGTCTCCTGTGCCTGCCGGCGGGGTCCGGGTACACCGAGTCCACGCTGCTGGAGTGGGTGCCGGTCGAACGGCTCCGCACCGGAGCGCCGGTCTGGGTACCGATGGAGTTCGTGGTGAGTGAGACCGGCGAGCTGGGCGGTCGCGCCGAACCGCTGATCCAGCCGATCAGCAACGGACTCGGCGCGGGGCTCGACGAAGCGCGTCCGCTGGCCCACGGCCTGCTGGAGATCCTGCAGCGGCACACCAACGGGCTGAGGTTCCGGGCCCTGGACGTGCGCTCGCCGGAGGTGGCACCCGAGAGCCTGCCGCCGGCGGTGTCCGCGCTGATCGACCGGCTGACGCCGCACGGCGTGCGACCGGTGCTCAAGCACGCCGTGTCGGAGCTCGGTGTCTGCTCCACCTACGTGATGGGTCTGGACGACGACCCCGGCGCCGGGATCCGTCTGACGGGGTGCGGCGAGGCGGCCCACCCGTCGGCCCAGGTCAGTCTGACCAAGGCCCTGCTGGAGTACGCCAACTCACGCTGCCGGAAGGCCTTCTGCTTCGGCGACCGGGCAGCGGCCCGCACCATAGCCCCGGCTGCGTACTGGGACGCACTGCCGGAGAACCCGGTGGGGGAGCTCCGGGCGCGTGAGGCGATGGCCCGCTGGGCCGGCCTCTCGACCGCGACCCTGCGGACGCTGACGCGTCCGGACCGCTCGACGTCGATCGACTACGCCGACATCGAGGTGGTCGAGGCCGACGTGTCGGCTCCGGAGGCGCTGCTGGGCCACCTGCTGGACACCCTGAGCGAACACGACGTGCTGACCACGCGCACCCGGGTCGGTGAGGTGGTGGTGGCCAAGACCGTGGTGTCCGGACTCGAGGTGGAGACGTTGTCGTACGGACGGATCGGTGAGCTGGGGGCCCGTCAGCTGCTCGAGACGGACCTCGATCTGGTGCGCCGGCAGGACGGTCCGACCGAGGCCCACCGTGACCGGATCGTGCTGACCGCGGAGGCCGAAGAGCGCCTCGGTGGTGCCGTCTGGTACTCCTACGCCGTCGCCGACCGCCTGATGGGGGAGCTGTACCCGCTGTACCGCGAGCCACCGCGGCACTCGGTCCAGGTGACGGGCGGAGGCGACGGGGCTCAGAGGGCCGCGAAGCTCAACGCCTGACGGGCCCAGTCGAAGGACATCTGGTGCGAGTCGTAGCGTGACTCGACGCTGGGCACGTCGACCTCGATCATGTAGTCGCCGTCGTAGTCGGCGGGCATGGCGGCGACCACGGCGTCGAAGTCGAGCACACCGAGACCGGGTTCGGCCCAGACCCGTTGGGTGGAGGTGACCTCCCGATAGCTCATCCCGACGCGGCTGGCCGGGTCGAGGTAGTCGGGGAAGACGTCCTTGATGTGGATGCCGCCGGTCCGGTCGGCGTAGCGCCGGATCATCGCCACCGGGTCGACGCCGGCCCACCGCAGGTGCCCGGTGTCGGGACCGAAGCCGATCACGTCAGGACCGAGCGTGTCGAGCAGCCGGGTGATCTCGGCCTCGGTCTCGAAGACGCCGCCGATGTGTGAGTGGTGCAGCGGGCGCAGGCCGGAGCTCTGCAGGGTCTGGCAGACAATGCCGCAGTTCTCGATGGCGAGCTGCAGTCGGTCCTCGTCGAAGTCCGCACCGACCGCGGGCTCGGCCATCCGGGCCGGCACCGCCATCGAGGAGATCATGGTGCGGTCCAGCCCCAGCTCGACCTGGTCGGCCGCGAAGCGCTTGGCCCGCTCGATCTCGGCCGTGATGTTGATCGTCTCGTCGAACGGGGAGCTGAACAGGCTGAGCGAAGGGGCCAGGCCGTAGCCGGCGATCCAGCGGGCGTACTCGGCGGCGCTCATCCCTTCGGGCACATCCGCCTTGACCGCGGTGAAGCCGATCGCGGCGAAGTCGGTGAAGGCCCGGTCGAAGACCTCCTTGGTCTTGCCGTCCCGGGACCAGTAGGGGATCGGGTTGGCGGCTACCCGGGGAAGGTGCCGTCCGGGTTCGGTGCTGGTGGCCGGCGTCGTCGTGTCACTCATGGATCCTCCTGCGTGGTCAGTGCGGCGGGCTCTCGTGCCTACTCCTCATTGAGTCACCGGTGCGGCCCGACGACCACTTGTTGCCGTTTGTTGCTCGGTCCACCCGCGCGTGCATGAGACGGTGAGGTATGGCCACGAGCGACGACGGGTATGCCGCGGGGACCGTCGACGCCCCGGACCGGATCAGCGACCGGGCCACCATCTACGATGTCGCGCGGCTCGCCGGGGTCGCCACCTCGACCGTGTCCAGGGCCCTGTCGCAGCCGGGACGCGTGAGCTTCCGGACCGCGGAACGGGTTCGTGAGGTCGCCCAGTCGATCGGGTACCAGGCGCTGAAGGTCGAGCGCGAGCTGCCGGAGCAGCGGACGTCCCTGCTCGCCATGGTGGTCGCCGACATCTCCAACCCCGTCTTCCACGGGATGATCCGCGGCGCCGAGCGGACCGCGAGGTACGCGGGCTACAGCATGGTCGTGGTGGAGACCCAGGAGTCGGGAGCGGGTGAACAGGAGGCGCTCAGTCGGTTGATCCCGGCGGTGGACGGGATCGTGCTGACGTCGTCACGGATGTCCGACTCGGCCATCCGAGGCGTGGCCAAGCGGGCGTCCACGGTGGTGCTCAACCGGATGGTCGGCCAGGTCGCCTCGGTCGCCACCGACAACATCAAGGCCGTCAAGCGCGCTGCCGAACGACTGGCCGACGGCGGCCACCAGACCATCACCTACCTCAGCGGACCGGAGGCTTCCTGGTCGGACGGGATGCGGTGGCGCGGTCTGCGGGAGGCCGGCCACGAGCTCGAGCTGAAGGTCCGCCGGACCGGCCCGTCGCTACCGACCCTGCGCGGTGGCGCGAACGCAGCTGCCGAGTGGCTGGAGAGCCCGACCTCGGCGGTGGTGGGCTACAACGATCTGATCGCGATCGGGTTCGTGCAGGCCGTGATGGCCGCTGGATACCGGGTGCCCGAGGACGTCAGCGTGATCGGCTTCGACAACATCATGGACGCCGTGCTGGTCCAACCGCGGCTGACCACGGTGGCGGCCCCGCTGGTCAGTCTCGGGTCCGCGGCGGTGAACCACCTGCTCAACCGGGGCCCCCGAGAGGTCGAAGGCAGCGAGCCGGTGCTGCTCCCGGCCCGGCTCGTCGTCCGCGACTCGACCGGGCCGCGCGGTGACCGGATCTGACCTCCAAGAATCCACCCCTCGTTGGCCGTGGGACAGCGCGACACGCGGCCGATCGGCAGCGTTGACGTAACGAGTGGCGGATTTTTGGACGCGCTCGGCAGGCTCAACGCAACCGGTACAGCACCTCGCCGGCGTGCGGCTCGACGAACGTGTCCGGGTCGGCCTCGTAGTCGGCGAGGTCCATCGAGGCGGGGTCGAGGTAGCCGAGGTTGACGCTGCGCACCACGTCTTCGGGGATGCCCGTGGCGAGCGTGACCCGGACCCGGTTCTGCTCGCCCGAGGTGTCGTCGTAGGTCCCTTGGCCGCGCAGGTGCGTGGAGTGGGCGAGGTCGCCCCAGGGCAGTCCCTTGAACCGGTCCCACTGCTTCGCGAAGTAGTCCCGGTTGTGGTAACCGATCTCGGTGATGTGGGGGTGCATGACCGAGACGGTGGTGATGTGCGGGGCGTAGATGATCAGCTCCCCGCCGTCGGCCACGATCGGCTCCAGCTTGTAGAACCCCTTGGCGGCGGTCCAGATGTCCTGGTACTTGGTGGGCATGATCGACAGCACCCGCTTGACGGGGCGGTCGAGGTAGGTGACGTGGGTCTGGGCGGAGACCTCGGCGCAGGCGGCCCAGGCGTCCTCCGGTGTACCGAAGGCGGCGGCGTGCAGCGTGTCGGTGCCGGACGCGACGACGAGACACAGGGCCAGCCGCTCGGCGGGGATCAGGGTGGCGGCCTCGTCGATCAACGCGCGCACCGGCGTGATGCCCCGGGTCCCGATCATGGTGGCACTGGTGATCAGCGCGCCCACCCAGTGCGACAGGTCGATCAGTTCCGGGCCGGAGACGCCGGGGAAGAAGTATTTGTTGCCGCCGGAGAACCCGACCACCTCGTGGGGGAAGACCGGCCCGATGACCAGGGCCAGGTCGGCCTCCGCCACGTGCCGGTTGATCCGGACCTGGACGCTGCCGCTCGGCTCGCCGGCTCCGGATCCGCCGGGTAGACCACCGGGGATCTCGCTCATCAGACCACCGGTGAGCTCGTCCAGCCGCTCCGCGTCGATGGCACCGAGGGTGCTGAACGTGTCCGGTACCCAGGACTCGTGGTTGAGGATGCGCAGGCCCGGATAGGCGTCCTCGGAGCGGCCGGACGGATAGCCCAGGTGGGTGGCCAGCTGGTCCTCGCTCATGCCCTGGTGGGTGCCGAGGGCGATCACCACGGTGATCTCCTTGGCCCGGCCGGCCAGCGCACCGTAGACCGCCCGCATGATCAGCGGCAGGGGACAGGTGCGGGTCCCGTCGGGCACCACCAGACAGACCCGTTTGCTGGCGACGTCGACGCCGGCCAGGGCGGCGGTGACGAAGGCGGTCACCTGCTCCGGCTCCAGGCGCTCGCCGGGGCCGCCGATGAAGCGCGGCCGGGACGGGTCGCCCCGGTCGGTGCCGTGGCTGTGGTCGGACTGGGTCGTCGGCTGCTCAGGACTCATGACGAGGAGCTCTTTTCGGTCGGCGGGGCAAACATGGCGGCGATCTCACCGTAGGCCCCGATCAGCGCCGGCACGCTGAGTCGGAGCTGACGGTAGGCCTCGAGCTCACCCGCCGTCACCGGGACGGCGGCTGTCGGCGCGTTGGGTCCCGGCCCGCCGACGTCGTGCAGCGCCCCCGCCAGCGTCGTGGCTCCGCCGAGGGCGTACCAGCCGAGAGCGGCCGCGCCCAGCGCGGTACCCCCCGCGTCGGCCTGGATCGACAGCGGGCGGGCCAGGGTGGCGGCCATCACCTGCCGCCAGAGGACGGAGCGGAACGGACCGCCGGTGGCCCGGACCGACTGCACCGTCGAGATGGAGTCCAGTGCGTCCACGATGGTGGAGATCTGCAGGCAGACCCCCTCCAGGGCGGCCCGGATGAAGTGGCTGCGGCTGTGGTGCTGCCGGACGCCGAGGAAGGCGCCGGGGACGTCGGGATCCCACAACGGTGCGCGCTCGCTGAGGACGTACGGCAGCATCAGCAGCCCCTCGCTGCCGGCCGGCACCTGTGCGGCCCGGTCGAGCAGATCCTGGTCGGCGTGACCGCCGGAGACCAGGTCGGGCGCGAACGTCTCGCCGGCCCAGCGCAGCGTGATGCCGCCGTTGCTGACCGCCCCGCCGCTGACCCACAGGTCGTCGGTCAGGGCATAGCAGAACAGCCGCCCCGCGGGGTCGAACGCCGGTCCGGTGACGGCCATCCGAACGGCACCGCTGGTCCCCAGTGACAGCCCCGCGACGCCCGGCTCGATGGCCCCGGTGCCCAGGTTGCCGAGCGGTCCGTCCGCCGCCCCGACCGCGACGGGGAGCCCGGGGGCCAGGCCGGTCCGGGCTGCTGCGGGTGTGGTGAGACCGAGCACTGTCGTGGTCGGCAACACCGGCGGGAGCTGGTCGTGCCTGATCCCGGCCAGCGTCAGCGACTCCTGTGCCCAGTCCCGCACGGCGAGGTCGAGCAGCCCGGTCGCCGAGGCGCTGGACAGCTCGGTCACCAACCGGCCGGTGAGGTGCAGCAGCACGTAGTCCTTCAGCCCGACCCACCACCGCACCTGGCGGGCCAGCTCCGGAGCGTGCGAGGCGAACCAGATCAGCTTCACCAGCGGGCTCATCGGGTGCACCGGAGTGCCGGTCAGCCGCAGCAGGTCCAACGCCTGGCCGCTGTCACGGAGCTCCCGGGCCTCGGCCCGGGCTCGGGAGTCGGCCCAGGTGATGAGCGGGGTCAGCGGACGCTGCTGGTCGTCGAGCCCGATCAGCCCGTGCATCGCCGTGGACACCGACAGCGCCAGGATCTTGGCGTTCCCGAGCGACCCCACGCACTCGGCCAGGGCGGCGTCGGCAGCAGCCAGCACCACCAGCGGGTCCTGCACCTGCCAGTCGGGTTCGGGCTGCCCGAGCGGGTACTCCCGTTGGGTGCTGGGCAGCGGCTCCGGGGCGGTCGGGCCGCTGCCCCGGTGGACGTCGAAGGCGGCGACCTTGACGGCCGTGGTGCCCACGTCGAGCCCGATCACCACCTCGACGGCGCTCATGGCTGGGGCAGCAGAAGACGGGCCTGGGTGATCACCGCGTTCACGAACTCGGTGTCGCGGCCCAGGCCGGGATCGAGCACATCCAGCACCCCCGGTACCGCATCGGACAGCTCCGCTGCGGCCGCCGCTCGCCGGGCCGGCCCGGCCGCGGCGTCCTTGACCGGAGCGCCATGGCCCCGCAGGTGCAGCACCCAGGCGGCCACGGTGGTCGCCGAGCCGATCGGGACCCGGCCGGCGGCGCGTTCGTTGCGGACGGTCGGCAGGGTGCGGACGGCGAGCTTGGCCGTGCCGTCAGCCGCGATCTGAGCCAGCCGATGGCGCACCCGCCGGTTGGCGTACCGGGAGAGGAGCGCCTCGCGGTAGTCGGCCACCGACGCCGGGGGCAGAGTCAGATGGCGGCTGGCCTCGTCCCAGTACTGCTCGACCCAGCTGCGGCAGTCAGGGTCGGCGATCGCGGAGTCGATGGTCTCGTGGCCGCGGATGCTGCCGGCGTAGGCCAGCTGCGAGTGAGAGCCGTTGAGCAGCCACAGCTTGCGTTGTTCGAAGGGCCGGACATCGTCGACGAGCTGGGCGCCGGCGTCCTCCCAGCGGGGCCGGCCGGCCGGGAACCCACCGGAGACCACCCATTCGCTGAACGGCTCGGTCGGCACCGGGTCGGCGTCGGCGTAGCCGCAGGTCTGCTCCACCAGCGCGCGGTCGTCGGCGGTCGTGGCGGGCGTGATCCGGTCCACCATCGAGGTGGCGAAGTCGACGTGCGCCTCGACCCAGCCGGGCAGTGTCTCGTCCACCAAGGCACCCAGGTCTTCGACGATGGACCGGGTGACGGCGCCGTTGTCGGGCAGGTTGTCACAGGACAGGATGGTGATGGCCTCCGCGCCCGCGGCCCGGCGGGCCAGCAGGCCGGCGACCAGCTTGGCCGGCATCGTCTGCACCCCGGCCCGAGGGTCCGCGCGCAGGGCGGTCACGTCGGCCACGATGAGGTCAGCGCTCCGGTCGAGGCGCGCATCCGCGTCGAGGACGTAACCGCCCTCGGTCACCGTCAGGGTGACCACGGCGACCTCCGGACGACTGAGGTAGTCGAGGTAGGCGTCCTGGTCGGTGGCCGGATGCACCGCGGACAGGCTGCCGACGATCTCGAAGGCGTCGCCGTCGCTACTCCGGGTGAGCAACGTGTACAGGCCGTCCTGGGGGGACAGGGCCGCGGCGACGTCGGGGCGACGGCCGGTGAAGGCGGCAATGCCCCACTGGTCGGCGTCCGGGGCGTGGGCGGTGTACCAGGCCTGGTGGGCCCGGTGGAAGTTGCCGACGCCGAGGTGCACCATCCGGACCGGCGCGGCCGGCGGGGTGTCGGGCAGGGAGCGCGTCAGCCGGGGTGGGGCAACGGTGGCCCCTCCGGCCGCCGTCTCAGGACCGGCGCTCACAGCTTGAACGCCCGGCTCGGGTTGGTCACCGTGAGGTCGTGGATGGCGTCGACCGCCTCGTCCTCGTCGAGCCGGTGCTCCCCGACCAGACCGGCCAGGTAGCCCGCGTCCAGCCGTCGCGACATGTCGTGCCGGCTCGGGATGGAGCAGAACGCCCGCGTGTCGTCGATGAATCCTGAGGTCTTGGCGAAGCCCGCGGACTCGGTGATCGCGGCCCGGTAGCGACGGATGGCTTCGGGGGCGTCGATGAACCACCAGGGCGCCCCGGCGTACACCGACGGGTAGAAGCCGGCCAGCGGGGCGATCTCACGGGAGAACACCGTCTCGTCCACGGTGAACAGGACGACGTGGAAGCCCGGGTCGGTGCCGTAGCGGTTCAGCAGCGGACGGACTGAGTCGGTGAACTCGGTGGTGACCGGGATGTCGGTGCCGACGTCCGGCCCGTAGGTCGAGTAGGTCGGTTGGTGGTGGTTACGCCGGACGCCGGGGTGCAGGGTCATCACCAGCCCGTCGTCGCAGGCCATCCGGGCCATTTCCGAGGTGAGGTGCCGGCGGAGGGCGGTGGCCTCGGTCTCGTTGACCTCACCCTTGCGGGCCAGGTCGAAGATGTGCTCGGCGGCCGAGCGGTCCAAGATGTCGGTCCGGGCGTCGACGTGGCCGTGGTCGGACGACACGGCTCCGTTCGCCTTGAAGTAGCGGCGTCGGTCCTCCAGGGCAGAGATGTACCCGGCGTACGTCGCGGTGTCCAGACCCGTTACCTCGCCCAGCCTGTCGACATCGCCGATCCAGGTGGGGAGCGCGGACTCGAGGTAACGGTCCGGACGGAAGGTCGGGACCACCCGTCCGCCCCAGGTGGGGTCGTCGTTCAGGCGCTGGTGGTTCGCGAGGTCGTCACACGGGTCGTCGGTGGTGGCCAGCAGGTCGATGTCGAACGTCTGGAACAGCGCTCGCGGTTGGAACGCCGGGGTGGCGATCTTGGCGGCGATCTCGTCGTAGATCTGGTCGGCGGTCTCCGCGCTCGGTCGCACCGTGACGCCGAAGATCTCGGCCAGCTGCGCGTCGAACCAGAACCGCACCGGTGTCCCGCGGAAGGCGGTCCAGTGCGCGCACACGATCCGGAACGCCTCGCGGGACTGCTGCTCGGTCAGCGGACCGCGTCCGACGCCGAGCTCGGAGAGCGGCACCCCGTGTGCGTGCAGCATCCGGTTGATGTAGTGGTCGGGGGTGATCAGCAGCGAGGTCGGGTCGGCGAACGGCGTGTCGTCGGCCAGCCACTGCGCCGGCACGTGGCCGTGCGGGGAGATGATCGGCAGATCCTGCACACTCTGGTAGAGCCGCCGCGCGACGGACCTCAGGCCCGGGTCGCTCGGCAGCAGCCGGTCGGGATGGACGTCGAGTGCGCTGGGGGACATGGCCCCATCCTGCTGACGTGGCCGAGGGGTCACAAGAAGTTGCCGTTTGTTGCCCGCCTTGCCCGTTCCCTGAGCCTGCCCGACGGCCACGGCAACATCTGGCAACCTTTTGCGCGCGCCTGAGCCTTCCCGGCACGGTGAGTGGATCAGTGACCACGAGCAGGAGCAGGAGATCAGAGATGGCTCAGCAGGTGAGGCTCGGCATCGTCGGGCTCGGTGCCCAAGGATCGATGTACGCGCGATTGATCACCCAGGGTCAGGTGCCCAACATGGTGATCGGGGCGATCTGCGACCCGGACCCGGCCAAGGCCGAGCTCGTGGCGTCGAGCTACCCGGACGTGCCCTTCTTCACCGACTACCTCGAGATGCTCGACTCCGGCAGTGTGGACGCAGTCGTCACCTGCGTCCCGCACTACCTGCACCCGGAGATGGGGATCGCGGCCCTGTCCCACGGGGTCCACGCCCTGGTGGAGAAGCCGGCCGGGGTCTACACCAAGCAGGTGAGCGAGCTCAACGCGTATGCCGCCAGCAAGCCCGAGCTGACCTTCGCGATCATGTTCAACCAGCGCAACAACCCGCTCTACCAACGGATCAAGGAGATCGTCGACGCCGGCGAGATCGGCAGCATCCGGCGGACGAACTGGATCATCACCACCTGGTGGCGACCCCAGGGCTACTACGAGCAGAGCGCCTGGCGGGCCACCTGGGGTGGCGAGGGCGGCGGGGTGCTGGTCAACCAGGCTCCGCATCAGCTCGACCTGGTGCAGTGGATCTGCGGCGTACCGCGGTCGGTATACGCCAAGGTCGCGTACGGGTTCCGGCGCAACATCGCCGTCGAGGACGAGGTGACGGCGGTCCTCGACTACGGCGGCGGCGCCACCGGAGTGTTCATCACCGCCGTGCACGACCTGGTCGGCACCGACCGGTTCGAGATCCTCGGCGAGCGCGGCAAGATCGTGGTCGAGAAGAGCAAGACCGCCACCGTCACCCGACTGACCCAGCCCGAACGCGAGATCAGTGACGGCATGAGCATGGACGACGTCAGACAGCTGTTCACGGGGCGACTCGACCTGGGCGACTATTCGACCAGCGAGGTGATCGAGTTCGAGTCCCAGTGGGGTGGCCAGCACGCCGGCGTGCTGCAGAACTTCGCGGCTCACATCCTCGACGGCACACCGCTGATCGCGCCCGGCTCCGACGGCATCAACGGGGTACGGCTGGCCAACGCCATCCACCTGTCCAGCTGGACCGGACGCGAGGTCGGCCTGGACTTCGACGAGGACGAGTACCTCGCCGAGCTCAACCAGCGGATCCGTGCGGAGGGTAAGTTCCCGGAACGCTGATGGTCGCAGCTGCACCCCCTGCACCCAGCCGCACCCTCTGCAGGCGGTGCGGCTGCTCCGTACCGATGCGGCTGCGGGTGGGGGGCGTGCCAGGATCGGGTCATGGCGCACCTCCGTTGTGACTTCTTCTCCGACTCTCTGAGCCTGAACACGTCGATGACGGTGCTGCTGGCCGAGCACCCCACGCCTCGTCGAGGGGTGATCGGGTCACTGGCCGAGGGGTCGCCGGTCCTCTACCTCCTGCACGGCCTCAGCGACGACGACACCAACTGGCTCCGGTTCACCTCGATCGAGCGTTACGCCGCCGAGCGCGGGGTGGCGGTGGTGTTGCCCCAGGTGCATCGCAGCTTCTACACCGACGAGTTCTACGGCGGCCGGTACTGGACCTTCCTGTCCGAGGAGCTGCCCGATGTCGTGCGCGGCATGTTCAGGTTGTCGGACCGCCGAGAGGACACCTTCGTGGCCGGACTGTCGATGGGCGGGTACGGCGCGTTCACGTGGGCGCTGCGACAGCCGGATCGATTCGCGGCCGCGGCGTGCCTGTCGGGAGCGGTGCACCTCAGCGGACTGCGGTCGGGCCGGACCCGCCCGGACGACCCGCGCATGTTCGAGCGGGTCTTCGACGACCGACCTGTCGACGGAGGCGCCGACGACCTGTTCGCTCTGCTGGACGCCGCCGACCCGACGGCGCTGCCCGCGCTGCATCTCAGCTGCGGGACCGAGGACGTGCTGATCGAGGACAACCGGTCGTTCGCGGCGGCCGCCGCCACGGCCGGCGTACCCCTGACCACCGACTTCGGTCCCGGGGCCCACGCCTGGGACTACTGGGACAGGCAGATCCAGACGGTGCTGGCCTGGATGCCGGTCCAGGACTCCGTGCCGGGCGGATGAGCGTCGCCCGCAGTTGGTCGGGTTCCCTTCTGCTGGGTAGGTAGCCTGGGCGCCATGTCGGTGACGCGGGACGAGAGTCGGGCCTTGGCGCGTGCCGGGCTTCCGCGGGAGCAGGATCTGACTCAGCCGCTGCCCAAGCGGCTGCTGACCAGCCGACTGTTCTGGGTCAGCGTGGTGATGGTGCTCGTGTACGTCAGCTTCTTGGTGCTGCTCTACCGCCAGGTCGTGCCCGACCAGGCGGTGCGCGGCGGCCGGGTCGTCGGGCTGGGCACCGAAGCCGTGCCGATCGCCGCCAAGTACGCCGCGCTCACCGCCATCCCGCTCTCGTTGCTCTTCCTCTGGGCCGATCGGTTCCGGCCGCAGCGGATCTGGGTCTGGCTGATGACCTTCGGCTGGGGTGCCTGCGTGGCGACCTTCGTCTCCGCCCAGGTCAACACCTGGGCGGCCGCACACCTGAGCATCGTCGGTGACGGCGACCCGGCGACCGGCGCCCGTGCGGCGATCTACGTCGCCCCCTTCGTCGAGGAGGCAGCCAAGGGCACTGTCCTCTTCTGGCTGGCCATCCTGATGCGCTACCAGTGGGTCAGCCGGCTCAGCGGCATCGTGCTGGCCGGCCTGTCCGGGGCCGCCTTCGCGTTCGTGGAGAACATCCTCTACTACGGCCGCGCCTACCGGTACGCGGCGCAGACCTTCGGCGAGGTGCCGCCGCTGGAGGCGCTCCAGTCCCTGTTCCTGCTGCGGGGGGTGATGACCTTCTTCGGTCACCCACTCTTCACCTCGATGACCGGTATCGGTCTCGCGGTCGCGCTGCGCTCCAAGAGCAAGATCGTCAGGGTTGTCGCTCCCTTGGCCGGCTACTGCGGCGCCGTCCTGCTGCACATGGCCTTCAACACCACCGCCTCCCTGGTACAGGGGCGCAGTCTGCTGATCGTCTACCTGACCGTGGCGCTACCGCTGCTGATCGGCGTGATCGTGTTCATCGCTCGACAGCTGATCCGGGAAGGACGGCTGATCCGGGAACGCCTGGTCGACTACGTCCGGCTGGGCTGGCTGCCCGAGGGTGATCCGCAGGCCCTGTCGCGGCTGAGGACCCGGAGCCGGGCCGTCTGGCACGCGGTCTTCCGGGGTCCCGACGTCTTCCTGGCCACCATCGCGATGCAGCGCGCGCTGACCGAGCTCGCGTACCTGCGCGACGCGATGGTCCGCGGACTGGTCGACGAGGTCGGGCTGAAGAGGGAGAAGGTGCTGCTGGAGAAGGTGCGTCAGCTGCGCGGTCGAGCCGTGATCCAGCCGGAGGGTCGAGCGGAGTACCCGGTGCTGCGGCTGCCGTCTCGAATGCGTCACCCGCAGCCGTCACTGCCGTACGCGCCGCCCAGCTATCCGGGCCCGGCGGGCATCGGCGGCAACTATCCGGCCCCGGTGCCCCTTCCGGGCGTGCCGGTGTCGGCGACGGTGCCTTTGGGGCAGACTGCTACCCAGTATTCAGAGGTGGATCCGAACTGGGAGCCGCCGAGCCAGTAGGAGGAGCCGATGGCCGGCAGGCGGGTGTCGCCCCTGGAGGCCGCGCTGGTCCAGCTGCAGGAGGCAGTTGCTGCTTCGTCGTTCCCGTTGGAGCTGCCGGGGGCCGCCGACCACCGACGGAGCATGCGGGAGATCACGGCCCAGCTCAGCGACTACGTGCTGCCGCGGTTGGTCACCATCGATGCGCCGCTGCTCGCGGTGGTGGGGGGATCGACCGGAGCCGGCAAGTCCACCCTGGTCAACTCCCTGGTCGGACGGGTGGTCAGCGCTCCCGGGGTGATCCGGCCGACCACCCGAGCGCCCGTACTGGTCCACCACAGCAGTGACGCGGCCTGGTTCAGCGACGACCGCATCCTGCCCGGGCTGGCGCGGTCCTCCGGCGACACCAACGATCTACGGTCGCTGAAGCTGGTCTCCGACGACTCGATCCCGGCCGGGCTGGCCATCCTGGACGCTCCCGACATCGACTCCGTGGTGGTCGAGAACCGTCAGCTCGCCTCCCAGCTGCTGGCCGCGGCCGACCTGTGGCTCTTCGTCACCTCGGCCGCCCGGTACGCCGATGCCGTGCCCTGGGACTTCCTGCTGGCTGCGGCCCAGCGCAGTGCGGCCGTCGCCGTCGTGCTGGACCGGGTACCGCCACGGGCCATGCAGGACGTACCGCCGCATCTCGGTCAGATGATGAGCGAACGAGGGCTGGGTGCTTCGCCGCTCTTCGCCGTACCGGAGACGCGCGTCGACGAACGGGGACTGCTGCCCACCTCGGCCATCCAGCCGATCCGGAGCTGGCTGGCGACCCTGGCCCAGGACAAGGACAGCCGGGCCCGGGTCGTCCACCAGACCCTCGACGGCGCCATCGGTTCCCTGGCCGCCCGGACCCCTGCGCTGGCGACCGGCGTCGAGCAGCAGATCAGCGTGGTCACGCAGCTCCGTGACGACGTCGACTACGCCTACGCGGAGGCCGTACGGACGGTGCAGGTCCAGACCGCCGACGGCACCCTGCTGCGTGGCGAGGTGCTCGCGCGCTGGCATGAGTTCGTCGGCACCGGCGAGTTCTTCCGGGCTCTCGAGCAGAAGATCAGCTGGCTGCGCGACCGCGTGATGGCGGCGTTCAAGGGCGAGCCGCCCGGAGCGAACAACGTCAAGCTGGCCGTCGAGTCGGGCTTGGAGGCGTTGATCCGGGAGGAGGGCGACGCGGCGGCCGAGCGGGCCGAGGGGTCGTGGCAGGCGAACGCGGCTGGTCGGCAGCTGGTGGAACGCGCGCCGGCAGACCTGTCGCGCTCCAGTGAGAGTTTTCCTCGGGACGTGGCCCGGATGATCCGTGACTGGCAGGGGGCCGTGCTCGACCTGGTCGCCGACGAGGGGATGAGCAAGCGATCCAAGGCGCGTTTCCTGGCCCTGGGGATCAACGGCGTGGGCGTGGCACTGATGATCGTGGCCTTCTCGCAGACGGGCGGACTGGTGGGGGCCGAGGTCGGCGTGGCGGGCGGCACCGCGGTGCTGGCGCAGCGGGTGCTCGAGGCAGTGTTCGGCGATCAGGCGGTGCGTAGGTTGGCCGAGACGACCAAGGAGGACCTGGACGCCCGGGTGGAGACCCTGATGGCCGGCGAGCTGATCCGCTTCCACGCGATCCTCGACGGGCTCGCCGTCGAGACCGACCAGCCCGACCGGCTCCGGGCGGCCGCTCAACAGGTCCAGCGGTCGCGCGCCGGTGGGCTGCCGGTCAGCGGGGCCGGCTCGGAGCCGGCTCTGGCGGCGGCTGACGAGCCGTTGGCTCTGGAGGCGCCGCGGATCCAGCAGGTCGACCTCGACGTCGCCCTGCAGGGTCTGGGACGTGACGACATCGTCGACGCCGAGATCGTGGAGCCGGAGACCGTCTCCCGTCAGCCGCCGGGCTCCGCGCCAGCTCGGAGCGAGCGCCGCCCGCCCGAGGACCTCAGCTGATGGGTGGCGCGACGACCGCTCGAGGCACCGGAGCGCGGGGGATGGCGTCCCGGGTCAGCGGGTTACTGGTCCGCAAGGATGACACCGCCCACCTGGTGGCGCGGGTCCGCTCGCTCGGCGAGGCGGCAGACCTGTGCGAACACCGGGTCGGCGACGAGGCGGTGGGCGAGGCCCGCCGGGTGGTCGCTCAGACCGACCGGCGGCTGGCGGTGTCTGGTGACGCCACCGTGGTCGCCCTGGCCGGGGCGACCGGTTCGGGCAAGTCGAGCCTGTTCAACGCTTTGAGCGGCACCGATCTGGCCACGGTGGGGGTTCGTCGTCCGACCACGTCGTCCGCGCTGGCCTGCAGCTGGGGCCAGGACTCGGCCGAGGAGCTGCTCGACTGGCTCCAGGTGCCGCGCCGGCACGCGGTGGAGAAGGATCCTGCGACAGCCGCGGCACTCGACGGACTGGTGCTGCTGGACCTGCCCGACCACGACTCCACCGCGGTCGCCCACCGGATGGAGGTCGACCGGCTGGTCCAGCTGGTCGACGTGCTGGTCTGGGTGGTGGACCCGCAGAAGTACGCCGACGCGGCGCTGCACGACCGCTATCTGAAGCCGCTGGCCGCTCACGCCGACGTGATGATGGTGGTGCTCAACCAGGTCGACACCCTGACCCCGGCGCAGCGCGACTCCTGCCTCGAGGACCTGCGCCGGTTGCTCGCGTCCGAGGGCCTGAGCCGGGTCAGCGTGTTGGGAGTCTCCGCGGCGACGGGGGAAGGCATCGACACGCTGCGCAGAGCGCTCGCCGAGCAGGTGGCGGACAAGCTGGCCGCGGCCCGCCGGCTCGCGGCTGACGTGTCCGCGGCAGCGTCCCGGCTGGCCACCGAGTCCGGGAGTGCGCAAGCCGCCGACCTGTCGCGGGCCAGCATCGACCGGATGAACGCCACCCTCGCCGCCGCCGCCGGGGTCCCGGTGGTCACCGATGCGGTCGGTCAGGCCTGGCGGCTGAGGGGCGGGCTGGCCACCGGCTGGCCGGCGCTGGCCTGGTTGGCGAAGTTCAAGCCCGACCCGTTGCGACGGCTCCACCTGGACCGGCTGCGCGGCGGCCGGTCGCGCAGGGAGATCGACCCGTCGCGCGTCGGGCGGACCTCACTGCCCAGCACCACCGGCGTGCAGAAGGCGCGGGTCGACACTGCGCTGAGGGCACTGGCCGACGAGGCGAGCAGAGGGATGAGCCGCGGGTGGTCCGACGCGGTGAAGGCCGCCGCGCGGGCTGAGCAGGCGGTGCTGCCGGACGCGCTGGACCGGGCAGTGGCCACCACCGATCTGGATCTGGACAAGCACCGCAGCTGGTGGAACGTGGTCCGGGTGCTCCAGTGGCTGCTCGTCTCGGCCGTGGTCGTCGGTCTGGGTTGGTTGGGTTCGGCGTTCGTGCTGGCCTACCTGCAGCTGCCGCCGCTGCCGCGGGTGACCTGGTGGGGGCTGCCGTCGCCCACGGTCCTGGTGGCCGGCGGGGTACTGGCCGGCCTGCTGGTGGCCGGGGTCAGCCGGGTCGGTGTGGAGGTGGGCGCGCGGCGACGCACCGCCCGAGCGCGTACCTCGTTGCGGTCCGCCGTCGCGCGCGTCACCACCGAGCTGGTGCTGGCGCCCGTGAACGTGGAACGCCAACGCTACGAGGATGCGCGAGCGGCGTTGAACCAGGCGCAGGGACGCTAGCGCGGTCCTTTCCCGCCGTTGCCTCCGCCGTTGCGTCCGCCGGGTTTGTGCCGGGGGCCTTGTGTTGATCACTGACGACCGGGTATAACAACGACCCAGAGGCCTGCAGGCGCAGCCCGACCGGCCCCAGTGGGCCCGGACCGTGCCCACGGCGAATAGTCGCAATGGAGAGGCTCACCCATGCACCGCATTCGCCGTCCCTGGCCGGTGGTCGGTATCGCCGCCACCGCGTCACTGGCCCTGGTGATCGCGCCGTTGACCATCCCGGCTCACGCCGCCGACAAGCCGGTGCTGGATCTTGCACTAGCCAGGTCGCCGGAGCTGTCCGAGACCACCCGGCTGGCGGATCGTCGGTTTGTCGTGACCGGTGACCAGGCCTGGTCCCTGGGTACCGCCGATGGCCGATACCCGGCGGCCGGCTTCCACACCCGGGGTGAGATGGGCGGATTCTGGACGCCCGCCCTCAAGCTGCTGGACGGGATGTGGTTCGGCGTCAACAACAGCTGGATCGGGCCGGCGACCCAGACGACTTCCGGCTGGGGCTACGTCCGCGCCGACCTACCGGCCACCGACGGCGTCTCGGCGAGCCGGACCGACGTCGTGCCGGACGGGGTGTCCGGGGCCCTGGTCGGCCTCAGCCTGCGCTCGGACCACGACCGGACGATCACCCTGAAGGCCGACGCGCACTCGGAGCTGATGAGCTCCTACCCGTGGGGTGAGACGGTGCCCAGCCAGAACCGGGTCAACCTGCCCGACTCTGTCACTCGGCGGGGCAAGCAGCTGGTCTTCCGCGACGTCGGCACACCCCCGGGCTCCAACGGCGAGGCGCACAACTGGGCCGCCGCGTTCGGTTCCCAGCTGACTCCGGTCGCCAGCAGCCTCGGCCAGGACTTCCGTGGCCCCCAGGATCCCGCCGTGGTGTGTCCCGCCTCGGGGCCGGAGACGCCGGTACCGCCGAAACGCTGCGACGACACGGCGTACGGCCACGGGGCGGGCGGGCAGCTCAGCTACCGGCTCACGCTGAAAACCGGGGTGGTCAAGACGATCTGGTTCGGCGTCGGAGGATCTCGTTCAGGCCCTGCGGACGCCCAGGTCGAGTTGCGCGCGGCGCTCGCCGACCCGGTAGGCGCGCTGGAGGACAAGGTGGAGGCGCGGCAGCAGATCGATACCCGGAGCAACGTCTCGCTCCCCGGCGACCCGTTGCTGGCGCAGAGCGTCGCCTGGTCCAAGCAGATGCTGGCTGCCTCGGTCCAGCGCAGCGACGACGTCAAGCTCCGGGTGGTCAACGCCGGCAAGGCCTACCCGGCGCCGACGGCGACCTTGAAGTCCATGCGCTGGCTGGGTGCCGGGTTCCCCGACTACACCTGGCTGTTCGGCACCGATGGCGAGTACACCGCCTACGCAGCCGTAGCCGCTGGGCAGTTCTCGCCGATCAAGGCTCATCTGCGTGCCCTTCGGGACGTCTCCGAGGCGGTCAACGGAAACAGCGGCAAGATCGTGCACGAGGTGACGCCCGACGGTTCGGTCTACTTCGGAGCCAACGCTGACGCGGGAAACACCGACGAGTCGTCGAAGTATCCGTCGGCCGTAGCGCTGGTGTGGCGGTGGACCGGTGATCGGGCGTTCCTGAAGGACCTCTATCCCGCCAGCGTCCGGGCGATGCGGCACGTGGCCTCGCTGGACGCCGACGGCGACGGGTGGCCCGAAGGTCTGGGCAACGTCGAGCGAGACGGCATGGGCCCCGAGAAGCTGGACAATGCCGTCTACACCATCCGGGGGTACGCCGACCTGGCCGACCTCGCGCGGGCCCGCGGCGACGCCAAGACGCGCCGATGGGCCACGGCGCACGCCAAGGCGCTGATCGCGGTGTTCGAGAAGACCTGGTGGTACGGCGGTGACTCCCGTTCCTACGCGGACTCCCTGAAGGACCCCGGCAACGTCCAGGTGTTCCAGCGGCACTGGATCGGGCTGACCCCGACCGACGCCGTGCTGCCGGCGCTGCCAGGACGTGCCTCGGCCCCGCTGGCGTCGCGCTCGCACGGCAACGCGACGCTGACCCAGCACGAGCGCTCCTGTTACACCGACGCCCTGGGGCTCTTCCACACCGGCACCGGCCCCACGACAGCGACCGCCGGCAACGCCGGGGACAGCTGCGACACGGTGGTCTCCAAGGTGCCCAGTGAGCGGAGCATCTTCACGCTGAACAGTGCGATCGCCGGGGTCAGTGAGGGTAACTACGGTCGGCTCGGCGCCGACCAGCAGGGGGTCTACACCACGGGCAACGCGCGCGCGCAGCTCGATCCCACCCTGTGGGAGATGCCCGGTGCCATGCCGGAGATCGTTCCGGGTGGCGACTTCGGGGCCAACATCGACAGGCCGCTCAACGAGCGCTCCATGGTGATGCAGGCCTGGGGCGCCTACGGGATCCTCTGGCCGGTGATCCACCAGTGGCTCGGCGTGTCGCCCGACGTGGGCCGCGGCCGGGTGACGGTGGTCCCGCAGGTGCCTGCCGGCCAGACCAGGGCCGCCGGGACGGACATCCGGCTGGGTTCGTCGAGCATCGACGTGGCCGCGCGACACCGGGGCGCCACCTACACCACGACCGTGACCCGGCACGGTCGGCTGGCGCTCACCCTGGGTGCGGTGCTGCCGGCCGGCTCGCGGGTCGAGCGGGCCACCCTGAACGGGCACCGGGTGCACGTGAAGCTGGTCCGGACCAGCCGCGGACTCGAGGCCCGGCTGACGCTGCGGCTGGGTCGCGGCACCGACAGGCTGGTGGTCACGACCCGGTAGGCCGGCCTGTCCTCGCCTCTGTCCACAGCTCGCCGCCACCCGACTTCGTCATCCACAGATGTCGGCAGCGGCGAACGCGACACCCCGTCCGTCCTCATGCTGGCCTTGAGAGCATCCCACCAGGGGACGAGGACAGAGAGGGACTGCCGTGGAGGCATACGTGCACATGACGGGCCACGTGGGCGGGGACGTGGAGTTCAGGAACAACACGGTCGCGACGGCCAGCTTCCGGCTGGCCTGCACGCCCCGGATCCGGCGGGCGGGAGACTGGACCGACGGGGAGACGACCTGGCTGACGGTCACCTGCTTCCGATCGTTGGCCGAGCACACGGCCAGCGGCGTTCGCAAGGGCGACCCGGTCGTGGTCATCGGTCGGCTGCGCACCCAGGTATGGACCAGAGACGGCATCCAGCAGGAGCGGACGGTGCTGGAGGCGCAGACCATCGGGCACGACCTGACCCGGGGCACCTCGGCGTTCAACCGGGCCGAGCGTCAGCAGGTTCCCGAAGACCGGGAGAGCGAGCTGGCCGAGGTCATCACGTCGGTGGAGAGCCAGGGACAGCAGGACGGCGACGAGTACGACGACGGGCGAGCCGACTCCCGCGCGGCCTGAGGGCCGTATCACCCAGGGTTCGGCCCACCCGATGGCGGGGTGCGGCGAGGACGGAACGAACCGATGGGGCGGATCGCACAGACGCTGGCATACTTGTTCGGCGCAGGGCATCGCCGCTGGCGATCAGCTCTCACCCCGCCCACGGCGTTCCTTCCTCGTCCGCCGCTTCAACACCGAAGGTCGATTCTCTTCATGCCTGAGTTCATCTATTCGATGCACAACGTCCGCAAGAAGCTCGGCGACAAGCTCGTGCTGGACAACGTCACCCTGTCGTTTTATCCCGGCGCGAAGATCGGCGTCGTCGGTCCGAACGGTACCGGCAAGTCGACGCTGCTCAAGATCATGGCGGGGCTGGAGTCGGCCAACAACGGCGACACCAACCTGGCCAAGGAGGCCAGCGTGGGCATCCTGCTGCAGGAGCCCCCACTGACCGAGGGAAAGACGGTGATCGAGAACATCGAGGAAGCCGTGGCCGACACCAAGGGGCTGCTCAACCGCTTCAACGCGATCTCCGAGGAGCTGGGCGACCCGGATGCCGACTTCGACACGCTGCTGGCGGAGATGGGCGACCTGCAGACCGAGCTCGACCACCGGGAGGCCTGGGACATCGACTCCCAGCTGGCTCAGGCCATGGACGCCCTCCGGTGCCCGCCGGCCGACGCCATCGTGGACGTTCTGTCCGGGGGCGAGCGGCGCCGCGTCGCGCTGTGCAAGCTGTTGCTGTAGTCGCCCGACCTGCTGCTGCTCGACGAGCCCACCAACCACCTCGACGCCGAGTCGGTGCAGTGGTTGGAGGGACACCTCAAGTCCTACGCCGGAGCCGTGCTGGCCGTGACCCACGACCGGTACTTCCTGGACAACGTCGCCGAGTGGATCCTGGAGATCGACCGTGGCAAGACCCACCCGTACGAGGGCAACTACACGACCTACCTCGACACCAAGCGATCACGGTTGCAGCTCGAGGGTCGCCGCGACGCCAAACGGGCCAAGATCCTCGACCGCGAGCTGGAATGGGTGCGCTCCAACGCCAAGGCTCGGCAGGCCAAGAACCGGGCCCGGCTGGCCCGCTACGAGGAGATGGCGGCCGAGGCCGACCGCAACCGCAAGTTCGACTTCGAGGAGATCAACATCCCGGCCGGCCCCCGGTTGGGCAGTCAGGTGCTGGACAGCAGCAAGCTGGTCAAGGGCTACGACGACCGGCTGCTGTTCGACGGGCTCAACTTCTCCCTGCCCCGTGCGGGCATCGTCGGTGTGGTCGGGCCCAACGGCGTCGGAAAGTCGACCCTGTTCCGGATGATCGTGGGGGAGGAGAAGCCCGACAAGGGCGAGCTGACCCTGGGCGAGACGGTCAAGATCTCCTACGTCGACCAGAGCCGGTCCGGGCTGGACCCCACGAAGAACGTCTGGGAGCTGGTCTCAGACGGCCTCGACTTCATCAAGGTGGCCAACTTCGAGGTGCCGTCCCGGGCCTATGTGGCATCGTTCGGGTTCAAGGGCCCCGACCAGCAGAAGCCGTCGGGGGTGCTGTCGGGTGGAGAGCGCAACCGCCTCAACCTGGCGCTGACCCTGAAGCTGGGTGGCAACCTGCTGCTGCTCGACGAGCCGACCAACGACCTGGACGTCGAGACCCTGCAGTCGATGGAGGACGCCCTGCTGGAGTTCCCGGGCTGCGCCGTGGTGATCTCTCACGATCGCTGGTTCCTGGACCGGGTGGCCACCCACATCCTGGCCTGGGAGGGCGACGACGACGACCAGTCCAAGTGGTTCTGGTTCGAGGGCAACTTCGCCGACTACGAGGCGAACAAGATCCAGCGTCTGGGCGCGGAGGCGGCGCGTCCGCACAGCGCCACACACCGGCGCCTGACCCGCGGCTGAGCGAGGTGGCGTGCCTCCGGCGGCTGACCGACGTCAGGTCGTCACCTGCCGGGGGTACGTTATCGAACGAGGCTGCTGCCGGGGCGCCAGAAAGCGGGCTCACATGCGAGTTGCGATCGTGTCCACCTACCCACCACGACCGTGCGGCATCGGCATCTTCGCCCACGACCTGCGGTCGGCCATCCTGCAGACCGACGCCTCGACGGCCGTTGACGTGGTCTCCATCGTGCGAGATCCGCAGCGCCGCGACGAACCCGAGGTGGTGGCGGCCATCCGGCAGGACGTGCGCAGCGACTACGCCGGGGTGGCCCGGACCCTGACCTCCCGGGGCACCGACGTGGTGCTGGTTGAGCACGAGTACGGCATCTTCGGTGGCGACGCGGGGACCTTCGTGCTGTCGTTGGTCGAGGAGCTGGTCCAGCCGCTGGTGGTCACGTTGCACACGGTGCTGTCGGCGCCCTCGGTGCAGCAGGCCGAGGCGCTGCGTGCCCTGTGCCAGCGCGCCACTCTGGTGACGGTGTTCACCGAGACGGCCCGGCGGATGATCGTCGAGGCGCGGGTGGTGTCGCCGGAACGGGTCCGGGTGGTGCCGCACGGTGCCCCGAGCCTGTTGATGGGAGGTCGGAAACTGTCGGCCGCGACCGACGACGACACCCAGCCGCAGGCCCACCCGGAGGACGGCACCGAGCCGCTGGCCCCGGCGACGGTGGCCATTCCTCGGCCGGCCCTCGAGCGGCTGGAGGGACGCACCGTGCTGTCCACCTTCGGCCTGATCTCGGCTGGCAAAGGGATAGAGCTGGCGATCCGGTCCCTGCCCGCGGTCGTGGCCGACCATCCCGAGGTGCTCTACCTCGTCGCCGGCCAGACTCATCCGGACGTGGTGACCACCGAGGGGGAGAGCTACCGTCTAGGTCTCGAGCGGCTGGTCCGGGACCTGGACCTGGCCGACCACGTGCACTTCCTGGACCGCTTCCTCACCATCGAGGAGCTGGCGGTGTTGCTGTCCTCGACCGACCTCTACCTGACGCCCTACCGTTCGCGGGAGCAGATCGTCTCGGGAGCGTTGACCTTTGCGATCGCTGCCGGTTGCCCGGTGGTGTCGACCCCGTACTTCTACGCCGAAGACCTCCTCCGGTCGGGGGCCGGCACGCTGGTGCCCTTCGAAGATCCGGCGGCCCTGTCTGCGGCGGTCTCGCACTACCTGGACCATCCGGACGAGCTCGCGGCCGCGCGGCAGGAGGCCCGCCGGGTGGGGGAGGGCCTGGTGTGGACCACCGTCGGCGGGGTCACGCTCCAGGTGCTGGGTGAGGCGATCCAGCTCGGACCGGTGCGACGGGCGGCGAAGATCCTGCCCGCAGCCAGCTCGCCGCGGATCCGGCCCGGCCACCTGCTGACCATGGTCGACGACGTGGGCATCATCCAGCACGCCTACGGTGTGGTGCCCAATCGCGACAGCGGTTACTGCGTCGACGACGTAGCGCGGCTGGTGGTGGTCACCCTCGGCCTGGAGCGGGAGATCGGTGACCCGGCGTACCAGCGGATGCTGGCCCTCGGGCTGGCGTTCCTGCGGCACGCCTGGGATCCGGTCACGCACGCGATGCACAACTTCATGACCTACGACCGGCAGTGGGCCGACCTGCCCCACGAGGGTGACCACGTCGGTCGCGCCGCTTGGGCGCTCGGCGAGGTGATCGCGGCCTCCCCGCCGCGCGCCGTGGGCGTGCCGAGCCTGCGGCTGCTGGAGGAGATGGCCTCCTGCCTGGAGGGTTCGATGAGCCCGCGCGGGGTGGCCTTCGCCGTCCTCGGGCTCTGCCGCCCCCCGCTGGACGCACTGCCCGAGACGCTGCACAAGCTGCTCCGCACGCTGGCCGACCGGTTGGCGGGTTGGTACGGCGATGCGCGGTCCGACGACTGGCGCTGGTTCGAGGACATCCTGACCTACGACAACGCCCGGCTGCCCCAGGCGCTGATCGCCGCCGGACGCAGGCTCGATGACCCTGGTCTGCTCCGCACCGGTCTGGAGGCGCTGGACTGGTACGCGGCCCAGTGCACCATCGACGAACCGACGGTCCGGCTGGTCGGGAACCGGTGGCGTCGTCCGGACGCCTCACGCCCGTGGCCGGACGAGGGTGATGAGCAACCGGTCAACGCCGCCGCCCTCGTCGACGCGTTGACCGAGGCGCTGCTGGCCACCGGTCGTCGTGAGTACGGTCAGCAGGCGGTTCGGGCTTTCGAGTGGTTCCTCGGGCGCAACCATCTCGGCGTGTCCGTCTACGACTTCGCGACCGGCGGCTGCCACGACGGGCTGGGCCCGGCTGCGCCCAGCGTCAACGAAGGAGCCGAGTCCACGCTGGCGTTTCTGCAGGCGCTGCTCGCCCTTGACGCCGCCGGGTTGCAGGCCTCCCTCCCGGGTCCGCTGCCGACGTGACCGGGGTCGACCAGCGCATCGGAAAGAGCGGACGACGCCCGCACGGTCGCTCCGACAGCTCCGGGTACCTTCGACCCATGACTGACGACGAACGAGAAGACGAGCTGATCGCTGAGCGGTCCCACCTGCTGCCCGAGGAGGAGGCGGCGGGCAGCGCGGACCCGGCCGCCCAGGCCGAGGCCATCCTGCTGGAGTCGGAGGAGCGGACGATCGACCCTGAGGGCACCCAGCGTGAGTCCCCGCAGACGCGGGAGTCGGGGCAGTGACGAACGATCTGCCCCTGGCCCAGCACCAGACGCCGGCAGGGGTCTCCGACGAGACTGTGGACGCCTTGGGCAAGCTGACGGAGGCCCTGGAGACCGCAGACCGGGCCCGCGGCCACCTCTTCTCGTTCCACCAGCTCACCGGTTCCGCCGACATCAAGCTCGGTGAGGCCGTCGACGCGCTCCGCAAGGCCGGACACGCCACCACGGCCGATCGGCTGGAGCGTGAGTTGGTCGGGCGCAACGTGATTGCTGGACGCTGGACGTTCCAGATCGTCGAGGACTACGACGACAACTACTGGTCACTCTTCCGTGAGCTCGAGCAGTCAGCTCGCGACGAGCTGGTCGGTGGGCGGCGTCACCTGTTCGAAGCCCGGCTGAAGCAGCAGGAGCGCAGCAAGGGCGAAGAGGGCCACGAGGCCACTCCGGACGAGGTCTGAACCCCGGAGGGTTCAGTCTTCGGCGTCGACCCGCAGGACGGCCTCGAAGGCTCGACCGACGGCGGCGTAGTCGGGCGCGCCGATCGCCTCGACGAAGTTCGTCTGCACGGCCGCCACATGACTGGGCGCCGCGGTCCGCAGTAGCTCGAAGCCGGCTTCGGTCACCTCGGCCCATACTCCGCGCCGGTCGGTGGGACAGCTGGTGCGGACCACCAGGCCCGACCTCTCCATCCGGGCGATGGTGTGGGTCAACCGGGAACGGGACTGGTGCACGGCCTGGGCGAGCTCCGACATGCGCATCCGCTGCCCAGCCACCTCCTCGAGCGAGACCAGGATCTCGTACTCAGCGAGGTCGATGCCAAACTGGCGGAGGTCGGCGTCCAGCTTCTCGAACAGTCGTGCACTCCCCAGGAGGTAGGCGCGCCAGATCCTCTGCTGCTCCTGGGTCAGCCACTGAGGTTCGGTCGCGTCGCATCCCACGGTCGGCCAGTCTACCGGGAGTGGTTGACTTTTCAACTCCCATAGGTTAAAGTCGTCACTAGTTGAAAAATCAACCACTTTCACGTCCGAGAGGTACATCATGACGCAGGCGACCACTTCCACCCAGCTCGTCGCGGGCACGTGGGCCATCGACCCCGTTCACTCCGAAGTCAGCTTCACGGTGCGGCACCTGATGAGCAAGGTCCGCGGTAGCTTCACCGACTTCACCGGTGAGGTCGTCACCACCGAGAACATCCTGGACTCGTCGGTGTCGGTCAGCATCAAGAGCGGTTCCATCACCACCCACAACGAGCAGCGCGACGCCCACCTCCGCTCTCCCGACTTCTTCGACCCGGACAAGGGTGGCGAGCTCACGTTCGTGAGCACCAAGATCACCGAGTCCGGCGACGGCTACGTCATCACGGGCGACCTGACCATCAACGGGATCACCAAGTCGGTCGACCTGGCGTCGGAGTACCTCGGCGTGGGCACCAACGCGTACGGTGCCACGCTGCTCGGTGCGGAGGCCAGCACCTCGATCAACCGCAAGGACTTCAACGTCACCTTCAACATCCCGCTCGACGGCGGCAAGTTCGTCATCGGCGACAAGATCGACATCACGCTGGGCATCGAGGCCACCCGGGTCTGATCGCCCCTGCCACGGGCCGACGGGCCGGGACGTGGCTAGCCGAGGGTGACGCCGCCGGAGAAGGCCAGACCGACCAGCAGGATGGCCAGCGCCACGGTCACCACGATGCCGGTCACGTTGACCCGCCGCAGGTCGAGCTGCTCGTCCCCGGGGGGGAACCGGTGGTGGAAGATGAACTGCATCGGGCCGAAGACCCCGACGGCGCAGCTGTAGAAGACGACCACGAACACCACCGCCGGCTCGACGCCCAGCGCGACCACCTGCAGGGTGGTGGGAATGACCATGATCAGCGTGCCGATGATCCACGCGATGAAGGCGAGCTGGCGCTCGGCATCCACCGTCCGGGCGTAACGCCTGACCTGGCCGGCGAAGCGGTAGCCGAGCCAGAACTGGCCGGCTACGCCGACTGCGGCGACCAGGGCGTAGGTCCAGCCGGGAGCGTCCAGCAGCTTCAGCACCTGACCGGTGTCGCCCACCTGGGCGAACGGAGCGATGAAGCAGTAGCCGGCGAAGTTCATCACGCCCATGAACGGCAGCCAGAGGAAGAACAGGCGCACCAGGCCGCGGCCCCAGTGACGGGCGAGGACCATCAGCGCCAGCCCCATCAGCAGGCTGAACAGCGGGCCGGCCGCGGCAGTGATGACCTGCTGGCTGACGGTTCCCTCCGGCGCGTACTCCACCGAGAACGGCGACAGCGTTGGGGTCAGGCCCACGGCAAGCCCGGCGACCGCATGCGCCAGCTCGTGCAGGGTGTCGTTGACCATGGCGGCGAGCACGAACGCCAGGGTGGAGCCGGCCAGCAGGGCACGGCGATCGGTGGACTCACGGGTGGTCACGGGAGGGGCAGTCGTCGACATGAGAGACAGTCAAGGGCATCGGGGGCGGTGCGCGGCATGACGATTGTCATCTCACCGACGCGTCGGTGGTTCGGGAGGTAGGATCGTGGCATTGCTACTGACCAGTAACAACGGATCCGGAGGCACAACGCGATGAGGCGCACGCTGTTCGACGAGGATCACGAGGCCTTCCGGGACAGCTGCCGGACGTTCGTCGACCGCTACCTGCGTCCGAACCAGGAGAAGCACATCGCCAACCACGAGTTCGGGCGTGAGCTGTGGTTGGAGATGGGCAAGCAGGATCTCCTCGGGCTGAACATCCCCGAGGAGTACGGAGGCTCCGGCGTCCAGGACGCGCGGTTCTCGCTGGTGCTGTCCGAGGAGCTGTCCAAGCTGGCCTTCGCGTACTCGTCCTGCGTGGGGATCCACGCCGACTGCGTCGCGCCCTACCTGGTAGACCTGTGCACCGAGGAGCAGAAGCAGCGCTGGCTCCCGAAGTTCTGTACCGGCGAGTTGATCACCGCCATCGGGATGACCGAGCCGTCGGGCGGGTCCGATCTGGCGGCCCTCAAGACCACCGCCGTCCGCGACGGTGACGACTGGGTCGTCAACGGGTCCAAGACGTTCATCACCAACGGATACTCTGCGGACCTGGTCCTGGTCGCTGCGCGTACCAGCCCCGAGAAGAAGTCCCACGGCATCACCCTGTTCGCCGTCGAGGCGGGCATGCCCGGGTTCGAGCGCGGCCGCAAGCTCGACAAGGTCGGCCAGCCCGAGGCTGACACCTCCGAGCTGTTCTTCTCCGACGTCCGGGTGCCCGCCACCAACGTGATCGGTGAGGTCGACTCCGGCTTCGTCTACATGATGCAGCGGCTGGTGGCCGAACGGATCGGGGCGGCCGTCAACAACCTGGCCCACGCCCGCCAGATCCTGGACGAGACCCTCGACTACGTCAAGGAGCGCCGCGCGTTCGGGCAGCCCATCGGGAGCTTCCAGGCCAACAAGTTCCAGCTGGCGGAGCTGGTCACGAGCTGTGATGTCACGCAGAGCTTCGTCGACGCGTGCGTGCTCGAGCAGGTGGCGCAGACGCTGACGCCGGTGGACGCGGCCAAGGCGAAGTGGTGGACGGCCCAGGTGCAGAACGAGGTGCTCGACGCCTGCGTCCAGCTCTACGGCGGCTACGGCTACATGACCGAGTACCGGGTGGCCCGGGCCTGGCAGGACGCCCGGGTGGCCAAGATCTGGGCCGGCTCGAACGAGATCATGAAAGAGCTCATCGGCCGCGACCTGGGCCTGTGACCCACCACCGGACCAGGAAGTGACCATGCCCGACGCCGTCATCGTGTCCGCCGCGCGTACCCCGATCGGGCGCGCCGGCAAGGGCTCCCTGACCGATGTCCGCCCCGACGACCTCGCGGCGGGGGTCATCACCGCGGCGCTGCAGCAGCTGCACGGCTTCGACCCCGCCACCCTGGACGACATCTACGTCGGTTGTGCCGAGCCGCGCGACGAGCACGGCGGCAACCTGGCCCGTCGGATCGCTGTCCAGCTCGGCCTCGACCAGGTCCCGGCGGCCACCGTCAACCGGTTCTGCGCCTCGAGCGTGCAGACGGCGCGGATGGCCTTTCACGCCATCCTGGCTGGCGAGGGCGACGCCTTCGTCTCCTCCGGGGTGGAGTGCGTGTCGCGGTACCGGAGCTTCGGCTCGGCGGGCGTGGACCCGGCCGACACCCAGAACCCTGTGTTCCGCGACGCCCAGGCCCGCACCGTAGCCACCGCCCAGAGCAACGAGACCTGGCACGACCCACGGTCGGACGGACTGCTGCCCGACATCTACATCGCGATGGGACAGACGGCTGAGAACGTGGCGACCGCCTACGGCATCTCACGGGCCGAGCAGGACGAGTTCGCGGTCCGGTCGCAGAACCTGGCCGAGCAGGCCATCGCGAACGGGGTCTTCGAGGCCGAGATCGCCCCGGTCAGCCGCCCCGACGGCCGGGTGGTCCGCACCGACGACGGCCCACGTGCCGGCACCACCCTGGCCGGGATCTCCGGGCTCCAACCGGTCTTCCGGCCCGACGGCACCGTCACCGCCGGGAACTGCTGCCCCCTCACCGATGGGGCAGCAGCCGTCGTCATCATGAGCGACGCCCGGGCGTCCGAGCTGGGGCTCACCCCGCTGGCCCGGATCGTGGCCACCGGCGTCAGTGCGCTCAGTCCCGAGATCATGGGTCTCGGCCCGGTCGAGGCCAGCCGGCGCGCACTGGACCGCGCCGGGATGACCGTCGACGACATGGACCTGGTGGAGATCAACGAGGCGTTCGCCGTCCAGGTCATCGCGTCCTACCGCGAGCTCGGCGTCGACCCGGAGCGGCTGAACGTGCACGGTGGCGCGATCGCCCTCGGCCACCCGTTCGGGTCCACCGGGGCCCGGATCATGACCACCCTGCTCAACGCCATGACCCGGCGCGATGCGGAGTTCGGGCTGGAGACCATGTGCGTCGGCGGCGGTCAGGGCATGGCCATCATCCTGCAGCGGCTGAGCTGAGGACACCGAGCTCGGCTCGGCGGCGGCGGCCCACCACGGTGGCCGCGATATGTTCGTAGGCGACAACGTTGTGGTGGGAGCCCTGAGATGACGGAGACGCCGGAAGTGGCGAAGATTCCTGAGACAACCGGAGTGGCAGCCCGGCTGGCTGACCGACCCCCGTCGGTCGGGGCGATGTTCCTCGACCAGGTGGCGGCCTCGGGGCCGCGTGAGGCGTACCGCTTCCTGCAGGGCGACCGGTGGGTGTCGTTGACCTGGAACGAGACCAAGGACAAGGCGTTCCTGCTGGCCGCCGGACTGCTGTCGCTCGGGATCCAGCCCGAGGAGCGAGTGGCCATCGCCTCGAGCACCCGGATCGAGTGGATCCTGGCCGACCTGGCGATCATGTGCGCCGGAGGAGCCACCACCACCGTCTATCCCACCACGCAGCACGAGGACGTGGCCTACATCGTCGGCGACTCCGACTCGCGGGTGATCTTCGCCGAGGACGAGCTCCAGGTGGCCAAGGTGCTGGAGCACCTCGACACGCTGCCCCTGGTGACCAAGATCATTCTGTTCAGCGGTCAGGTCGACCACGAACGCGTGCTGGATCTCGTCCAGTTCGAGAACCGGGGCCGCGACTACCTGGCCGCCAACCCCGACTGTGTCGACGAGGCGATCGCCAAGACCGGCTCCGACTCGCTGTCCACGCTGATCTACACGTCCGGGACCACCGGGCGCCCCAAGGGGGTCCGGCTCGCGCACGAGGCCTGGACCTATACCGGTGCGGCGATCGCCGAGCTCGAGCTGCTCACCCGTGACGACGTGCAGTACCTCTGGCTGCCGCTCAGCCACGTCTTCGGCAAGGTGCTGAACGCGGTGCAGCTGCGGATCGGCTTCGCCACAGCCGTGGACGGCAACATCGACAAGATCGTGGACAACCTCGCCCAGGTGCGCCCGACCTTCATGGCCGGTGCCCCCCGCATCTTCGAGAAGGTCCGCGCCCGGGTGATGACGGGCGCAGCCGGCGGGGTCAAGGGCGCCATCTTCGACTGGGCGTTCTCCGTCGGGCGCAGGGCCACCCCGACCCGACTGGCCGGCCACCAGCCGACAGGCCTGCTCGGCGCGCAGTACAAGCTGGCCGACCTGCTCGTGTTCAGCAAGATCAAGGAGCGGATGGGCGGTCGGATCAAGTTCTTCGTCTCCGGTTCCGCGGCCCTCAACCGTGAGGTGCAGGAGTGGTTCTACGCTGCGGGTCTGCTGGTGCTGGAAGGCTACGGGCTGACCGAGACCGGCGCGGCGACCTTCATCAACCACCCGTTGGCTCCGCGCTTCGGCACGGTCGGCCCACCGGTGCCCGGCTCTCAGGTGCGGTTCGGCGACGACGGCGAGATCCTGATCAAGGGGCCGGGGGTGATGCAGGGCTACCACCACCTGACGGAGGCCACGGAAGAGGCGTTCACCGAGGGCTGGTTCGCCACCGGTGACATCGGCGAGCTCGACGACCACGGTTACCTGCGGATCACCGACCGCAAGAAGGACCTGATCAAGACCTCCGGCGGCAAGTACGTCGCCCCGCAGAAGGTGGAGGGGGTGCTCAAGGCGGCCTGTCCGTACGTGAGCCAGATCCTGGTGCACGGCGAGAGCCGTAAGTACGTGACCGCTCTGATCGCCCTCGATCCGGACGCCATCGTCGAGTGGGGTCAGGCGAACGGGCACGACACCTCCTCGTACGCCGACTTCGTCAGGTCCGCGGCCGTGCGCGCTCTGGTGGAGGGCTACGTCGCCCAGGCCAACAAGCAGCTCGAGCGCTGGGAGACCATCAAGCGCTTCGAGATCCTGCCGAGCGAGCTCAGCGTGGAGGAGGGCGAGATCACCCCGAGCCTGAAGATCCGCCGCAAGGCCGTGGAGAAGAAGTACCAGCAGACCCTCAACAGCCTGTACGACTCGGTCTAGCCGCCGGTCCTGCCCCGTCCCGGCCCTCTCCGCGGCCGCGGCGTGTCGGATCCCCAGGTAAACGTGGGGACCTGTCGCTTTACCCAGGAAGTTTCGTGGGTAGAGCGATAGTTTCCCAGGTTTACGTGGGAAACTGCACGGGTGCCGGGCGCCTCCGACCACAACACGCCGGAACGTCCGAGGCGACCTAGTCCTTGGGGCCGCCCGCCACGTAGATGACCTGGCCGGACACGAAGCCCGCCTCCTCGCTGCACAGGAAGCTGGCCACGGCCGCGATGTCGGCGGGCTGGCCGATCCGACCGACCGGGATCTCCCGGCTGGCCGCGGTCTTCCAGTCGTCGAACTCCACCCCGAGCCGGGCGGCCGTGGCTCGGGTCATCTCGGTCTCGATGAAGCCGGGGGCGATGGCGTTGGCGGTCACGCCGAACTTGCCCAGCTCGAGAGCCAGTGTCTTGGTGAACCCCTGCATCCCGGCCTTGGCCGCGGCGTAGTTCACCTGGCCACGGTTGCCGAGGGCCGAAGTGGACGAGAGGTTCACGATCCGCCCCCAGGTGGCTTGCACCATGTGAGCCTGAACCGCCCGGGTCAGCAGGAAGGCCCCGCGCAGGTGGACGTTCATCACGGCGTCCCAGTCGTCCACGCTCATCCTGAACAACAGGTTGTCGCGGAGGATGCCTGCGTTGTTGACCAGCACCGTGACCGGACCCAGGGTGGCCGAGACCCGCTCGACCGCCCTGGACGCCGAGTCCTCGTCGGCCACGTCCGCGGTCACGGCAACAGCCTGGCCGCCCTGCTCCAGGATGGCGTTGGCCGTCCGTGCGGCACCGGCCTCGTCGACGTCCACCACCCCGACCGCCATCCCGTCGGCGGCCAGCCGTTGCGCGATGGCTGCTCCGATGCCCCGGGAAGCACCGCTGACCAGGGCGACGCGACGGGACCTGCTGCGAGTGCGAGAGACGTCCGGTTGGCTCATGCAGCCGACTGTAACGCTCAGCCGGGGTAGCGGTTGCTCGACTCCCGGACGACCAGCTCGGGCAAGAACATCACCTGCTCGTGCTCGAAGTCGAGACCGGCGTTGCGGGCGGCCACCTCCCGGAGCAGCAGGTCGACCGCGGTCCGCCCCATCAGCGCGGAGGGCTGACGGATCGACGTGAGCGGCACCGCGGTGACGCTGGCGAAGTCGATGTCGTCGTAGCCCACCAGCGCGATCTCCTCGGGCACCAAGATGCCGTCTCGCATGGCGAACGACTGCAGCAGGCCGATCGCCACCAGGTCGTTGGCGGCGAACACGCCGTCTGGGCGCGCCTCGAGCGCCCGTTCGACGAATAGGGTGGCGGCCGCGCGTCCCGACGTCACCGTCAGGTCGGGCGTGGGCAGCACCTCGAGCTGGACGCTGGGATGCTCGGCCACCGCCCGGTGGGCACCCTGCAGGCGGTCAGCCACCTGAAGGGTGCTGACCGGCCCACCCACGTAGGCGATCCGCTGGCAGCCCTGGTCGATCAGGTGCGACACCGCCAGGTAGCCGCCGGCCACGTCGTCGACCGACACCGACGAGAAGTTCCGACCGGCCGCGCGACGGTCCACCAACACCGTCGGCGTGCTGCTGTTCTGCAGTCGGTCCAGACGGGCCGACAGGTCGCCGATCGGGGAGATCAGCAGGCCCTGCACCCGTTGCTGCTCGAAGAGGTCGAGGTAGGCCGCCTCGCGTTCGGGCAGGTAGTCGCTGTTGCCCAGCAGCACCGACAGCCCCACCTCGGCCGCGCGCTCCTCGGCGCCGCGGCCCACATCGGTGAAGAAGGGGTTGCGGATGTCGATCACCACCAGCGCAAGGGTCCGGCTCGTGCCGGCCCGCAGCTGGCGCGCGGCGTCGTTGCGAACGAACCCGAGGTCGTCGATGGCCTGCCGGACGCGCAGCCGGGTCGCTTCGGCCACACGTTCGGGGCGGTTCAGGACGTTCGACACCGTCCCCAACGCCACCCCGGCACGTTCGGCGACGTCCCGGATGCTGGCGGCGGAATGGGTCCCCATCTGCTCATCTTGCCGCAGGTCGGCAGAAAGCTGTCAGTTCGTGGTGCGTGTGGACGTAGAGATCGGTCGCCATCCTCGCGCGTTGGTCTGCGAAGATGCCTTCGTGCCGCGCGACGATCTGCAGCCAGTGCCCGGCCGGGCCCCGGGTCAGGTCCGCTACCGATACCACTGCCGGATGCGCTGGGGCGACATGGATGCCCAGGGCCACATCAACAACGCGTACTACCTGGACTACCTCCAGGAGGCCCGGGTCGCCTTCCTGCTGGACGGCTCCGCGGCGATGCAGGACCTGCTGGCCACCGGTGTGCTGGTGGTCAGCCATCAGCTGGAGTATCTGCGCCCTATCGAGTACGGCACCCGCCCGCTCACCATCGAGCTGTGGGTCGACGCCCTGGGCGGCAGTCGGTTCGTGGTCGGCTACGACGTCTACGACGGGCAGGAGCTCGCCGCCCGCGCCCGGACCGGTGCGGTGCCCTTCGACCTCGCCACCAACAGCCTGCGCCGGCTCAGCGCTGAGGAGCGTGCTCGACTGTCGCAGTGGCTGGATCCGCAGCAGCCGCTCCGTCCGCTGCCACGCGTCCGCATCACCGGACCGGCTCACCGATTCCCCTTGTCGGTGCGGTGGTCCGACCTCGACTCCTACGGCCACGTGAACAACGTCAAGTATTTCGACTACCTCCAGGAAGCCCGCATCGCGGTGCTGACCGAAGCGCTCGACTGGTCAGGGGACGAGGTCTCGTTCATCGTCCGGCAGGACCTGGAGTATCTGTTGCCGATCGACTTCCGGACCGCGCCGTACGAGGTGGCGACCGTGGTCGCCGACGTGGGCTCGCGCTCGTTCCGGCTGGCCTCGGCCATCCGTGACCCGCAGTCGGGCGTGGTCTTCGCGACCGCGCGGAGCGTCGTGGTCGGCGCCACCCCGCTCACCGCCGCCGCCCGGGAGGCACTCGAGCGCTGGGTCGCTACCTGACCCGGTGAACTACCTGACCCGATGAGCTGTCAGACCCGATGGCTAGGGTGAGCCCATGACCACCACCATGCCGTCAGAGCAGACGCAGGCCCTGCTGCTCCGTCAGGGCGAGATCGCCGTCAAGTCCGCATCCGTGCCGAGCCCAGGACCGTTGCAGGTGCTGATCGAGGTGGCCACCGTGGGCATCTGCGGTTCGGACGTGCACTACTTCGACCACGGCCGGATCGCCGACTTCGTGGTCCGTGAGCCGTTGGTGCTGGGCCACGAGGCCTCGGGCACCATCCGCTCCGTCGGCTCCGACGTCACCGACCGGCAGGTCGGACAGCGGGTGGCGATGGAGCCGCAGGAGACGTGTGGCCGCTGCAAGCAGTGCCTCGCCGGCCGTTACAACCTCTGCCCGGACGTGAAGTTTTTCGCCACCCCGCCGATCCACGGGGCGTTCGCCCAGTACGTGGTGCTGGACGCCAACCGCGCGCACCCGGTGCCGGACAGCCTGTCGGACGAGGCCGCCGCCCTGATCGAACCGCTGTCGGTGGGGATCTGGGCTGCCCAGAAGGCAGGTGTCCAGCCGGGAGACCGCGTGCTGGTCACCGGTGCCGGCCCCGTCGGTCTGCTCTGCGCCGACGTGGCCCGCGCCCGGGGGGCGGCCTGGGTGGGAGTCAGTGACACCAACGAGTTCCGGCTCGACACCGCCGTCCAGCGCGGCGCGAACCAGGCCATCAACGCCCTGACCGGCCCCCTGGTCGAGCAGATCGAGCCGGTGGACGTGATCCTGGAGTGCAGTGGCGCCGCGCCGGCGATCCAGGGTGCTTTCGCGGTGGCTGCCCCCGCCGCGCGGATCGTGCTCGTCGGCATGGGCGCGGCCGAGCTGGAGCTGCCCGTCGCCCTGATCCAGATCAAGGAGCTGGTGGTGACCGGAACGTTCCGCTACGCCAACGCCTACCCCGCGGCCATCGCACTGGCCGCCTCGGGGGCGGTGGATCTGGACGGGCTGGTCACCGGCGCGTACGGGCTGGCCCAGGCCGCTGACGCGCTCCGGGTCTCCAAGAGTGACCCCCACACGCTGAAGCCGATGGTCTACCCCGGTCGCTGATGCTCAGGTTCTGGTGCTCAGGGTCGGGTGAAGTCGGGTCGGGCCAGCTCACTCAGCAGCCCCTCGTACGCGATCTGGTCGTCCGCGTCGGCTGAGTGGTCCCGGACGAACCAGGTGGCGTACTGGGACACCTCATCGAGGCGCCATTCCAGGTCGTACATCTCGATCATCGCCCAGTCCGGCGCGACCAGGTCGGCGTGACCGGCGTCGACCAGCGGTCGGAGGTCCCGTTCGCGTGGGGCGAGAGCCAGCGACTCCCAGTCGACGAAGACCGCACCGTCGGCCGTGAGCAGCTGGTTGGTGGTGTGCGGCTCGCCGTGCGTGGGCACCCAGCGTCGTCCATGCGCTTGTCCGATGAGCTGGTAGTAGCGCGACGTCCACCGGCGGATCGCCGGGAGACGTTCCTCGATGGCCGTCCTGGCGGCCCGGCCGAGCGGCCCGCGATCCCAAGGGTCGTCGAGCTGCTCGTCGAGGAGGTCGGCGAAGTCCTCACCGACCCGAGGCTGCCAGCGGGGTAGCCGCGCCGGCGGCACCGCAGCGTGCAGCCGAGCCAGGTCCGCGGCGTTGGTCAGCGCCAGCGTGCCGCTGGTCAGGGGGCCGTCGCCGGCCACGGTCCCGTCGAGCCACGGAGTGCAGCTCAGTCGGCCGTCCCCGAGCGTGACCGTGTAACTCGCGCCGTGCCGCTGCGGCCGCAGGACCGGGAGCGGCGGCACCACGAACTCCAGGCCGGTCGCGGCGAGCGCGGCGGCGCCGCGGTAGGCGTCCTCCAGCGAAGTGCCGGTGTGGTGCGCGCCGAGTCGGTCCAGGGTGGCGAACAGCTGCGGCGACCCGCCGCTCGACACGCGCCAGTGGAAGGCGCCGAAACCCAGAGGTAGGTGGGCCACCGACTCCGCCCCGGGCAGCCACGCGGCCCGCACCGCAGTCAGGACCTCGGCATCGCTCACCTCGGCCGGTGGTTCACGCATGGCAGCCGTCCCTCATGGCAACCGGGCCCGCCGAGCCGTCGCGGTCAGAGGGTGAAGCCCCGGGCCGGGCCGGCCGGGGTGTCGAGGGTGTTGACCATGGAGTGTGCGGCGCGCTCCATGTACGTCCAGAGCTCACGGTTCTGATCCGCGGTCAGGTCGAGTGAGTCGATGGCGTCCCGCATGTGGGTGAGCCATCGGTCCCGCTGTTCGGGGGTCACCGCAAACGGGCCGTGCCGCATCCGGAGCCGAGGATGGCCGCGCTGCTCGCTGTAGGCCGTCGGTCCACCCCAGTACTGCTCCAGGAACATCCGGAACCGCACCTCAGCGGCGGCCAGGTCTTCGTCGGGGTAGAGGGCCCGCAGCGGCGGGTCGTCCCGGACACCCTCGTAGAAGCGTTTCACCAGGGCGACGAAGGTGTCGTGGCCGCCGACGGCGTCGTAGAAGGTCTGGATCGCTGGAGTGGACATCGCTGTCCATTGTCCCTCATCGGGTCGGGCGGCCCGTGCGCCTCTCAGCACGGCCCAGGTCAGGCACTCGGACCGCCCTGGCAGGATGGTGGCGGCTCTTCCAGCCGACGAGGTATCTCTCGATCCCACACAGGAGTTCACATGGCAACCGTTCGTACCGCAGAAGCACACTGGGAAGGCTCGCTGGTCGAGGGTCAGGGCGAGGTCGAGCTCGTCTCGTCCGGCGTCGGGTCGTTCGAGGTGACGTGGGCCGCGCGTTCCCAGGACGCGAACGGCAAGACCAGCCCGGAAGAGCTGATCGCCGCTGCGCACTCCACCTGCTTCTCGATGGCGCTCTCCAACGGGCTGGCCGGCGCCGGTACGCCGCCCACCAGCCTGGACACCAAGGCCGACGTCACCTTCGTGCCGGGCACCGGTATCACCGGGATCAAGCTGACGGTGACCGGCGTCGTGCCGGGCATGACCGCCGAGCAGTTCGAGGCCGCCGCGCAGGACGCCAAGGCCAACTGCCCGGTGAGTCAGGCCCTGACCGGCACGACCATCACGTTGGAAGCCTCGCTCGGCGAGTGAGGGGCTAGGCCGGATCGGCAACCGGGTCCGGATCTACGGCTGGGAGCGGCCCATGGTGGCCGCCCTGGCTGTAGTTGCCCACCCGCAGCACCTCACCGTTACGGACGAACCACACGGTTCCGTCCCGGTCGCGCAGCTGGGTGACGCGCAGGCCGATCTCCTCGACGGTCCCGGTCGCCTTCTCCATGTCGACCCAGTCACCGACGCCGATCTGGTCCTCGACCAGCATGAAGCACCCGGAGATGAAGTCCTTGACGACGTTCTGGACGCCGAAGGCCACGGTGACGGCGACGACCGAGGTGCCGGCGACGATGCTGGTGACGTTGAAGCCGAGCTCGGTCAGCACCATGATCGCGGTGACCAGGAAGATCACCAGGGTGACCGCGCTCCGGCCGATCGAGCCGAGCGCCTCGATCCGTTGCTCGCGCCGACCCACCGGCAGACTGGTCGCGGACACCAGCGCCTGCGCCGCCTTCCAGCGTGAGTGCGGTCGTTTCTCTACCGCCGACCGTACCGCCCGGGTGATCACCCGGACCAGGACGAACCGCGTCAGGGCAGCCACCAGCAGGAGGAACAGGATCCGCAGCGGCACGTAGGTCGACAGCTGAGCGAGGTTGTGGGGTAACCAGTCAGGCATGATTCCACCCTAATGTGGCGACTAACTCGCTGGTGGACCCGCGCTCAGCCCTCGATGATGGTCGGGTGAGTGCCGAGCAGACCCCGACCGACACGGCGACCGATCTGGTCGTCAGGACCTCCGACCGCGGCCGCGAACCGACCGGGATGAGCTGGCGGATCGTCGTCGCGGCCTCGGTCACCGTGGTGGCATGGGCGTCTGCGTTCGTGGTGATTCGCTACACCGGTCCGGAGTACTCGCCCGGCGGACTCAGCCTGGGACGACTGCTGGTGGGCAGCGCCGCCCTGAGCGTGGTGATGATCGGCCGCCGGTGGACCAGGCCGACGACGCGCGAATGGGCGCTGATCGCGCTGATCGGCGTCGCGTGGTTCGGCGTCTACAACGTGGCCCTGAACGCCGGGGAACGGCACGTCGACGCCGGCACGGCGGCCATGCTGATCCAGCTCGCTCCGATCCTGATCGGCGCCTTGGCGGGGTTGCTGCTCGGCGAGGGCTTCCCGAGGATGCTGGTGATCGGCGGTCTGGTCGCCTTCGCGGGAACCCTGCTGATCGGGATCGCCACCAGCACCGGCGAGGCCGACACGGCTGGAGTGCTGCTGGTCCTCCTCGCCGCGGTGGTGTACGCCGTCGCCGTGGTCGCGCAGAAGGTGGTCCTCCGGCGGATCCCCGGAGCCCAGGTCACCTGGCTGGCCTGCCTGATCGGGATGGTGGCCTGTCTGCCGTTCGCCGGGGCCTTGGTCTCCGACGTCAGGGCCGCCTCCCTACCGGCGACCCTGGGGGTGGTCTACCTCGGACTGGTCCCGACCGCCATCGCGTTCTCCACCTGGGCGTACGCGCTGACCCGCACCAGTGCAGGCCGGTTGGGTGCCACGACCTACATCGTGCCGCTGGTCGCCATCGCGCTCGGCTGGGTCTTCCTGAGCGAGGTGCCCGCCCCGTTGGCCATCATCGGCGGCCTGGTCTCCCTGGTCGGCGTCGGCATCGCCAGGCGCCCGAACCGGCGTCGGGTCGGATCAGGGACGTCAGGCTGAGGCACCGGACGCTTCTCAAGACGTCCGACGGTAGGTCTCCCGGCCGCGCCAGTAGGTGGCGACGATCGGGTCGGGCAGGTCGCGGCCGTGGAACGGGTTGTTGCGGGACAGCGAGGCCGTCGCGTCGCGGTCGACCACGGCCCGGGCGCTGGGGTCGACCAGCACCAGGTTGGCCGGTTCGCCGACCCGCAGCGGGCGACCCTGTCCAGCCAACCGGGCGATCTGAGCGGGCGTGACCGACATCCGCTGTCCGACGTCGGACCAGGCCATCCGGTCAGTCAGCACCAGGGTCTCCAGCACCACCGCCAGCGCGGTCTCCAGCCCGACCATTCCGGGCGCGGCCTCGGCGAAGGCGTGCTCCTTGTCGTGGCGTGCGTGGGGGGCGTGGTCGGTGGCCACCGCGTCGATCGTCCCGTCGGCCAGACCTTCCCGCAGTGCCTCGACGTGCTCGACGGGCCGGAGCGGGGGGTTCACCTTGAACGTCGGGTCGTAGCTGACCACCTCGTCGGTGGTCAGCAGCAGATGATGCGGCGCGACCTCCGCGGTGACCGCAATGCCTCGGCCCTTCGCCCACCGCAGCACGTCGACGGTTTCCGCGGTGGACACGTGACAGATGTGCAGCCGTGATCGGGTGAGGTCAGCGATCTGCACATCGCGGGCCACCACCGTGGACTCCGCCACGGCGGGCCACCCCGGCAGCCCCAGCCGGCCCGAGATCACTCCCTCGTGGCAGCAGGCGTCCGGACCGGCCAGCCGCGGGTCCTGGGCGTGCTGGGCGATCACCCCGTCGAAGGCGCGGACGTACTCCAGGGCGCGACGCATCAGGCGGGCGTCCGAGACGCAGTGACCGTCGTCGGAGAACACCCTGACCGCCGACGGCCCCCAGGCCATCAGCCCGAGCTCGGCGAGCTCGACGCCGGCGAGTCCCTTGCTGACCGCACCGACCGGCACGACCTGGGTGTGCCCGGCCCGGTGCCCCAGGGCGGCGATGTGCGCGGCGGCCTCGGCCGTGTCGGTGACCGGGTCGGTGTTCGCCATGGCCAGCACGGCGGTGAACCCGCCGCGGGCGGCCGCGTGGGTCCCGGTCTCCACCGTTTCGGCGTCTTCACGGCCCGGCTCCCGCAGATGGGTGTGCAGATCCACCAGCCCCGGCAGTGCGATCAGCCCGTCGGCGTCGATCCGGCGTACGTCGGGCCCGGCGTCGGCGGGATCGAGGAACATCCCGTCGCGGATCAGCAGATCGGCGCGTCCGGTGCCGGACAGGTCGGCGCCCGAGATGAGCAGCTCGGTACGCCCCTCCTGATCGGTGTGGTCGGCCATCATCGTGCCGCTCCCTCCAGCTGCGGCGGGGGAGCGTCGTCCTCGCCGCCCAGCAACTCGTACAGCACACTCATCCGGACCGCCACGCCCGCCGCGACCTGGTCGAGGATCAGCGAGTTGGCGGCGTCGGCCGCGTCGGCCGAGATCTCCAGGCCGCGGTTCATCGGGCCCGGGTGGCAGATCGCTGCCCCCGGTTTCATCAGGCGCAGCCGCGGCCGGGTGAGGCCGTAGCCCACCGTGTACTCCCGCGGAGTGGGGAAGTAGCCGCCGGACATCCGCTCGCGCTGCACCCTGAGCATCATCACGGCATCGGCCTCCGGCAGCACATCGTCCAGGTCGGACGAGAGCTCGGCCGGCCAGCTGTCGACCCCGGACGGCATCAGGGTGGGCGGCGCGACCAGCACGACCCGGGCGCCGAGGGTCTGCAGCAGCAGCACGTTGCTGCGTGCCACCCGCGAATGCGTCAGGTCACCGACCAGGGCGATCGTCTTGCCCGCGAAGCTGTCCCGGCCCGGCTCGGTGACCCGGAAGTGCCGCCGCAGCGTGAACGCGTCCAGCAGAGCCTGGGTGGGGTGCTCATGCGTCCCGTCGCCGGCGTTGAGCACGTGCGCGTCGATCCCCAGGCCGCGAAACCAGCGAGAGGCCTGCCACGGTGCGCCGGAGGCGTGATGACGGATCACCAGGGCGTCCACCCCCATCGCCGCCACCGTCAGCACGGTGTCCCGCAGTGACTCGCCCTTGGACACCGACGAGCCCTTGGCGCTGACGTTGATCACGTCGGCCGACAGCCACTTGCCGGCGAGCTCGAACGACGACCGGGTGCGGGTCGAGTCCTCGAAGAACAGGTTGACCACGGTACGACCACGCAACGCCGGCAGCTTCTTCACCGGCCGGTCCTGGACCAGCGACATCTGCTCGGCCAGGTCCAGCAGGCCACCGATCTCGACGAGGTCGAGGTCAGCGGCGGACAGCAGGTGACGCATCAGTCGACCTCGGCCGGATCGTCGAGGTCCGGGTCGTCGGGGCGTGTCTGACGTGGGTCCGTGCCGTCGGTCGTCGAATCGTCACCGGGCCCGCGGGCGATGGTCACTTCGTTCACGCCGTCGGTCTCCTCCAGTCGTACGCTGACCCGCTCGGTAGCCGAGGTCGGCAGGTTCTTGCCCACGTGGTCGGCGCGGATCGGCAGCTCACGGTGGCCACGGTCCACCAGCACGGCCAGTCGGACGGCGCGCGGTCGGCCCAGGTCGCCGAGAGCGTCCAGCGCAGCCCGCACCGTCCGTCCGGAGAACAGCACGTCGTCAACCAGCACCACGACGGCGTTGTCCACGCTGACCGGCAGGAACGTAGGGCCCACCTGGCGGGTGGGGTGGCGGCGGAGGTCGTCGCGATACATCGTGATGTCCAACGAACCGGTGGGGATGGTCGCGCCTTCCACCTCGCCCATCGCGGCGGCCAGCCGGGCAGCCAGAGCCACGCCCCGGGTGGGGATGCCCAGCAGCACCAGCCCGGCGGCACCGCGGTTGGCCTCCAGGATCTGGTGCGCCATCCGAGCACAGGCGCGGGAGATCTGGTCGGCATCGAGGACGACGCGGGACGCCTCCTCTCCCGTGACTGACACGTGGTCCCTCCTTGAGCGCGGGCTTGACGTGAGAGTGTCCGCGTATGCCGATACCGTAGGGCACATGAGCGCAATCACGAGCATGCTCGTACCGCTGGAAACGTTATCCGGGTGGCCGCAGTCGCCCGACCCGAACCCCCTCTACGTGCTGGGGCTGCTCTTCGGGCTGCCGCTGCTGGTGATGATCATCATCTCGGGGCTGATCAAGGCCCGGAGCCTGGCCGCGGCCGGCCGCGGCTCGAGCGCCAAGTACACCGACCCCACCTGGCTCGGCGCCAAGCAGGGTGTGCAGGAGATCCTCGGCGACGACAACGCCGCCGGGCAGGCTGCTCTCCAGGGCGGCCCGGTCGGCGATCCCGACGACAGCGCGACCCGGACCGACCAGCGAGGCGGCGCCAGTGCCCGCTGGTGAGTCGCTCAGCGTCAGCGAGCTCGCACGGATCAAGCGCGCGGTCCGCAACGCCGAGACGAGCTCAGGACTGAAATTCTCGGTGTTCCTCGGTCCGGCCGAGGAAGACTCACGTGCCTATGCGGAGCGGCTGCACAGCGCCCTGGACGACCCGACCCATTCGGTGCTCGTGCTCTGCGATCCGGTCTTCCGGGCGCTGGAGATCGTTACCGGGGCCGAGGCCCGACGCAACCTCGACGACGTGGAGTGCGGCCTGGCTGCCGCTTCGATGGAGAGCTCGTTCACCGGCGGCGACATCGTCTGTGGTCTGGTGGTCGGGATCCAGCAGCTCGGCGAGGCCAGCCGGGCCCCCCGGACGTTGCACGTCAGCCGCTGACCCCGACCACCGCCGGGCCGCGGCGTGGGCGCGCGCCTCAGCCGGTGACGACGCGCCACAGGTGCATGGTGGCGTAGGAGCGCCACGGCGCCCATCGCGCGGAGTCGGGCATCCCGCGACGGAGGAGCTCACGCCTGATGACCAGGTCGGAGCCCAGCAAGATGTCGGGGCGGTGCAGGGCCCGCATCAGCACGTAGTCCGCGGTCCAGGGCCCGATCCCTCGCCAGGCCAGCAGGGCACGCCGGACCTCGGCCGGGTCGGACTCCCGGGTCAGCTCCACAGATCCCTCGGCGAGCCCCTCGGCCAGATTGACGATGGCCCGGCCGCGGGCCCGCGGCATCGGCAGCGTCTCGGGATCCGCCGCGGCCAGCGTCTCGGCGGTGGGGAACAGCCGGCTGAGCGGGCCGGCGATGGTGGCGGCAGCCGCACCGTCGGGGAGGAGGCGGTCACCGAAACGCGTGACGATCTTGCCGGCGCAGTTCGCCGCTCCGGCCAGCGAGATCTGCTGGCCGATCATGGTGCGGAACAGGTGCTCGTGCACGTCCACCGCCCCCGGGACCCGCAGCCCCGGAGAGGCGGCCACCAGCGGCCGGAGCTCCTCGTCGCGACCGAGATGGGCCTCCACCTCGGAGATGTCGACCCTCAGGTCGCACAGCTGTTCGACCCGCTCCCGGCCGGTGGCCAGGTCGCCGTCGTCCGACAGCTGCAGCGCGGCGGTGAGACCGGCGGCGGTCCAGGACAGCTCGAGCACGCCCGGTCCGCCCGGCAGCCGCAGGCTCCGGGCGTAGTGGAAGCGGCGTTCATCACCGTCGAGGTCGACCCGGTACGCCTCGACCCCCGGGACCGCGTGCCGGCCGAAGAAGACCAGCAGCGCCTCGCCGTGGAACGGTGCCGGGACCTCCAGCTCGAGCGGGTGGCGCTGCATCACCAACTGGCGGTCCAGGGGTCGGTGCAGATCTCGGACACCGTCGAGGTGATGTGCAGGCCCTGCTCGCCGAGATGGGCCGCCACCAGCCGCTGGACCACGGGCAACCACAGCGACTCCGCGGCCCAGTGCGGTACGTCGACCAGGGCCGGCGCGTCCGGCCAGGCCCTGGCCTCGCTGGCCGGATGGTGACGCAGGTCCGAGGTCAGGTAGACGTCAGCGCCGGCCGCGCGCGCCTCATCCAGCAGGTCGTCACCGGCCCCGGCCTGCACGGCGACTCGACTGGCCGGCCGGTCCGGGTCACCGGAAACGCGGATCCCGGCGCCGGACCGTGGCAGCACGCCGACGACGCGCTCGACGAACTCGGTCAGCGGGAGCGGCTGCGGCAGCGAGCCGACCCGGCCCAGTCCGACCCCGCCCCGCGCGGCCGGGTCCGCCACCGTCCAGACCCCCGACTCCGCACCGTCAACGCCGGAAGTCGTCGGCCGCAACGGCCGCTGGCCGAGCAGCCCCAACGCCGTGGCCAGCGCGTGGACGGTCCCGTCCGGCGGGAGATCGGCGTTGGTGTGGGCGACGTAGAGCGCCACGTCGTGGCGGATCAGCTCGGCCACGATCCGGCCTTTGGGGGTGTCCAGATCCACCGCGTGCACCGGACGCAGAAACAGTGGATGGTGGGCGACGATCAGGTCGGCACCCCCGGCGACGGCCTCCCGTACCACCTCGGTCGTCACGTCGACGGTGTAGTGGACGGCGGCCACCGGGGCCGATCGGGAGCCGACCGCCAGCCCCACCGCGTCCCAGCTCTCCGCCAGTCCTTCGGGGTAGTGCCGTTGCACGGCCGCGATGACGTCGTGGACCGTCGCTGCGGTGGTTGTCGTCGCAGCTGGCTTGCTGGGCTGTGGAGTCAACGAGCCGCCGCGCTGGTCGACTGACACCGCAACGACCTCAGGGTGTCGTCGCGCCGTTCCTCGACCACCCGGCGGACCGAGTCGGCCAGCTCGGTGTCCGCCAGCCAGGCGTCCAGGTGGGACACGAAGGCCGCCGGGTCACTCGGCTGCGGGAACAGCAGGGCGAGGACGTTCTTGCGCAGCGAGATGCCCTTGCGCGCCCACACCCCGCGGGACGCGGAGATGTCCTGCGCGGCGGCCAGGTAACGGGCCACGTACGAATCGAGCACCGCGTCCTGCCCGCGCTGCCAGAACTGCAGACAGATCCGCTTGTGCGTCTCGTTGGGCACGCTGTCCTCGTCGACGACCTGTCGCCAGGCGGCGGCCTTGGCCTCGGCAGACGGCAGCGCCGCCCGGGCTCCCGCGGCCTGCTCAGCCCCCATGATGGTGCGGTCGGCCTGCGCCTCGACCTCGATGGCCGCCTCGTCGACCGCCCCCAGCCGAGCCAGCTGGGTGACGATCAGCCAGCGCATCGACGCGTCGATGGTCAACCCGTCGGGCACGCCGTCCCCGTCCAGCCAGCCCCGCAGCCGGGCGACACCGGCGGCACCGCTGACCGCCGGCGGGTACGCCTTGGCCAGTGCGACCTGGTGGTCGGAGCCGGGTTCGGCCAGCTCGAGCAAGTCGAGCACACCCCGCTCCCAGCGGTCGAGCACGGTGGCCGTGATCGCCGGGTCGGTGAAGTCGACGGCAGCCTTGAGGCCCTGGCCGAGGACCGAGCCGACCGCCGTCAGGTCGGACTCGACACCCACCCCCCGCAGCGCCAGCTCGACGTAGGCGGCCGCGGGCAGCTCCGCGTCGCGACACATGTCCCAGGCAGCGCCCCAGCAGACCGCACGAGCCAGCGGCGAGTCGAGCCGGTGGATGTTCTCGACCAGCGTCTCCAGCGACCGGTCGTCGAGCCGGACCTTGGCGTAGGTGAGGTCGTCATCGTTCAGCAGCACCAGGTCGGGCTGGCTGACCCCGACCAGCTCGGCGATGTCGGTGACGGCCCCGGAGATGTCGGTCTCGATCCGCTGCGTCCGGCGCAACGTGCCGCCGTCCAGCCGGTACAGCCCGATGGCGATCCGGTGGCTGCGCAGCGTCGGCCACTCCGGTGGCGCGGTCTGATCGACCGCGAACGAGCGGTAGGCGCCCACGTCGTCGAGCTCGAACCTCGGCCGCACGGTGTTGACGCCGGCCTTCTCGAGCCACTCCGCCGACCAGTGGCCCAGGTCGCGACCCGACGATTTGTGCAGCGCGGTCAGCAGGTCGTTCAGCTCGGTGTTGCCGAACGCGTGGTCGGCGAAGTAGGCCCGGACACCGCCCAGGAACTCGTCCAACCCGACGAAGGCGACCAGCTGGCGGAGCACCGAGGCGCCTTTGGCGTAGGTGATGCCGTCGAAGTTGAGCTCGACCGCCTCCAGATCGACCATGTCCGCAGCGATCGGGTGGGTCGACGGCAGCTGGTCGGCGCGGTAGGCCCAGGTCTTGCGACTGTTGCAGAAGGTGGCCCACGGGTGGTCGGGGTCGTCGCCGGACTGGCTGAGCGAGAAGTGCGAGGCGAACTCGGCGAACGACTCCTTCAGCCAGAGGTCGTCCCACCACCGCATCGTGACCAGGTCGCCGAACCACATGTGCGACAGCTCGTGCAGGATCGTGTTGTCGCGGGCCTCGTACGACGCCTCGGTCACCCTGCTCCGGTAGATGTAGTCGTCCCGCAGGGTCACGCAACCCGCATTCTCCATGGCGCCGCCGTTGTACTCCGGCACGAAGACCTGGTCGTACTTGCCGAAGGCGTACGGGTAGCCGAACCTGTCCTCGAAGATGCCGAACCCGGTCTTGGTGGTCGCGAAGATACGGTCGGCGTCCAGGTCGTCGCGGAGCGAGGCCCGGCACAGGATCGCCATCGCGACCTCACCACCGGTGCCCGGGTAGGAGTCGGTCAGGGTCGCGTAGTCGCCGGCCACCACCGCCGTGAGGTAGGTGGAGATCGGCTGGGTCTCGGCGAAGTCCCAGCGGCAGGAGGCGCCGTCGAGGGCGGTGACGGCGGTCTGCGCGCCGTTGGAGATGACGGTCCAGCCCGAGGGCGCCAGCACGGACACGGTGAAGCGCGCCTTGAGGTCGGGCTGTTCGAAGCAGGCGTACACCCGGCGAGCGTCGGATACCTCGAACTGGGTGTAGAGGTAGGTGCGCTGGTCGGACGGGTCGACGAACCGGTGCAGTCCCTCGCCGCTGCGACTGTAGCGGCACAGCGCGGTGACGCTGAGCAGGTGCTCGCCGGCGATGACGTCGAAGGGAAGCCGGGACTCTGCGAACGAGCCCAGGTCGAGCGCGACCCCGTCCAGGGTGGCGCTGCGCAGGCCCTCGCCGATCAGGTCGATGTGGGTCCGGCCCGACGTGCGCGCGGTGAAGGCCACCTCGGAGGTGGAGAGGAACGTCGTCTCCGCATCGGGCACCGCTCGGCCCGTCAGATCGACCACGACCCGGTAGGACAGCGTGTCGATGAGCTCGGATCGCGCCTGCGCCTCGGCTCGGGTCAGGTTGTCGGGAAACATAGGCGGCATCCTGCCACGACCGGCAACCGGGCCCTGGACGGCTCTCGTAGGCTGCACCTATGGCGAAAGCGGGCAAGAAGAAGAAGTCCGGAGCGAAGAAGGACAAGGCGCAGCAGAAGTCCCTCGAGAAGAAGGGGGCCGGCGCAGTCCAGCCGACCACCGTCGACTTCTGGTTCGACCCGGGCTGCCCGTGGGCCTGGATGACCTCGCGCTGGATGCTGGAGGTCGAGAAGGTACGGCCGGTCAAGACGATCTTCCACGTGATGAGCCTTTCGGTGCTCAACTCCGGCCGGGACCTCGGTGAGGAACGTCAGCGGGGTATCGATGCCGGCTGGGCTGCGGTCCGGGTCGCGCTCGCGGTGGAGGAACAGTACGGCCAGGAGCAGCTGTCGGCCTTCTACACGGCGCTCGGCACCCGGTACCACCCGCAGCACGAGGAGCGCACCCGCACCACGCTCGAGGCCGCCCTCCGCGATGTGGGACTGTCACCGGAGTTGGCCGACGCAGGTGACACCGGGGACAACGACGATGCGCTGCGCGCCTCTCACCATGCGGGCATGGACCTGGTGGGTAGTGACGTGGGGACACTGGTGATCCACATCGAGGGCGTCGCCTTCTTCGGTCCGGTCTTCACCCCGGCCCCCCGGGGCGAGGAGGCCGGCCGGGTGTTCGACGGAGTGCTAAACCTGGCCTCGTACCCGGGCTTCTACGAGCTGAAGCGGTCCCGCACGGAGGGCCCGATCTTCGCCTGAGCTGCGGCACGCGGAACGATGCCCCGGGAGGACCGGCCGCGGCCCATGGTGTCCGGCGCGTCGGTGCTGCCATAGTTGCGTCATGCGCGTTCACATTGGCAGCGACCATGCCGGCTTCGAGCTGAAGAACCACGTGGTCCGGACACTGACCGACGAGGGCTACGAGGTGGTCGACCACGGACCCGCGGCCTACGACCCCGAGGATGACTACCCGGTCTACTGCATCCCGGCCGCCGAGGCGGCTGTCGCCGAGGCCGGCTCCCTCGCAGTCGTCATCGGTGGGTCAGGCAACGGTGAGCAGATCGCCGCCAACAAGGTGATCGGCACCCGCGCCGCGCTGGCCTACGATCTCGACACCGCTGAGCTCTCCCGCCTGCACAACGACGCCAACGTCATCTCCTTCGGGGCCCGGATGCACACCGAGGAGGAGGTGATGGCCATGATCCGCAAGTTCCTGACCACCCCGTTCAGTGGTGACCCCCGGCACGCGCGCCGGATCGCTCTGCTGGCCGCCTACGAGCTCTCACGTCGGCCGGTCACCGAGGGCTGATCGTCGACCAGGTCGACCCGTCAGGGCCGGCGGCCCTCAACCCGGGCCAGCAGGTCCTTCAGTGCCCGTTCCGCAGCAGCGAGGTGCTCGGCGTGCGGCCGAGACACGTCCCGGGCCCTCATGGCCCGCGCCGGGGTGACCAGTCCGGAGACCCCGTCACGGCCGAAGTCCCGGGGCCAGAGCTCACGAGACTCGTGCCCTCTCGACTCCTGACCCGGGGTTGTTGTGCCTGTCATGATTGAAGCCTATGCCCAGCCGTCCACCCGCCCGCGCGTCGTGGAGCACCACCGTTCGGACCAGGCACCATGCCTGAGGGTCACACCCTGCACCGTCTGGCGATGGACCTGAACGAGGCCTTCCAGGGTCGGTCGCTGGCCGTCAGCAGCCCGCAGGGGCGGTTCGTCGAGTCGGCCGCCGAGCTCGACGGGGCGCTGATGGTGGAGGTGACCGCGCACGGCAAGCACCTGTTCTGCGAGTTCGAACGCGACGTCTATCTGCACGTCCACCTCGGCCTGATCGGCAAGTTCCGGATCTACCCGCCGCGGCCGGCCAAGGGCGCGGTCAGGGTACGGTTCGAGACGCCCGAACGGGTGGCTGACCTGCGGGGGCCGATCCTCTGCGTGCTGAAGACGCCCGCCGAGATCGCGACCCAGATCGCCGAGCTCGGTCCGGACCCGCTGCGACCCGACGCCGACCCCGACCTGGCCTGGGCCAAGATCCACCGCTCCAAGCGGCCGATCGCCGCGCTGCTGATGGACCAGAAGATCCTGTCCGGGGTCGGGAACGTCTACCGCGCCGAGGTGCTGTACCGCAACCGGATCGACCCGCATCGCCCCGGTAACGAGCTCAACCGACGCAGCTGGAACGCGATCTGGGCCGACCTGCTGGAGCTGATGCCGCAGGGCGTGATCGACAACCGGATCTTCACGGTGCGGGCGGAGCATCTGCCTCAGCTGTTCGCCCTTCAGGGCCGACGGGGCCGCCGGAACTACGTCTGCCGTCGGACCGGGCTGCCGTGCCTGGTCTGCGGGTCTGCGGTCAAGACCGAGGTGCTGGCCGGCCGCAACCTCTTCTGGTGCGGCAGATGTCAACGGCGGGGATGATCTTCGACAGCGGCCCGGCCCGGATCACCTGCGATCGCTCGGGTTGGGTGCGCTCGGTGGTGCACCGGGCGCGGCCCGGCGTCGGCTACCTCGAGGGGGCGGCGATCGGGACCATCGTGGTCGACGGGGAGAGCCTGGCGCCACCGGAGCCCGAGGTGCAGGCCGACGTGGACGAGGTCGAGTTCGTCTACACCTATCCCGAGCGTCTCCGGCTGGTGGTCCGGCACAGCTTCGCGGCCGGGTGGGGCATCAGGTTCGCCTTCTCCAGCCTCGGGTCGGAGGCCCGACTGGTCGAACGCGTCGAGCTGCGCCTGGAACCCGACCCGCAGTCGGTCGCGTGGGCGCTCACGCTCGGCGTGACCGGCGCCTACTCAGTCGCTCCGGGTGACGGGACCGGCCCCGTGCTGGGCGGGACGCTCCGCCGGGGCTCCATCGCCTCAGCCAGCGCCACCGGCCTGGAGCTGAGCCCGTTCGAGCTGCGCCCCGATGGCCGTTTCGTCCTGCAGCTGCACTGGGACTGGTACCGCACTCCGCTCGCCTTCGCATCGGAGCGCCACGGGGAGGCGCCGTCGGCGTTGTTCGTCACGGCCGGGGAAGTGGTGCTGGTGCGGATCGACCCGGACGTGGCCGTGGTGGTCTCCCCCGAGCTGGCCACCAACCAGAGCGAGGACCAGCTGGAGCTCGTCGCCGCAACCGGCGGCCGGTTCACCGTGGAGCTGCGATCGGCGCGCGGCACGACGGCGTTCGACCTGGAATGGGTCGACCCTGCCGAGCAGGTCCTGATGAATCTGGTCCCCGGTCTCCTCTCGCAACCGCGGACCGCCGCCGGCGTGGTCAAGCTTCTCGACGTCGCTCAGGCCCTGGTGGTGCAGCACGCCGTCGCCCGCAACCGGGTCGACGACCACGATGCGGCGTCCGAGGCGCTCGACCTGTTCACGGCCCGACTGGGCGGCGCCGGTCCGATCGGCTCCCTGCCGGCGGCCTATCTCTGCCGGGAGTTCGACCGGCTGGGCGAGGCCGACGTACTCATGGAGGCGACCGGGGCGGTGCTGGCCCAGCACAGCCCGACACCGGGTCTGGGCCTCGCGGCCACCCAGCTCTGGCTGAGCCTGATCGTCAGCGGCCAACCCGTCACGGACGTGCTGCGCCACCTGTCCCGGCTGGTGGACGAGCTGGGGCAGGCTCCGGACGGGGACTCCGCCCTCACCGTGGAGTCCCGGGCGGCCGCGATGGAGCTGATCGCCGTCACCTCAGCCGGGCCCGGCGCCGGCGGGTCCATCCACCGCCCCGAAGACGTGGTCCCCCGGATCGCCGCCCTGGGGCTCCACCTCGGTGCGGGTCTGAAGGGCCGCCCGGTCCGACCGCTCCCGTCAGCTGACCTGAGCTATCTGATCACCGTGCTGCAGCTGCTCCCCGACGGGCTGAGCAGCCGGCTGGACCGGTCGTGGGGCCGCTCTGCTCACGCACTCGCCCGGGCCGGGGTTCCAGAGCTGCTGTCCCGGCTGAGGGGCGAGCCGGTGACTGCTGCCCACGCGTGGCTGGTGCTCGGGCTGCAGACCAGCTGACCCCTCGAGGTCTTCGGCACCGCTGATGAGGCGTCAGTCACCACATATCTGACAAGGTGGACCTGTGACAACCCTGGCGACGGCGCCCCCCGCGGCACCCGCCTCCCGAACGGGCGAGGCGGCCGAGCGGCGGATGCCGAGGCTGCCGTATCTGACGTCGCGACTGTTCTTCCTCGCGGCGGCCATCCTGGCCGTTCAGACGCTGCTGCCCGGACTGCTCTGGTGGGGCGCGGTCGTCGACTTCGCGTCAACCGTGTTCATCCCGATCGACGGCAGCTCCATCGGGGCGTGCGCCTTCCTGGTCATCCTGGGCGCAGCTCTCGCTCGACGCAAGCGCGCCGGTTGGGTGATCGCCGTCGGCCTCTTCTGCGTGGTGGTGGCCGCCGACCTGCTGCTGGTGGTGGGTTCGGTCGTGCTCCTGCTGACCGGCCAGCTCGACCTCGGCACACTGCCGACCCTGGCTCGGTTCGGCTTCAACCTCGCGTCGATGGGTTCGTTGCTGGCCGTGATGATCGTCTACCGCGGCGAGTTCACGGCCCGCCGGCAACCCGGTAGCGCCCGCCAGGCGCTGGCCACCCTGGTGGTCGGCCTCGCGGTCACCGTATCCGTCGGCATGCTCCTGGTCACCATCTTCCCGGGGCAGCTCGAAGGCCCCCGGGGCCGGTTGGCCTGGATCGTGCAGCGGATCGGGGTCGCGGTCTTCGGTGAGGACGCGGCCAGCCGGTTCCCGTCGCCGGTCACCGCCCCGCCCACGTGGATCACCACCTTCATCGGCCTGCTCGCCGGTCTGGCCCTGTTCGCCGCCCTGATCGCTCTGACCCGCTCCCAGCGCCGCGCCGCCTTGATGTCGACCGACGACGAGCCGCGGGTCCGGGCGCTCGTCGCCCAGTCCCGCGACGACTCACTGGCCTATTTCGCCACCCGGCGCGACAAGTCGGTGGTCTACGCAGCATCCGGCCAGGCGGCCATCACCTACCGGGTGGACCTGGGCGTCTGCCTGGCCAGCAGCGACCCCATCGGCGCGCCCGATCACTGGCCGGCGGCGATCAAGGCGTGGCGGGAGCTCGTCGACACCTACGGCTGGACCCCTGCGGTGATCGGCGCCAGCGAGGCGGGGGCGACCGCCTATGCCAGGGCCGGCCTGCGGGTGATCCGGCTGGGCGACGAAGCGATCCTGGAGGCCAAGGAGTTCCGCCTGGACGGCCGCGAGATGCGGCCGGTCCGCCAGTCGGTGCAACGGCTGGAGCGGATGGGCTATCGGACCCGGATCCGACGCCACCGCGAGATCCCGCCGGAGGAGCTGGCCCAGCTGGTCGGCAAGGTCGTGGCCTGGCGCGACACGGAGACTGAGCGCGGCTTCTCGATGGCCCTCGGACGGCTGGGTGATCCGGCCGACGGCAACTGCCTGATGGTCGAGGCGGTCTATCCCGCGGCCCGACGGTCCCAGGGTCCCGCCGGGGACGTCGCCGGCATCCTCTCGTTCGTCCCGTGGGGCGACGACGGCTACTCCCTCGACGTGATGCGCCGCAACCCGGCCGCCGACAACGGGGTGACCGAGCTGATGGTGTCGGCTCTGATGGCCGCCGGGCGGGAGCTCGGCGTGCGCCGCGTGTCGCTCAACTTCGCGGTCTTCCGGGCCGCGTTCGAGGAGGGTGCGCGCATCGGAGCCGGTCCGGTGCTGCGGTTGTGGCGTCGGCTGCTGCTGGTCGCCTCCCGCTGGTGGCAGATCGAGTCGCTCTTCCGGTCCAACGTGAAGTACCGACCCGACTGGCAGCCACGCTTCCTCTGTTTCGCTGAGACCCGCGACATCGCCCTGGTGGGTGCCGCCTCCGGCGTGGCCGAGGGCTTCATCGACCTTCCGTCCTTCCTGCGACCACGGCCCGAGGACGTGCGGCCGCTCGGCGTCGTCGCGCCCGCGCCGGTCCTGGCCGGACCGCCGGTGGTGACGCCGATGGTCCAGACGCGCACCGAGCCACGGGTGCCCGAGCAGGTCCAGCAGCGGCTCGCCGTCCGGCAGGCGCTGCTCGACGCCCACGTGGACCCGTACCCGCCGTCCTTCCACCCCACCCGGAGGTGCGCGGGCCTGCTGCTGGGCGCCACGGTGAGCGTGGCGGGGCGCGTGATGGCTGTTCGAGACCTCGGCGGTGTGGTGTTCGTGCTCATCCGGGACTGGTCGGGCGACGCGCAGCTGATGTTGACCGCCGCCACCGTCGGCGCTGAGGCCATGGGTCGGCTGCGGCGGGTGGTCGACCTCGGGGACCACGTCGGGGCCGAAGGGACCATGGTGCTGTCGCGCTCGGGAGAGCTGTCACTCGAGGTGACCGCCTGGCTGCTCACCGCCAAGGCGCTGCGGCCGTTGCCCGACAAACACCGGGGGATCACCGACTCCGAGACCAAGGTCCGGCAGCGCTACCTCGACCTTGCCGTCAACACCGACGCGCGGACCCAGCTCAAGAGCCGGTCGGAGGCCATCCGCGCGGTCCGCGACGGCCTGCACGAGCGGGGGTTTCTCGAGGTCGAGACGCCGATCCTGCAGACCATCCACGGTGGAGCCAACGCGCGCCCGTTCCGCACCCACATCAACGCCTACGACTTGGCCCTCTATCTACGGATCGCGCCGGAGCTCTTCCTGAAGCGGCTGATGGTCGGTGGTGTCGACCGGGTGTTCGAGATCGGCCGGAATTTCCGTAACGAGGGGGCCGACGCGACGCACAACCCGGAGTTCACCATGCTGGAGGCTTACGAGGCCTACGGCGACTACTGCACGATGCGGGTCGTGGCCAAGGACCTCATCCGGCGGGCCGCGCAGGCGGTCACCGGTGGCTCGGTGCTCTCAGGCACCGACCACACCGGCGCCTGGCACGAGGTCGACCTGGCCGACGGCTGGCCGGTGATCACCGTCCACGACGCCATCTCGGCCGCCGCGGGGTTCGAGATCACCGCGGACACCGACCACCGGGAGCTGGTCGCGCTGACCGAACGACTCGACATCGAGGTCAACGCGCAGTGGAGCCGCGGTGCGGTGGTGGCGAAGCTCTACGAGCACCTGGTCGAGCACCGGACGATCCGCCCCACCTTCTACACCGACTTCCCGGCCGAGGTGTCGCCGCTGACCCGGACGCACCGCGCCGACGTCCGGCTGGCCGAGCGCTGGGACCTGGTGGCCTTCGGGGCCGAGATCGGT
>JBBRYD010000002.1:0-80712 GCA_038238065.1 Propionibacteriales bacterium | reverse complement strand
GGCCCTGCGGCTCCTCGGGGGTGCCCGGCGAGCCGTGGTGGCAGGCCGATCCGACCGGCAGCGAGGTGGAATATGTGGGCTCGTGAGGCCGTTCTGCCAAGGTAGGGTTGAACCCGGCGAACCCTGATGTCGCTGCCGCGCTCATCCCCAGACCTGTCCCCACCAGCACCGCAGAGTACAGAGGATCACATGAGTACAGCCGAGACCCCAGCCACCGATCTGCGCGACGTCATCATCGTCGGCAGCGGCCCGGCCGGCTACACCGCGGCGACCTACGCGGCCCGGGCCAACCTCAAGCCTCTCGTCTTCGAAGGTTCGATCACCGCCGGTGGGGCGCTGATGAACACCACTGACGTGGAGAACTTCCCGGGCTTCCCCGAGGGGATCATGGGGCCCGAGCTGATGGAAAACCTGCGGAGCCAGGCTGAGCGTTTCGGCGCTGAGCTGGTGGCCGAGGACATCGCTTCGATGGACCTCACCGGTTACGTCAAGACGGTCACCGACGGTTACGGCAACACCTTCTCCGCCCGGAGCCTCATCCTCGCCACCGGGTCGAGCTACCGCAGCCTGGGCCTGGAGAACGAGGAGCGACTGTCCGGCCACGGGGTCTCCTGGTGTGCGACGTGTGACGGGTTCTTCTTCCGCGACAAGGACATCGCCGTGGTCGGCGGCGGCGACTCCGCGGTCGAGGAGGCCACCTTCTTGACCCGCTTTGCCAAGTCGGTCACGCTGGTCCACCGTCGCGGCGAGCTGCGAGCCAGCAAGATCATGGTGGCGCGTGCCGAGAACGACCCCAAGATCAGCTTCGCCTGGAACTCCGAGGTCGCCGCGATCCACGGTGACAAGTCGCTGTCCGGCGTGACTCTGCGCGACACCACCAACGGCCAGGAGCGGGAGCTCGAGATCTCCGGTCTCTTCATCGCGATCGGTCACGACCCGCGGTCGGACCTGATCGCCGGCCAGGTCGACCTCGACGGCGAGGGCTACGTCCTCACCCAGGGCAAGTCCACGCGGACCAACATCGATGGCGTCTTCGCCTGCGGCGACGTGGTGGACCACACCTACCGGCAGGCCGTCACGGCCGCCGGCAGCGGTTGTGCCGCCGCGCTGGACGCCGAGCGCTATCTGGCCGACCTGCACGACATCGCCCATCAGGAAGCCTTGTTGGCCGAGGTGCTCCCGGTCGGCTGATGCCGAGGTGGGTGACGCCGTCAGGGTTCTGTCAGAGCGTCGAGGCACCATGATCTTCGACACCACATCACACCTTCCGAGCACGATGTTCGGGAGAGAACTAGGGAGATACGCACATGGGTGCAGTCAACGACGTCACCGACGCCACCTTCGACGACCTCGTCCTCAAGTCGGACAAGCCTGTCGTGGTGGATTTCTGGGCCGACTGGTGCGGCCCGTGCAAGCAGGTGGCCCCCATCATCGAGGAGCTGGCCAATACGCACGGTGACAGGGTCACCTTCGTCAAGATGGACACCAACACCAACCCGGTGACTCCCGCCAACAACCACGTGCTGGGCCTGCCCACCATCCAGGTGTACGTCGGCGGCGAGCTGGTCAAGGCGTTCAAGGGCGCCAAGTCCAAGTCGGTCCTGCTGGGCGCCATCGAGGAATACCTCTGATCGACCGGTCGGCCGACGCGGTCTGAGCCTGTTCAAGACCCGGTTGACAGGCCCGCGAGCCTCAGGGCATCGACGACGTATGGTTCAGAAGAAGTCCGCGCAGAACGGGGCGATCGGCCAGTGCAGAGCCGCAGCGAGGGCGGTCACTGCTCCGGGCCGGTGCTCCTGTACCAGTCCGGCGCGGTGCAGCGACTCCAGCGACGTGCCGCCGAGATAGCTGGCGCCGAGCTCGCGGGTGTCCAGGGACAGGTCGGGCGAGGCGGTCGAGCGGGTGACGGAGGCGCCGTCGGAGCCCGTCTGCAGCCGGAACGTCCCGGCGTTGGCGGGCAGCAGCGCGTCGTGGACCTCGATCACGGTGTCGACGTCGCGACTGTAGCCGCGCGCTTCGAGTGCGCTCGGCAGATCGACCAGCCGCGCGTACGTCCCGTCCAGGATCTCACTCTTGATGGCGCGCTGGTCGTCCACCAGATGGCGCAACGGCTCGTCCAACGGCGCCACGTACTGCCGGAAGCTTCGCACCAGGTCGAGATCCAGCAGGTAGCGCCACAAGCCGGCGTACGCGTCCGGCGTCGCCGCGTCGACCTCTCCGACGACCACCTGCCGACCCGGCAGCTGGTCGTCGTCACTGTCGCCGCCCACCCGGAAGGACGCATAGCCGTCGACCTGGCCGGAGGCGCCGAAGTGCAGCGCAAATCGGAGTGCTGAGGCACCTTTTCGCCAGGCCTCGGGGTCGTAGAGGTTGACGTTCCACCAGTCAGCCGTGCGGTTGAGCGACCCGGGCCGCTGAGCCAACAGCTCATCGCGCAGCCCGGCGGCCGCGGTGACGTACTCCTCCCGGGTCACCTCGTCGGTCGACCCGGAACCGAGGGTGACCGACGGCCGGAAGGATGTCGAGCGGGTCAGTCCCGAGATCTGGAGTCGGGGGGTGGCGTGACCGTACCCGTACCGGCCGTAGATCAGCGACTCCGACGCCCAGAGCAGCGCGACGGGTTCGATGCCCCTGTTCTGGACGTCTTCCAGCTGGTGCCGCATCATCTGGTTGAGCAGTCCGCGGCGACGATAGGACGGCGCCACCGTGACGATGGTGACCGCCGCGACCGGGACCGCTCCGCCCGGCACGGTCATGGTCCTGCTGAAGGCTCCGCAGGTCGAGATCCACCGGTCCTCCACGGTGAAGCCGAAGGTCCGGTCCCACTCGAAGACCTTGGTTTCCAGCTCCCAGTGATCGGCGGTGTAGTCACCGTGGAACCCCCGGGCCACAGCGGTGATGTAGGCCTCCGACGCGTCCTGGGTGGCGTAGACGAGCTTGGGTTCGGCCAGATGGGGCGGGATGCGCGTCGTCGACATGACCCCAGTCAACCGCGTCAGCGCGACCGTTGGCCACTTCTCAGCGCTGCGCGGCCCCGGTCGACCTCACAGCCGCGCCCCGCACCTGGATCGCCACCGGGCTCGGCACCTCGATGGTCCGCGTCACCGTGCAGAGCCGGTCGTGGGACTGGCCCACCGCCCGGGCGAGCACGGATTCCGCCGCAACACCGCGTTCGTCGTCGGGAAACACCACCTGGAAGTCCAGCAACAGGTCGACCAGCCGGTTGCCCAGCTCGTCGCGCATCTTCTCCCCCGTCGCCACCACGTCGAAGCGCTCCGGCTCAGACCTCTTGGAGGTGATGAAGTCGACGTCGACAGCGCTGCAACCGGCCATCGCCACCAACAGCAGCTCGACCGGGGTGAAGTCGTCGTTCTCCCCGTGACCCAGGATCAGCTCGGCACCACGACCATTGGTCGCGCGGTAGCGACCGCGCTCGAGCCGCGAGAGGGACACTCGGCGCCGTGGTTCGATGGTCATGACGAGTCCTCGTCGACCATCACGCGCTCTCGTCGGGCATCGTCGGTTCCTGTCGGTCAGGGTGTCGAGGTGGGCAAGGCGTCCCGCAGGATCGGCTCGAAGGCCGCCGGCTCGGGTGGCACGCCTTGCGGCACCAAGCCGGTCAGCCGCTGCCACGCCGCCCCGAGGTCAGGCTTCCAGCGCACGGTGGCCTGCAGGTCCATCCGGAGCCGTGGGGTGACCGGATGAGGACGCACGACGCCGAAGCCGACCGACAACAGCCAGGAGGCGGGCACCATGCAGGACGGGCCTTCGCGGTAGGTCCCGACCGCTTCGAGGGCCCGGATGTCGCGACGCGCGGCCAGTCCGGCTGCGGACTGCATCATCTGCCGCCCGATGCCCTTGTGCTGGAACTCCTCCACCACCCGGACCGACATCACCACCGCCGCGTCCTGGCTCACCGGCGTGGTGGCAAAAGCACCCAGCCGTGGCACGTACATCGCCGGGGCCATCGTGACGAAGCCGATGATCTCGCCGTCGTTGACGGCCATCACCCCGCAGTGTCCCCACCGGGCCGTGACCGCCTCGGCCCACTCGCGCTTGGCCAGGGCGCGGTCCTGATGGTCAGACGAGGTGGCCAGATCACTCAGGCTGGCTTCCCAGAACGTGCACCGCGAGCACGGGTCGGGCAGCTGGTCATAGTCAGCCGCAGTCAGCGGTCGGATGCGCCGTGAGCTCACGTGGTGCCTCCCTGCTCGAAGACGTGGGCCGCGGGCCCCGGCACCCGCGGCTTGGCCAGCCCGAAGGCAAAGCCCACCAGCAGACCGACCGCCGTTCCCGCCAGCAGCCAGAGCGACCAGCGCACCGCCCGGGGGAGCTGGAGATCATTGGGCTTGCCCATGGGGACATGGTATGCGTCGCTGTGACCGGGATGGCACCCTAGGAGGGTGAGTGTTTCCGAGCCGGACCGGGCCGCGGACCAGCGGCTGCGATCCATCTACGAGGACGGAGTGGGTCCGACCGATCGTGTGCGTCGCCGCGACACGCGCCTGGACAGCTACGTCGACCGCTACGCCGCGCGCACGCACGGGATGACCGCCTCGGCGATCCGAGCCCTCTTCGCCGTGGCCAACCGGCCCGAGGTGGTGTCGCTCGCCGGTGGGATGCCCAACATCGCCGACCTGCCGCTGGACGTGGTCGGCTCGATCATCGGTGACCTGGTGACGGGCAACGGGCGGGTGGCCATGCAGTACGGCTCCGGCCAGGGCGAGCCGATGATGCGCGACGCCATCTGCGAGGTGATGAAGCTCGAGGGGATCTCCGCCCATCCCGACGACGTCACGGTGACGGTCGGCTCACAGCAGGGACTCGACCTGGTGACCCGGATCTTCTGCGACCCGGGCGACGTGGTCCTGTGCGAGGCCCCCAGCTACGTCGGAGCACTGGGCGTCTTCCGGTCTTTCCAGGCCGAGGTCGTGCACGTGGCCATGGACGACCAGGGCCTCGATCCGGTGGCCCTGAGCGAGGCGATCGCAGCCCTGACCGCGGCAGGCAAGAAGATCAAGTTCCTCTACACGATCCCCAACTTCCACAACCCGGCCGGCGTCTCTCAGACCTTGGAGCGTCGGATGGCCATCCTCCAGGTGGCCAAGGCTGCGGACCTGCTGGTGGTGGAGGACAACCCGTACGGACTGCTCGGTTTCGAAGGCGATCCGACACCGGCGATGCGCTCCCTGGACGCCGACACCGTGGTCTACCTCGGCTCGTTCTCCAAGACGTTCGCACCCGGCTTCCGGGTCGGTTGGGTGCTGGCTCCGCACGCCGTCCGGGAGAAGCTGATGCTGGCCCAGGAGTCGGCGACGCTGTGCCCCCCGGTCTTCTCCCAGTTCGCCATCTCGGCTTACCTGCAGCAGCACGACTGGCGGGGCCAGATCAAGATCTTCTCCGAGATGTACCGTGAGCGCCGCGACGCGATGCTCGCCGGGCTGGCCGACCACATGCCGACCGGTACGACGTGGACCGTACCGCAGGGTGGGTTCTTCGTCTGGGTGACGCTGCCGCCCGGCCTGGACTCCCAGGCGATGCTGCCCCGCGCCGTTACTGCTCGCGTGGCCTACGTCCCCGGCACCGCGTTCTACTCCGACGGCTTCGGCAGCCGCAACATGCGGCTGTCCTACTGTTTCCCCACCCCGCAACGGATCATCGAGGGTACCCGCCGGCTCGGTGAGGTGCTGCAGTACGAGGCGTCGGTCAACGAGACCTTCGGGACCGGTCAACTGCCGGGCCCCGGAGATCGACACCGGTCGATCCGACCGGACGAGGCGCCCGGAGCCAACCAGAGTTGAGTGGCGGCCGGCGTCACCAGACCAACTCATCGCCGGGACAGGACCCGACAGAGCCATGACGAGTGGAAACGAGACCGAGTTGAGCCAGACACAGAGCGACCACACCGTGGTGGTGCTGTCCGGTGGGCTGTCCCACGAGCGCGACGTGTCGCTGCGGTCTGGACGTCGGGTGAGCCAGGCGCTCCGGGCCCGTGGGCTGGACGTGATCGAGAGCGACGTCGACTCCGCCCTGGTACCGCGGCTGCAGGACCTGTCGGATGCGGTGGTGTTCCCGCTGCTGCACGGCGAAGCCGGTGAGGACGGCGCTCTGCGTGAGGTGCTGGCTCTGCTCGGCGTGCCCTTCGTGGGCTCCATCGGGTCGGCCTGTCGGGTGGCGTTCGACAAGTCCATCGCCACCACGGTGGTCAAGGACGCCGGCATCGCGACTCCCGCCCAGATCGCGCTGCCGCACGAGATCTTCCGCGAGCTCGGTGCGCAGGCGTTGGTGGCCGCACTGGGCAGCCAGATCGGCTTCCCGATGATGGTCAAGCCCTCGCGGGGCGGCTCGGCCCTGGGGTGCAGCAAGGTCTCCCGCGCCGAGGAGCTGCCCGCGGCCATGGTCGGTGCGTTCGCGTACGGGCCGGTCGCCGTGATCGAGAGCTTCATCGAAGGCACCGAAGTGACCGTGGCCGTGGTCGACCGAGGTGCCGGCCCCACGGCGCTGCCCGCGGTGGAGATCAGGCCGGACTCGGGCGTCTACGACTACAGCGCGCGGTACACCGCCGGCGAGACCCGGTTCCTCTGCCCGGCCGAGGTCAGCGATGTGGTCGCTGAACGCTGCGCCCAGCTGGCTCTGCGGGTGCACGAGGTGCTCGGCATGTCGGATCTGTCCCGCACGGACATCATCATCGGCGCGGACGGGTATCCCGTCTTCCTGGAGGTCAACGTAGCCCCGGGGATGACGGAGACGTCAGCGGTCCCGTTGGCCATCGAGGCGGCCGGCTGGAGCCTGGGCAAGATGTGCGCAGACCTGGTCCGGGTCGCCGCGCTTCGGGGTGGCCGGGTCGTCGACCCCGCCCCCGCACCGGTCTAGCCGTGATCCGCCTTCAACAAGCCCTCATCGTCACGATCGGCCTGGTGCTCGCCGGCGCCATGGCGGTGCTGGGGATCTGGCAGCTCGACGTCTACAAGTCCCAGGGCGACAACACCGCACTGGCCCGCGCGGCCGCTCCTGCGTTGACCCTGCGTGACGCGGCCCCGGCCGGCACGGCCGTCAGGGAGGGGTACGGCCGCTCGGTCAGGTTTCAGGGGCGCTACGACGTGTCTCGGCAGCTGCTGGTCGGATCCGGTGGTGCGGCAGGCTACCGCGTCCTGACCGCACTGGTGCAGGACGACGGGAGCGTCGTGCCGGTGGTCCGTGGCGTGGTCTTCTCGATGGCCGCCCCGCCGCCACCGCCCAGCGGCATCATCGACGAGGTCGGGGTGCTGCTCCCGTCCGAGGACGACGCTCCGGCGGGGGTGGCGTCGCCGGGGACCGTGGATGCCGTTCGGCTGCCCGTGCTCGCGCAGAGCTGGTCGGGACAGCTGATCGGCGGGTTCGTCACCCTGTCCACCGCCGACGCCGAAGCCCAGGGCCTGGCGACGGCACCGCTCGCACTCCCCCAGGCCCAGGGGCGGCTCCGCAACGGTGCCTACGCGTTCCAGTGGTGGCTGTTCGGCGCTTTCGCCGTGGCCATGGCCATCCGGATGGCGCGGGACTTCGGGCGGCGCGAGGAGCTGGACCCGGTGGACAGCGAAGCAGGCCTGGCACCCGTCGGGCAGCCGGAGGAGACCGAGGACACAGGGCGGACGGCCGATCAAGCCACGACGGGCGAGCCGGTTCAGCACAACCCGACATAGGCTCGGTGCCATGCGCAAAGCCCTGCTTCGCTACCGGATCATGGCCTACCTCGTCGGAACCCTGCTGGTGGTGCTGATCTGCGTCGGCCTCCCGCTGAAGTACATCTGGGGCATCGACACGGTGGTGCTCTGGACGGCGGTCCCCCACGGGTACCTGTACATGATCCTGCTGATCACCGCGATCGACCTGGGTCGACGGGCGCACTGGAGCTGGACCCGGCTGCTGCTGATCGCGCTGGCCGGCACCGTTCCCTTCTTGTCTTTCGTGGCCGAGAGATCCGCGACCAAGAACGTCCGGGCCAAGCTCGGTCTGGCCGAGGGCGAGCCGGTCGTCGGCGAGACGGCGTCGACCCCCGAGGTCAGCACCGACATCACCTCCTCCGAGCGTTGAGCCCCGTCGAGGGTTGCGCTGGACGATCCTCGTGCTGTGGGCAGGGAGATCGTGAGTGACCGAACACCTTCGTGCGTGCTCGTGGTCGGTGCCGGGCCGGTGGGGCTCGCGCTGGCTCTCGCGCTGTGCCGCCTCGGAGTCTCGGTTCGAGTGATCGACCGCGCGTCTGGCCAGGCCGTCCAGTCAAGGGCCCTCGACGTGCAGGCCCGCACGCTGGAGCTCTACCAGCCGCTAGGGGTGGCCGAGCGAGTCGTCGAGCGGGGCGTCCGCATCGAGCAGGTCACGGTCCGCGACCGGGGGCACACCGTCGTCGAGGTCGACGTGTCAGGGGTGGGAGCGGGGCTGAGTCCCTACCCGTACATCCTCTGCTGTCCGCAGGACGACCACGAGTCGGTCCTGATCGACTCCCTGGCTGCGGCGGGAGTCGAGGTGGAGTGGGACACCGAGCTGGTGTCGCTGCGCGAGGCGGCAGACTGCGTGAACGCGACCGTGTCCCGCCCGGACGGCACCGTAGCGGACGTCGTCGTCTCCTACCTGGGCGGCTGTGACGGAGCTCACAGTACGGTGCGGCAACAGCTGGATATCTCGTTTCCCGGCGGCAGCTACTCGGCCGACTACTTCGTCGCCGACGTGAAGTCCACCGGCGCGCCCGCACCGTCGTCCTTCGACTTCTGCCTGAGTGCGCAGGACTTCATCCTCGTGGTACCCGCCCGTCGCACCGGCACCCAGCGTTTCATCGGGCTGGTGCCGGCTCGGCTGACCGAAGGCGACGTCGTGAGCTTCGAGGATCTGCGCGCAACCGCTGAACGCGCTGTCGGCTCCACGGTCGACACGCTCAACTGGTTCTCCACCTACCAGGTATCGCACCGGGTCGCCGACCTGTTCCGCGTCGGCCGGACGTTTCTGCTCGGTGACGCCGGGCACGTGCACAGCCCGCTCGGGGGCCAAGGCATGAACACCGGTATCGCCGATGCGATGAACCTGGCGTGGAAACTGGCCGCCGTGCTGGACGGGCGGGCCTCCCCGCAGCTACTGGACACCTATCAGCGCGAGCGGCTCGGGGTCGCCCGTACGTTGGTCAGGACCACCGACGCCGCGTTCACCATCATCGCGGGTTCACGACCGGCCCACCGGGTCGCGCGTCGGGTCATCTTCCGGTTGCTGTTGCCCCTGCTGTTGCGGCAGTCGTGGACGAGTCGGGCACTCGCTAAGCGGGTATCACAGCTCACAGTCGGCTATCGGTCCAGTCCGCTCAGCTCCGGACGAACCGGACGAGTCCGAGGGGGGGACCGACTCCCCTGGGTCGAGGTGCAGGTCGGGCAGCACAACCTGGACCCGTTGAACGAGCTGGACTGGCAGCTGCACGTCTACGGGGACGTCGACGAACAGCTCCGCGAGCTGGCACTGAGTCGCGGACTGTCGTTGCACCAGTTCCCCTGGAGTGCAGGGGCTCGCCGAGCCGGCCTCCGCCGTGACAACGCCTACCTCGTCCGACCGGACGGCTACCTGGCCGTCGCGGTCAAACAGCAGCGCGCGAGCCAGGTGGAGGCGTTCCTGGAACAGTGGCAGATCATTCCGCGATCGCCGACCAGTGCGCCACAGTCGCGTGCCGTCGAGCTCCCCGCCATTGGCGAGCGTCTGTGCGAAGCGGAAGTAGTCGTCGATCGTCGAGAACAGGCCGAGTCCGCCTCGGACGAACACGTCCGGCGTCGACGTCGGATAGGTGGTCGACACGTCGATGCGCTCGTTGGAACCCGCGAGCGCCGCGTTGACAAGGTTGTTGGCGTCGTAGTTCTCGCCCACGAGGTCCGGCAGACCATACATCGCGGCGAGTCGGTTCAGCTGGTGGTCGGGCACTCCGAACGCAGTGCTCGTCATGCCGATCGGGCCGAATACACGTTCGGAGAGGAAGTCGCCGAGCGCCTGATCGGCAATGACCTCGATGAGCCGTGCGGCAACGTCGATTCCGACCGAGTAGTGGAAGCGCTCTCCCGGCTGAAACGCGAGAGGCAGCGAAGCGATCAGGTCGACGCACTCCTCAAGCGTGCGGGTCGCATCGTGCATGACTCGATGATCGCGGTAGAGCTGGGCAGCGGGATTGTCCACCATGAAGTCGTAGGTGAGGCCGCTGGTGTGGCCGAGCAGGTCGCCGATGGTGATCGGGGCTGCGGCGTCGACGACCGACCCGTCGGCCTTCATCACTTTCGGCGCGGCGAACGCCGGTAAGAAGTCACTGACCGGCTGGTCGAGCAGGAACCGGCCCTCCTCGTAGAGCAGCATCAACCCGGTCGACACGATGGGTTTCGTCATCGAGTAGATCCGGAAGATCGTGTCGCTGGTCATCTCGGCGGCCGTCTCCGCGTCGCGATGGCCATACAGGCCGCGGTTCACCACCTGCCCTCGTCGGGCCACGAGCGTGCTGATGCCGCGCACGACGCCTCGATCGACGTAGCCCTGCATCGCCGGTGCGATTCGTTCCAGTCGCTCCGCGCTCATCCCGACCGATGCCGGGTCAACCACATCGTGCCCGGGCATGATGCCTCCAGATCTCTTGGTAGGGCCATCCTGACGTATGTGTGCCGAGGTGTGACCGGCGAGGGTGCGCCCGCCCACATGGCTGAGATTGGAAGGCTTCGTCAAGCTGGGCGGCGCATCGACTACCTGCTTCGATCCACCACGACGCGGAGACGGACCGTCGAAGGAGCATCTCGCCACAAGCAGCGGAAAGTCCTTCGCTGTACGTGAAAGCGATCGTCGTGCAGGACGCACGCAGTGGACGACCGCGAAGCAGCCCACCGATTTACCCCGTATGAGCCGACCTGTCGCTGCGCTTCGGAATGAACCGTGGCGCAGGATGGTGCCATGTTCTTGCTGGAGTACGACCTGGTCGACGACTACATCGAACGCCGCGCCGAGTTCCGTGACGTTCATCTTGCGCTGGCGACCGAGGCGGCCCAACGCGGGCAGCTCGTGCTCGGCGGCGCTTTGGCGGACCGACCGGATCGGGCCCTCCTCGTCTGGCGGGTGGCTGATCGGACTGTCATCGACGACTTCGTTCGAGTAGACCCCTATGTGATCAACGGCTTGGTGCGCTCATGGTCGATCCGACCTTGGAATGTCGTGGTCGGCACGGCATCCTGACCGACCGACGTCGGCCGTCGAACGCCTCACTTGCGTGCGCCGCCGGCGGACCTCCTCGCGGAACGGCGGGGATGCCCGCAGCCCGTTCGGTCGGTCACTCCGTCATCCACGCGCCTCTGACCTCCCGAGCAGACAACCCGGCAATTCTCCATGTCGGAGACGAGATCTATGTTTCGGCAGGTAGAAGGCTCGCGGCCAGGGTCTCAGAAAGCCATGCACGGTACTCGCTGTGAGTCCATGAGCGGACGGTGACGAGAGCGTCGTAGTTGGCTTGGGCGCACAGGGTCCAGATCAAGTCGCGAGCCCTGTCGACAGTCAGGTCGGTCCTGAGCACGCCGCGGCTTGCCAGCAGGGTGGCGAAGTTCTTGAGACCCTGTAGGCGTTCCTCGGCCAGTTCGGCGCGAAGCGCTGCGAGATCCGGATCGCCGGACGCTTCGTCGAGAACACGCAGCAGAGGGCCGACCCTCGACCAGACGCCCGGCTGCGTGGCCGCATACGCCCGCAGCTGACGGCGAGGGTCGGTCTCTTGGATCACGCGTTGAATACCTGGGCGCTGCTCGACCGGAAGCTCTGCTCGCTGAGCACCGCCGGCCAGCGTGGCCTGGATCGCTGCGCGCAGTAACCCAGCCTTCCCGCTCGTCGAGCGGTAGACCGTCTCAACCGCCACGCCAGCTTCGCGCGCGATCAAGGGGATCGTCGCTGCCAGATAACCACGCTGGACAAAGACCCCGGCCGCGGCATCGACGATCCGTTGCCGGGTCAGGGCCGCCTGTTGGCGGCGTCTGCTCGAGTCGTAGCGACGCCGGGGGGTTGCGTTCTCTGACATTGGAGAGAATGATACTGGCATGAATTGTGGGAGCTGAGTGCGACACTCCGGTGGACCGCCGATTGGAGATCGAGGCTGATCTACTCGGCCTCTTGTGAAGCTCCCCGACGCCATGAGGATCTAGGAGGTAGAGCGATGTACGCAGTGGTGGTTCGCGAGAGCGGACCGGCCGACCACATCAACCTGAGTGGGCGCCTCGTCGAGGCGAACGTCGTGCCGCGGGTGCGACAGGCTCCCGGAATCGTCTCCGGACTCTGGATGACCGACAGGGCGGGCGGGACCTTGAACGTGATGATCTTCGACAGCGAAGACGCCGCGAGATCCGCCTTGGAGCCGGCACGGACCTCACCCCGACCGCCCTCGATGCAGGTGGAGAGCGCGGATGTCTATGAGGTACTAGCCACCTTCTGAGCGCCGTGCGTCCGTTGTGGACGAATGGCCGTCGTGCCGGACGCACCCTGCAGCCGACCTTCGCACCCTTGGCCCACCGCTACAGCTGGCCCCGCACCGTCTCGGTCAACACCAAGCGAGCTGAGCCTTTGCCTGTCAGTCAGGCTGGTTGCCCTTGATGGCTGCTCAGCAGCTTTTCCAGCAGCATGTGCAGCTGTCGTCGTTCGGTGACGCTCAAGCCGCGGAGAAGCTCGTCCTGGACGGCGTCGGCGAGGAGCTGCAGCTGTTCCAGATGTCGGTGGCCGGTGTCAGTGAGGGCGACGATGTTGCGGCGCCGGTCCCCAGGGTCGACACCTCGGTCCACGTGTTGAGAGGGCTGGAGTCGGTTGAGGATGGCATTGACGTCGTTGCGGTCGAGGCCGAGGCGGCGCCCCAACTCGGCCTGGCTGAGCGGGCCGTACTCCTCCAAGGCGGCAAGGATCGCGAAGTCCGCCCTGGCGCTGAGAGGCATCCGTGTCGACGTGAGCCGGGCTCCCAGCGTCGATGTCTTGCTGGCCTGCCACGAGGCGAGAGTTCGGAGCCGTGCGGGCGGACGCATCTCGTCGCCTTCATCAGTCATGCCACCACTCTAACCGTTGGACGTCCCAACATTCTGTGTTACGTTGGAATAACCAACGTTGCTAGCGCCAACGAAATGGGTGAACGACATCGAGACCGGTGTGCCACGGATGTCGTCGAGGAGCCGACCGAGCACCACAACCAGAGGAGTCACCATGACCAACGCACCTGACACCAACGACCGGACCCAGCATCTGCTCGTGCTGATGAAGCAAGGCGACGACGCCTTCAACAACCGCGACTTCGCCGCCATGGATGCGGTGCACCACCCGGACATGATCGCCCACGTCACCGGCAATGCCCAGCCAATCTACGGTAGGCCGGCGCACGCCGAAACGATGAAGGCGATGTTCAGGATGTTCCCCGACGTCCACGTGGCGAACAACCCCTACACCGTCCAATTCGGCAAGGGTGACTGGACCACCGTGATCAGCCAGGTCACGGGAACCTTCACCGGAGAGATGGCAATGCCCGACGGCAGCATCGTCCCCCCCACCGGACAGTCCTTTGACGTCGAGTTCGTCCAGACCGTCAAGTGGGACGGAGACCGCGTCATCGAGATCGCGGCCTTCTGGGACGCCACCGTCCAAGCCCAGCAGATGGGTCTCGCCTGACGTCCGCCAGACCAAAAGAACGATGCGACTGCTATCGCCGGCACGTGTCATCTTCTTCGGCAAACTTGTCATCGGCGGCTGGTTCGACGGCTATGGGGAGAGGATTGGCCTCACGGAGTCGCGGTCTTGCAGCGGCATGGGGATCAAGTGTCGTCGTGTGTCTTCGCGTTCTGCGAGCACGAGTTCCATAGCCCTTCTGCCCATCTGTTCGTAAGGCAGGCGGGCGGTCGTGAGGGCTGGCCTGAGGTAGGAGGCTACGTCGTCGTCGTCGAAGGAGACGATGGATACGTCGTCTGGGACGTGCAGGCGGGCCTCGTGGAGGGCTTGGTACGCCCCGAACGCCAAGCGGTCGTTGAGACAGATCAGGGCGGTGACATCAGAACCGCTGGCCAGGAGCTGATGTGCGCTCGTATAACCGGCCGCCGGCTCCCATCCGCGTAGCGGGATCTTCACTGCCGGGGTCACGTCGTCTTCGGCCAGGCCAGCGTGGATGCCGGCGAACCGCTCACTCATGGTGGCTGAATCGGTGGGCTCGAAAGTGGGGTACGGCCAGTCGCCGATGAGGCCGATTCTGCGGTGGCCTCGGTCGAGAAGCAGTCGGCTTATTTGGTACCCGGCCTGGTACTCGTCCGGTAGTACGGCCGGGTGGTCTTGGGTGCTGGTGGCGTTGAGCATCACGACTGGCACCTCGGCCGGTAGGTCAGGAACGACGATCTGGCGGGCGGCCATCAGACCGAAGATGATGCCGTCCGTTTGCCGGTCGATCATCACCTCGAGTGCCTGCTGCATGCGTCTGCTGCTGCTGCCGGTCTCGGCGATGAGAACTGTGTGGTCGTGATCCTCAGCAACGTCGAGAAGACCACGAATCATGGCTGAGGCATAACGGGTCACGGTGACGTCGTCGGAGATGAAGCCGACCGTACGGGTCTTGCGCAGTCGGAGACTGCGCGCGGCCGGGTTGGGGCGGTAGTTGAGATCGCGGGCGGCGTCTCGGACGCGCTGCTCGGCGTCCGCGGACAGCCGCGAGTTGGGCCGGTTGTTGAGGACCAAGCTGACGGCGGTCTTCGACAGACCCGCCCGATCAGCCACGTCAGCAAGTGTCGGTCGCCTCATCAGCCACTCCTTCGTTCACCTGCTCGATCTGTGTCACCAAGCGTCGTTGCTTGTTCTGAAAATCATCCTAGTAGGAACCTTTTAGCAACCCCTTGTCGGCAAGCCGCCCCGCGTGCTAAGTTCCCCTTGCTTAATCAATTTAGCACCCCTCTTGACCCTGTAGTGGTCGAGAGACGGACCGCCTCAGGCGGTCCCTCACCGGGCCCGACCTCAAGGAGGAGATCGTGAAGCTAGGCAACATCAAACGTCTTGCCGCGTTGGCACTGGTAGCGGTGTTGCCGCTGTCGGTGACGGCTTGCGCCAAAGGCGGCAGCAGCGGAGGCAGCACCCAGTCCGGCGGCGGTGAGATCGCCATGTGGACGCACAACGCCGGGAACGCGGGCGAGCTCGGTGCCATCACCAAGATCGTGGACGACTACAACGCCAGCCAGACCAAGTACAAGGTCAAGATCCAGGCCTTCCCCCAGGACTCGTACAACCAGTCCGTGGTAGCGGCAGCCGCCGCGAAGAAGCTGCCCTGCGTGCTCGACATCGATGCGCCCAACGTGCCGAACTGGGCCTGGGCCGGCTACCTGGCCCCGCTCGATGGCATGGATGACACCCTGTCGAAGTTCCTGCCGTCCACGGTCGGCAAATACAACGACAAGACCTACTCCTACGGTTATTACGACGTGGCCCTGACCATGGTCTCCCGCAAGTCGGTGTTGAAGAAGTACGGCATCCGCGTGCCCAGCATCGACCAACCCTGGACATCTGACGAGTTCACGTCCGCGCTAGCCAAGATCAAGGCCTCCGGTGACTTCGACCACCCACTGGACATCGCGACCAGCTTCACCGGCGAGTGGTGGCCCTACGCCTACTCCCCCATGCTGCAAAGCTTCGGCGCAGACCTGATCAACCGAAGTGACTACAAATCTGCCGACGGCGTCTTGAACGGAGAGGCAGCGATCAAGTGGGCGGCCTGGTTCCGGAGCCTGGTCACCGACAAGTACGCCCCGCTCAAGTCGGGCGCCGACCCCGCCAAGGACTTCATCAACGGCAAGTCCGCCATCCTTTACAACGGCACCTGGACCGCGGTCGACACCCGCAAGAAGTTCGGCGACGACGTCGTGTTCCTCCCGCCGCCCAACTTCGGGTCCGGTCCAAAAATCGGTGGCGGCTCCTGGCAGTGGGGCATCTCCCAGGGCTGCTCCGACACGGCCGGTGCCTTGGATTACATGAAGTTCGCCGCCCAGGACAAGTACGTTGCCTCAGTCTCCACCGCCACGACCAACATCCCCGCCACCGATGCAGCCGCGACACAGGTCAAGGGCTATGAGGCCGGCGGCGCCAACGCCGTCTTCCGCGAATACTCCAAGAAGTTCGCCGAGGTCCGCCCCGTCACTCCCGGCTACCCCTTCATCGCCACCGAGTTCACCAAGACCGCGCAGGACATCCTCACCGGAGCCGATCCCAAGAAGTCGCTGGACCAAGCCGTCAAGGACATCGACGACAACCAGAAGTCCAACAACTACTTCCAGTAACCACTGTGCAGCCGAGGGGCGATACGCCTGTCGCCCCTCAGCTGCATGGTCCGGCTATCTCCGAAAACCACAGCAACTCGGCAGACAGGACCACCGTGAGCACCTCAACAACGCACAAAATGCCTGCAACACCTCAGGTCGGCGTCCCCACAGCACAAACCAAGACGGCCACCCCAGGCCGCCACCCCAGCACCGTGGCCTTGCTGATGCTGCTACCGGCCGCGGTGCTGATGATCACGTTTCTGATCATTCCGATCGGGCTGACGTTCATCCTGGCCTTCACCAATGCCCGGCTCATCTCGCCCCAACCGGCCACCTTCATCGGCGTCGACAACTTCGTCCGGCTGTTCGAGAACGACACCTTCTGGAAGTCCCTCCGCAACACCGTCATCTTCGCCGCCGTGATCGTGCCCTTCCAGTCAGCACTCGCCCTCGGCCTGGCTTTGCTGGTCAACGTCAAGATGCGCGGGGTCAACTTCTTCCGGACCGTCTTCTTCCTCCCAGTCGTCACCTCCATCGTGGTGGTTTCCATGCTGTGGCTGTTCCTCTACCAGCCCAACGGGCTGATCAACGCCGTCCTGGCCAAGTTCGGCATCGCCGGTCCCGACTGGCTCGGAAACCCCAACACCGCCCTCATCGCCATCATCTTGATGTCGGCCTGGCAGGCCATGGGCTTCCACATGGTCATCTGGCTCTCCGGGCTGCAAACGATCCCCGGTGAGCTCTACGAAGCCGCGAACCTCGACGGCGCCACCAAGTTCCAACAGTTCCAGCACGTCACCTGGCCCGGCCTGCGACAAACCAGAACGTTCATCCTGATCACCATCACGATCGCCGCGTTCGCCCTCTTCTCCCAGGTCAACATCATGACCCAGGGCGGACCCCTGGACGCCACCTCGACGCTGGTCTTCCAGGCCGTCCGGACAGGCTTCCAACAGCAACAGACCGGCTACGCCTCCGCCATCTCCCTGGTCTTCTTCGCCATCGTGCTCGCCGTGTCGCTGGTCCAACGCTTCCTCACCCGAGACAAGGACGTCCGCAAATGACCGACACCGCCATTACCCTCGCGAATATCGACGCACCCGCACCTCGTCGAGCCGACGAAAGCAACCATCGCGTCGTCCATGGACTCCTGTTGGTGCTCCGGATCGTTCTTGCTCTCGTCTTCGGTCTGCCGCTGCTGTTCATGATCATCTCGAGCTTCAAACCAGACGTGCAGATCTTCTCCGACCTCACCTCCATCCGTGCCTTCCTACCCGTCGGACACCTCAACCTGGCCAACTACACCGGAGTCTTCCAGCGGGTCCCGTTCGCGCAGTTCCTCCTGAACTCCGTCCTCATCTCTGTCGCCACCGTCGCTCTGGGACTCGTCGTCAACTCGATGGCCGCGTTCGCCCTGTCCCGCATCAAGTTCCGCGGACAACAAATCATCCTGGGCGTCATCCTGGCCACCCTCATCGTGCCCTTCGAGACGATGGCCCTGCCGCTGCTGTGGTGGGTCAACAAGCTCCCGTTCGTCGACGTGAACGGCTACTCCCAAGGCTGGCTTGACACGTACCAGGTGCAGATCGTGCCGTTCATCGCCAACGCGTTTTCGATCTACCTCTTCTACCAATACTTCGACTCCATCCCCAAAGAGCTCGACGAAGCCGCCACCGTCGACGGAGCCGGCTGGTTCCGCATCTACCGCAGCATCGTCATGCCTCTCGCCGGACCAGCTGTGGCCACCGTGGCCATCCTCACCTTCCTGCCCGCCTGGAACCAATACCTCTGGCCGTTGATGGTCGTCCAGACCGAATCACTGCGCCCGGCCATGGTCGGCATCGACTACTTCAAACAGCTCAATGTCTCCTGGGGTCAGATCATGGCCTACGCCAGCATCATCACGGTCCCTGTGCTGATCCTGTTCATCGCCTTCCAACGATCATTCGTCAACTCCATCGCCTCCTCCGGTGTGAAGGGCTGACCCGATGTTTCGCCTACCCGAGGCGTGGGTGTGGGACTTCTGGCTCGTCGACGACGGCCACCAGTACCACCTCTTCTTCCTCTACGCCTCGCGCGCGCTCCACAACCCCCACCACCGGCACCACCGGGCATCAATCGGTCACGCCGTCTCCCCCGACCTGACCACCTGGGAACGAGTGACCGACGCTCTCGTCCGCAGCGACCCGCCGGCTTTCGACGACCTCGCCACCTGGACCGGATCCACAGTTCGCCACCCCGACGGCACCTGGTTCATGTTCTACACCGGCACCACAATGACCCCGGGAGGAAACGTCCAAACCATCGGCTATGCCACCTCACCCGACCTCATGCGCTGGACGAAGAACCCGAGTAACCCCGTCCTCACCGCCAACTCCCGATGGTACGAAAAGCTGACGGACGGCCACTGGCACGACGAAGCTTTCCGCGACCCTTGGGTCTTCCCGGACCCGGCCGGCGACGGCTGGCACATGCTCATCACCGCCCGCGCGCACCACGGACCCACCGACGACCGTGGAGTCGTCGGCCACGCACGCTCACCTGACCTCCGCAACTGGGAACTCACACCCCCGCTCAGCCAACCCGGCCAAGGGTTCGGCCAGCTCGAAGTCACCCAGATCACCGTCATCGACGGCCAACCACTGCTGGTCTTCTCCTGCCTCGGACCAGACCTCGCTCAAACCCGCCGAAGCACGACCAGCGGCGGAATCTGGGCCGCTCCCGCCGCCTCCCCTCTCGGTCCCTACGACATCGCCAATGCCCAACTCCTCACAGACAGCAGCCTCTACGTCGGACGGGTCATCGACAACCGCGCCACCGGCCAGCCCCAGTTCCTGGCCTTCCTCCACGACGACGCCGACGGGGGATTCGTCGGAGTCATCAGCGACCCCACGCCCATCAGCTGGGACGGGCAGCACGTCCACCTGAGAGCCCCGACCGGCACAGGGCTCAATGAACCCGTTGGAGCCCCCCCGGCAGCGAAAGGAAACCAGACCACGGGAACGGGACGTGCTGATCCCACGTCGCAACGGTCAGCCACGCCGCGGGGACCCGGGACTGTGCAGTAAACGGTGTTTCTGGCCTGGCACGCTGACGGAAGATCAGCGGTAAAGGTGCGCAGCCACGCCCCAGGGTCGCTCAGGAAGCGAACAGCGTCGGGTTCGCGACGCCGAACTCGATCTGCATCCGCCATCAGGCACGCAGATCTCGAGCGAATCGACTTGATTTGCCGATGCGGCCGCCAGGATCGCAGACCGTCCACATCGGTGGCCTGCGCGTGTTCAGCCATATCGTTAAAACGATTAGGCCGCGCGTCGGATTGTGACGCAGCGCGGCCCTGCGTCGGGTCGGCATCCCGCCGGCCTACGGTTGTCGAGACCCTCCCGAATGGGGCCATCGCGCTCAGGCGGGGCGCCCACATCGTCAAACCTAAGCCAAGAACGGACGCATCCGGTCGAGGTTTCAGCCCGCTGTCGGCGGCCGGGGCGGCTACACCGTCAGGCGGTGTTCGCGACGCACTCGCCTTACTCGGGCCGACGACGTCAGGTCGGCAGGACGGGCAGTTTCAGGTATGAGGCGTGGGAGTCGCCGGTGTGAACAGTGACCCGCCCTGTCGTCTGGCCGTCGTGGAAGGCGTTGCCTGGGAAGATCCCACCCAACATGTTGTGGGCACTGATCGCCAGGCGTAGCTGCTGGCCGGGCCGGAACATAAGTCCGATCGGGAACAGGTCGATCTCGACCTCTACGATCTCGCCTACGTGCAGTTTGTCCACGCGGTCGAACGTGTGCACCGGCACCGTGTCGGTGGACAGCGCGTGGTCCAGGTGTCGCGCGGAGACGCGGAGGCGGCCGGGCGAGCCCTTGTACCGCAGCACCGAACCAGTGCGCTCGGTCACGTCCTGGATCGCCGCACCCTGGTTCGGGGTGTTGAACTGCTGCAGGGGTGTGCCGTTGGCTGTCAGCTTCTGGACGAGGACGAACAGGTCGGCGTCGTCGGCGCCTTCAGTCTCAACCCAGAGGTGCGCCCTGCAGTAGCCGACCATCGTCGTCTCTGCGTCGAAGCGCACCGTGAACGACACCTGGCCGGGAAGCGTTGCGGAGTTGTACGTTGCCTTCGCCTCTGCCGCCGGCACGTCGGGGCTGAGGCTCCGGCTGCGCCCGTCGAGGTAGTAGTTCGTGTCGATGACACTTTCGGGCGGGAACTGGCCGGCCGGCAGGCCGGTACGGTCGCCGCCCTCAAGGTCCAGCACCGAGTAGCGGACCCGCGGAGTCTCTTCCCAGCCGTTGTCCTTGCCTTTCAGGTAGTGGTCGAAGAATCGGCGGAGATCCTCGACGTTCGCCTCGTCGTAGTAGTCGGGCCACTCCAGGCTGGCGTGGGTGCGCAGCCACTTATCCTCGGACGCCATTCCCCGCCAAGCGCGGAACGTTCCCTGGGTGTGCAGGGTGTGGGAGTAGCTGGAGACGACGTACGCCGGCACGGTGATCTTGTCCAACTGCGGGATCTTGTCCTCCCACACGTCGTTCATCAACGGGTACCGTTCCGCCTCTGCAATGACGTCTTCGCGTCGGTTCTTGCCGGCGAACTTCTGCTGCAGCATCTCGGCGAAGCCCAGATCGGGCATACCTCCGCGCATGACGAGGTCCCGGTACACGTCGCTGACGCCCTCCCACGGGTTGATCGCCGTCAGGTGCGGGGGCTGTTCGGCGGCGGTGAACCATTGCGAGACCGCGAGGTAAGAGGTTCCGCTCATCGCGACTTTGCCGGTACACCAGTCTTGAGTGGCCAGCCATTCGATGAGGTCGTAACAGTCGCGGCCCTCTTGCCGGTCCCACACGACGGCGTCGCCGTCGGAGTCGGCGATCCCTCGGGCGTCGGGATTGCAGACTGCGTAGCCGTGCGCGCACCAGTAGGCGGGGTCGGGACCCTCGAACTTCTCCAGCCCTGAGCGGAGGCCGATGTCCATACCGACCAGGCCGAAGATGCCCGCAACGCTGGGCGCGGTGCCCTCACTTTTGCCGTACGGGCTCCACGCGACGATGACGGGCACGGTCTCGGCCCCTGCGGGGCGGAACACGTCGACGTAGATGGTCACCCCGTCGCGCAACGTCACCGCCACGTCCTTGTCCAGGACGATGTCGGTGGGCAGCGGCTTGAACCTGGGATCGATCTGCCAGCCCGCTGACAGCCTCCTGGTGCTCGGCTCGAACGGGCTCAGCATCCCGTGAACCGGACCGGCCTCGTAGGGGTTCGACGGGACGAAAACCTTGCCATTGTCACTCATCAGTGACTCCTCACCTTTTCGTTCGGGCAGCCGCGGAAAGGAGACGCCAACCGAGGTGTCGATGCCCCTTCAATGTTGTTCACGGTGTGTCGATGGTCTGCCCGGGGTCAGAGTTTGGTGCCGTGCTGTTATGGGCAGCCGATCGTCGTCGCGGCCAGGTCTTTGAGGACAGTTATCCAGCCAACATGGCGGTGATCTGTTCCGTTCCGTACTTTTCCTCGAGCTCGGGAATAGCCGTTGGAGGGGGTTTCCCTTGAGATTCGCGCAGCAGTTGCCCGAGCTCAGCGAAGTAGTTCTCGTGGCCACCTTGGACGGAGGATTGGAAGAACATTCGCACTGGGCCCATGGTGGGATTCGCGAAGGCGTGCGGCGTCCCCGGAGGAACATACATAAACGCTCCTGGTCCGCCGCGCAAGTACACCTGCCCGGAATCGTCTCGCCACTCATGCCAATTGCTGATCGCGCGGTCAAGAGGCTCGAAGCACAAAATGTCGAGCTCACCTTCGAGGACCAAAATCATCTCCTCACCATTGCGATGGACGTGCGCCCCGACATCAAAACCCGGCGCCACTGACATCTCGAAGCTGGACGCATAAGCGGGGTGGTCGTGGGCGACGAGAAGCCGGGCATGCACGGAGCCGCCGCTGATGACCCTGCCCCCGTCAGGCGGAAGCATCACCGGGGCACCTTTGCCGCGGCCGGACGGCGATGAAGAGGTCATCATCGCGTGCTCCGTCGAGTCCGACGGGCAACCGCCGCGACGGTACCGTCGCAGGTCTCATCCTCACAGGCCGACTCATGGCCTAGTCGGGTAACCCTCACGCACGTCACACTGGCGCTCAAGCGGGATGATGTCCAACGATTGGTTGAGCTGGCTCGTATCACGGACGATGATGACATCCGTGGAGCTCCGTCAACTCGAGTATTTCCTTGCGGTCGCCGAGGAACGTAGTTTTACTCGCGGCGCGAGCCGCGCCCACGTGGTGCAGTCAGCCGCGTCGGCTGCGGTCTCGCGACTCGAGCGGGAGGTTGGAGTCGTCTTGTTCGACCGGTCTGGGCGCCGCACCGAGCTGACCGACGCCGGGCGGCTGCTAATGCACCGAGCTCGGAATATTCTTGGCGAAGTGCAGCGGGCACGAGACGAACTCGACGCGCTCGCCAGCGGACTGCAGGGCTCGGTCCTTATCGGAACCGTGCTCTCCACCGGAAAGTTCGACCTGATCGCGGCGCTGACCGAGTTCCAAAGCACTTACCCGAACGTGTCCGTCGGGCTGACGCTGTCTGCAGGGCCACTCGAGGACCGCGTCAACGAACTACTCGACGGGCGAGTGCAGATGATGCTGATCCCGATTCCCACCCGCCACCCTGAGGGTGTCCGCATCGACCGCGTCGCTCATATGCAACTGGCGTTGGCCTGCCACAGCCAAGACCCGTTGGCCACCCGACGCCAGGTCACCTACCGCGACATCAGCGAACGCCGGTTCATCGACTTCCCGCAGCACTGGGGTAACCGAGCACTGATCGACAACCTGTTCGCCGCCCACGACGTCCGACGTCACGTCAGTCTGGAGGTCGTCGACGTCTCCACCGCCCTACGGATGACCAGCGCTCGCCTAGGCATCGCCTTCGTACCCGAAGAGTTCATCACGGCCGCCACGGGCCTCGTCCGTGTCGACCTTCGCGACCCGCCACCGGCGATCCAACTCGGGCTCGGTATCCCCATTGATCGTCCTGTCTCCGCGGCAACTCGAGCACTACGCCGCACAATTTTGTCGCGCTGTAGCCCACCTGCTGACGTCGAATGACACCGATGATCGGGGCGGCGCGCCATCGACGACACCCCCAGCGCGTGGGTTTGAGCACTGGCAGCGCGTGGAAGATAGGTTGGTGCCGATGAACCGTTCATAGGAGTGGCTCTTCGGTGAGTTCGCCTCCTCGACCCCGCAGCCGTGAGCTCCACCGGGCGAGTGTCACGTCTGAGCAGCGCAGTGCACGGCCCACTGGACGACGTTCTCGTCGTAGGGCTTCCCTTCCCGAACCCTCGCTCCTTGAGGACAGCGACCACATACGGCAGCTGAGTCAACTCCGCAGGTATCACCATAGGCGATAGGTGTGAGCTCGAACGATCGTTGGCGTTGTCGGTCGCCATTCACCAAGCTAAGCGGGCGGGCCGCCGTTCGCTCAGCGGTGGTCTGCCACTCGAGGTGGGGTGCCGGTATTGCGTCCTTGTCTTGAGTGGACCGGGGCCTGACGCCGCGTGGGCTCACCAGCGACCATTCGACCAACCCATCGAAGGAGCGCCCATGCTGAAGCACGTTGAGCTGGACCCAACTTTCCGACTCGAAGAGGAATACGCCGACTCCTCGAACGAGACCACAATCTTGATCAATATCTTCGACGTCGACCCCGAGGATCACGAGTACTTCAAGCGGGCATGGTTGGCCGACGCCAAGTTCTTCGCCGCCCAGCCCGGCTACATCTCCGCGCAGCTGCACCAGGGAATCGGGGGCAGCCGGATGTTCATGAACTACGCGGTCTTCGAGAACACCGCTGCCTTTGCGGCCACCAACGACCAGCCGGAGTTCGCCCCCCTCCGCGCCGTCTACCCCGACAGCGCCACCGCCCACCCGCACCTGTTCCGGCGCGTGGCCGTTCCGGGCATCTGTGTCGGGGAGTCCGACGGTTCGACCGACCTGCAGGTCAGCGAGCAGGACCACGGACTGCAGCACGTCGAGCTCGATCCCAGCTTCAGCCTTCAGCAGCAGTATTCCGACACCACCACCCAGACCACCATCTTGGTGAACCTCTTCGACGTCGACCACGAGGACCGGGAGTACTTCAAGGCTGCGTGGCGCAAAGACGCCGAGTTCTTCAAATCCCAGCCGGGCTACATCTCCGCCCAACTCCACCAAGGACTCGAGGGCAGCCGATTGTTCCTCAACTACGCGGTCTTTGAGAACACCGCCGCCTTCGCGGCCACCAACCACCAGCCGGAGTTCGGGCCCCTCCGCGCCGTCTACCCCGACAGCGCCACCGCGCACCCACACCTGTTCCGGCGCCTCTCGATCCCCGGCGTCTGCGTCGGCGAGGGCAACCGACACCCTGCATGACCGAACCAACGGTCCAGTCCTGGGCAGCCGCGACCACTGAAGCTGGGCGTGACCTGCTCGCACGGCTGCTGTTTGAGACCTCTACCCGTCGTCTCCGGCCTCGGCACCACCAAGAACAGCCCCGCAGGCACCTTGACTGCCGGAGCCACCGCTGTCACCCCCGCGATCGACGCCACTGCAGCCGCCCACCTCACCGCCAGCCCCATCGCGGCACCGCGTGTCGTCTGGCTGAGCGCCTTGGGTTCCGGTGCCTCCGCCCCCCAGGCCAGCCCCGCTACACGTCTGCTGCTTCGGGTTGCCCTCGGCGCACAGAAGCTGACCGACAGGGCTAACGCAGACACGATCCTCCTCGCGGACGGCACTCCTCGCGTGACCGCCGGAAAAGCAGCGGCCCCCGGCCTGTACTTCGTCGGTTTCACCCCGACCCTGACCGGCGCCCTGCGCGAGAAGGGAGTCGAAAGCCCGCCGCCTCGCACGCCACAACGAACGTCCCAGGGCGCCGGATGGCGCCGCGAGTGACCGAATGAGCTCCAACGCTCATTCGCGCTATGTCGGACGGCTCCAGTGCCGGGTGCCCGGTACTAGTGCGTCACGTCGAGGGGCTAGGTGCCCCCAACGCCGCTGGACCGCGGATGATCCGCGTCCGTGAAATGAACTGGCGGCATTCCTTCAGCGTGCGTTGGTCTCCGCAGACACTCGGTTAGCTCGCATCCAGGCGGCCCGTTGATAGAGCATGAGCCCGACTTCAGCGACGATCGCCGCCGCCGCACCGACGGGAACTGCAGCCCCCGAGAAAGGCCCGGACACCGTGGTGATCAGGAGCGCGAGGGTGGAGCCGGCGAGTACCGACGTGATCACGCTGATCATGCCTGCGATCGTGCGGAAACCCTGCAACTAGCCGTCCCACAAGCCTTGGATCTGAAGTCGCTCGCTCACCAGGACGCTGTGAAGGTAGGGGGTCAGCTCGGGAGCCTGTTCGAAGTAGTAAGCCCGCAGCCGTGCGATTCGCTGCGCATACCCCAGATCCTCGATTCCGCACTGTAAGGCACGCTCGAAGGTGACCACGCCGACGATAGTTAGCGTGAAGAACAGTACGAGTCCCACGACGTCGAAGAGCTTGCCGGTTTCCTGAGCCGCTGCGATGAGCCCGAGAGCGACGAGGCCCGCCGACACCGAACCTAGGAACATGCTGGCTCGACCGGTCGATTCACTGATCGTGGCTGCGCGGGCGCCCTGCAACGTGAAGTGCTCCGTCGTGATGATCGAGATGGCTGCCGGGCGCGGCTCGCCGATCGGCTCTGACACTTCGGAGTCCGCCTCATGGTCGGTCACCTACGACACCGCCTTGCGTTTGCGTTGGGCAGTTGGTCGAGTCGCTCGCTGACCGGCCGAGGGCGATCATCCGAAGGGAACTCAGGATGGCCTGCGGCGACGGCCTGCACTCCGCGATGGGTCATCACGGTGCCTTTCATCTGTGTCGAGCTTCGGTATGACAACCACAGACCCGAGCGTCAGGCTCGGCGCCCGGTCTGCTGCAAGCCAGTCGTTCAGGTGTTCGCCGCGATGGCGCGGGCCATCTCGACGCGAGACTGAACCGCAAGCCTTCGATAGATCCGTCTGAGGTGGTACTCCACAGTAGTCACATCTCAGGCTAAGACAGGCTGCGAGACCACAGTCCCTTCAACACTTCCGTCCGAACAACGAGCACTCACTGAGGAAAGCGACAAGACAGTGAGAACCTGGCGGTCCGCCGGGACATGTAACTCGCCAGCTATGGCTGGTAGCAGCACGTATCTGAATGAGTCGAATGCCCGCCCGCGAGACTGACTGACTGAGTGAAGCCGGTTCAACCTAGGTCAGTTCGAGCCGCTGCTCTGAATTCGGCATTAGCGTGAGATTATTCGTCTTCACGCTTTCGAGCAGCTTGATTGACCTCCTCAAGAATCGCGGAGGTGAGTTGTTGACGTCGAAGGGTGTGTAGTTGCAGGAACACGATAGCCCTATTCCTATCGCCGTGGATATTCATCATGGTTTCCGCTGCAGCAACGGCTTGTGGCGCACCGACTACCTCGACGTTGCCGACGCCCTCAAGAAGTTTGACGAGATATTGATCCTCGGACTTGCGGAAATCGTAGTACTGGTCCGAAGTGGGCGTGTATCGGCGATCAAGACCGCCGAACAGAATCTTGAAGCGGTACTCGGCATACGACAGTTGGGTCTCATTTGCGATGAGGTTAGCGTAGGCCTCATGCCGCTGCGTTCGAAGGAATTCTGCTTTAGACCGGTCGGTTTCACCAGTCAAGTGTGCCTCAGTGTTTCGCGCTGCCGGATTTGCCGCAATGGTCCCGCTCACAATTCCTGACACAAGGGCCAGAATCGCCGCCAGGCTAGCGGCTGCAGGGCGGCGTGCTCCTCGCCGCCTACGACGCGCGCCGCCCGACCCGCGACATTGACGTCCAAGCACGAGAGATCGCCGGGAGCCGTGAGGACGTCCTGCGGCTCGTCTGCGCCATCGCCGCCGGTACCGTCGACGACGGACTCGTCTTCGACACTGACGCAGCCACGGCAGAAGTAATCCGGGACGATGACGAGTACAGCGGCGTCCGCGTCACGCTGACCGCAACACTTGCCAGCGCGCAGCTCAGCCTGCATATCGATGTCACCATCGGCGACCCCATCTGGCCCGCCCCACGAAGTGTTCACCTTCCCAGGCTCCTCGGCGGGTCGATCACCCTGACCGGCTACCCGCTGACCATGGTGTACGCGGAAAAGATCATCACCGCCGTACAACGCGGCACTGCCAACACCCGGTGGCGCGACTTCGCCGACATCTACATCCTCACCAGACGCCACCCGACTGACAGAACCGAGCTGCAACGCGCACTTGCGGAGGTCGCAGCCTACCGCCGCGTCGAACTCTCGCCCCTCGCCGACGCGCTCGACGGTTACACCACTCTCGGCCAGGCCCGTTGGGCAGCCTGGCGGCGCAAACAGCGTCTCGACGACCGACTCCCGTCCTCTTTCGCGGACGTCCTCGAAGACGTCATCGTGTACGCCGATCCGGCGAAAGAGGGAGCCGCCGCATCACAGGAATGGGATCCTGGCGCGCGACTATGGCACCGACCGCAACAGTGAAGGTCACCAACCGTCGTAAGGCCTGCTCGAACCTTGTGGCCGATGCTTCCTAGCGTTCACGCCTTCCGGGTGAAGCCGAGCGCTCGATACCCCGGCAGGCGACGCCGTAGTGAGCCGGCGATCAGCGGTACGGCCGGATCGTGGTAATCGTGGACCTCGGCCTGGTCCTTGCCCGGGGCAGCGCGCACGGTGCGTCCGTCGGCGACAGTCGAGCGTCGGTGCCACAGTCTGGCTACGGCACCGGTCAGCCGCAGGCCGTCGGCCGCTCTGTTCGGCTAGTTCCGAGGCGGGTGATGTTGAGGCGCGACTCCGCTGGGTGGACGATGGTCGAAGATTCCCCTCGAGGAGGCGACGAAGACCTTGCACGAAATCTCGCGGTGCGTGCGATGAGGCGGCCGGCGCTCAGCATGCCTTCCGTAACTGGCGCGCGTCTAGCGGTGATCGGCGCTGGACCAGCCGGACTGGTCGCCGCAAAGCACGCGGTCGCGTCAGGTTTCGACACGACGGTTTTCGAGGCCGGCGACGATATAGGCGGCCAGTGGGATACCACCGCCTCGCGTTCGGCGATCTGGCCCCGCATGCGCACCAACACGAGTCGCACGATGACCGCGTTCTCCGACTTCCCTCCGCCCGAGACCCATGCGTTGTACCCGTTCGCTGAGCAGGTCCACGACTACCTGAGGGCATACGCAGCGGAGTTCAACGTCGCGCCGCTCATCAGGTTCGGGACTCCCATCACCTCTGTCGAGCCAGGTTGGACGGTCGACGGCGAGTCGTTCGACCGGGTGATCGTCGCCTCTGGCAGGTTCCGCTCGCCGCACCTACCGACGGCGACCTCAGCATTCACCGGCGAGCTCCTCCACGCGCACGACTACCCCGGCGCCGGTCACTTCCGCGGCCGCCGCGTGCTGGTGTACGGCAACGGTGTGAGCGGGCATGAAATCGCGTCAGACCTAGCGACCGTCACCTCGGTGATCTCGGCCTACCGAAAACCGCGATACGTCCTGCAGAAAGTTGTCGCCGGCGTGCCGTCGGACTGGCAGTGGTACACGCACGTCGGGGCTCTGCGACGGGCTGCCATGCCGCCTGCCGAGTACGGCCGCATGCTACGCGAGAGGGTGGTAGGCCTAGCGGGGAATCCCGCCGACTTTGGGGCACCGACCCCGAATCCCGACATCATGGTCGCCGGGCATTCACTGTCCCAGCACTACCTCGAGCAGGTGAGTGCGGGTCAGATCATCTGCCGCCCCGCCATCGCCGAGGTCAACCGACTAGGCGTTGAGTTCGTCGACGGCACCCGCGAGTCCGTGGACGCCATCATCTGCGCCACAGGCTACGAACTCGCCATCCCCTCCCTGTCCGATCGGGTCTGGTCAGTCCTCGGCCGCGACCTGCGCCTCCACCACCGCACGTTCCATCCCGACCTTCCGGGCCTGGCCATCATGGGGCAATTTGCACTGCAGGGACCGTACTTCCCGTTGCTCGAGCTGCAGGCACGTTGGATCATCAATAGTTGGTCGGGGGAGATCGCGCCGCCGGCTGAGTCGGCAATGCGGGCGAGCCTCGCGAGTGCTGCTCCGGTGACAGATTCGCACAACGTTCTCGCTGTGACCCTCTCGGGCGTCGCGGGCGTCGCACCCGATCTCCACTCCCGGCCCGAACTCACCGAGCCGCTGCTATTCGGACCGATGCTCCCCGCGCGGTACCGACTGGATGGACCGGGGGCACAGCACGACGCTGCACTCCGGTTCACCCAGCAGCTCGCGTCCTCCCCTCGAGCAGTCCCCGATGCGGACGACGTGGCCGCGCTCGCCTCGCTCGGTCTCCGGGAGGCCGCTGACTTCGGCTCAGCGAGGCGATGACCAGGATGCACAGCCACATCGTGTTGTGGCTTCTCCCGGGTGCACGCACGGAAGACTGAGAGCACTTCGCTGGGAACACGTTCACCTCGAGGCTCAAGCCATCGGTGACCGAGCCGTTCCACCTCACCTCGAGGTTTGGCGCTCCGTTCGGGCCCATGGACACACCAAGACGCGCCGATCTCGTCGCACCCTTGCCTTGCCAAGCCGCTGCATCGAAGCTCTGCCGAACGAGCCACCCGGCAAGAGCTCGACCGACTAGCTGCTGGCGACAGTGGCACGACGAAGATTTGGTTTTCACTACGTTCATTGGACTTCGCGCGAGTTACGGCACTCGTTTGTGTCAGTGCTGTCGGATACCGGTGTGCCGTTAGAGGAGATCTCACGGCTCGTCGGCCACTCCGGAACTGCAGAGACAGAACTCGTGTGTACCGGCACCACTTGAAGCCTGTCATTCAGACAGGGGTGACGATCATGAATCAACTAGTTGGTCCCGAGCGAGATTCTGTAGTCACACAGGACCTCGACGACGATGAGGGCTGGGAGTAAGACTCCTCATCAAGGTGGTGGGCCTAAGTGGACTTGAACCACTGACCTCTGCCTTATCAGGGCAGCGCTCTAACCGTCTGAGCTATAGGCCCATGCGATGTCCACCCAGCGTGACAGGGTCAGTCGGTGACTGCACAGGACGGACAGGCTAGCCCACTTCGGACCTACCCATCAAATCGGTTCCGCTGGCCGCGCACGGCGGCCAGCGAGAGCCGATCAGTCCTCGGCCAGGGTGATCTCCAGACCGCCGAGCATCGTCGCGGCCAGGTTGTAGAGGAACGAGCCCAGCGTGGCCAGCGCGGTGAAGATGACCACGTCGACACAGGCCAGCAGGGCGGCGACACCCATCACCTTCTGGGTGTTGATGTACTCCTGGATGCGGAACGGTGTGGTGTCGCCCGGCGTGGACACGACGCTCTTGACGATGTCGTTGATCGAGTCGAACAGGCTCGAGGCGCCGATCACGGTCCACACCACGTACACGGCCACGACCAACATGATGCCGGCCGCGATGGAGAACAGAAACGATGTCTTCATCACCGACCACGGGTCGAGCCGCGACAACCTCAGCCGGGCCTTCCGGGTCCGACGGGCTGCGCCCACCTTGTGCTTCGGGGAGGTGACCACCTGTTCTGACGGGGCCGCGACCGGTGCTTCGCCAGCCACCGCGGCACCCACCGCTGCTGCACTGACGGTGGGAATGACGACGGTGTCCGAGCTGACCTGACTTGGCGTCGTCACCGGGTCAGACGACGCTTGCGTGGCCTTCCCGTCTTGCTTGACCTGGTCAGCCGTCGATGACGGTCTCGGCAACGCCGAAGCGGCCTCGGGTCGGGCCTCAGCGCCCTGCTGAGGTTCGTCCTTCTTGGCGAACCCGAGCCGGTCCCACAGGGACGGCTTGTTGACGTCCGCGGTCCCGGACGACTGAGCCTCGACGGGCCCGGCCGGGGACGCCTCGACCGGTCGATCCGGCGCCGTGAACTCGGGACCGCCGGGGCGAGGCGCAACTGTCAATCCCGACCGCAGCTGCTCGGCCCCAGGCGTCGACGTGGCCTCGGCGGCTGGTCTGCTCGAGGGCGCCGGCTTGGCCGAAGGCGCGGGTTGGCTGTTCTTCCGTCCCGTCGGCACCTTGTCCCACGGCACACTGCGCCCGGACGTGGTGGTCCCGCGCGGAGCCGACGATCCGTTCGTGCCGGTCGGCGGCCGCTCCGGGGTCTCGCCGCGCTGACTTGACGTGGTGCGTGAAGTCCTCGACTCCTCTTCGCGGGTGCGCTCGGTTCGAGGCGCGCCGCTCGGCGGAGCCTGGCCGGCGGGGTCAGGTCCCCGGGTGCCTTCACTCACGATCTTCCTCCTCGGCTTCCGGGCCGTCGGGCTCGGAATCGTCTAGGGCAGAATCAGTTTCGGGGTCTTCCGCGCTCGTCTCGGCGACCTCGTCGTCCTCCAAGACTGACACAGTTGCCGCGTCGATCGCAGTTACGTCATCGGCGGACACGTCGGCGTTCAGTTCCACCACAGCCGCGGTGGCCTCGGGGTTGAGGGCGATCACGACCACGGAGTCGTCGTCTCGAACGCCGACGAACTTCACTCCCATGGTGTCACGCCCCTTGACGGCGACCTCGCTGACCGCGCTGCGGGTGATCTGACCACTCGCCTTGATGGCGATGACCTCGTCGTTCTCGGCCACCACCAGACCACCGACCAGGGACCCGCGGTCCTCGTTCAGCTTCATCGCCTTGATGCCGAGACCACCCCGGCCCTGTTGCCGGTATTCCGACACCCGGGTCCGCTTGGCGAACCCACCGTCGGTCACGGTGAAGACATACCGGTCGTCCTCCTCCATCCCGGCGTCGATGATCGACATGGACAGCAGCTCGTCCTGGGTGCGGAACTTCATGCCGGTGACGCCGGAGGTGGCGCGTCCCATCGGCCGCAGCTGATTGTCGTCGGCGGCGAATCGGATGGCTTGGCCCTTCTTCGACACCAGCAACACGTCGTCGTCGATGTTGCACAGCTCAGCGCCGATCAACTCGTCGTCGTCGTCACGGAAGTTGATGGCGATGATGCCCGCCATCCGCGGCGAGTCGTACAGGGGCAGGGCCGTCTTCTTCACCAGTCCACGCTTGGTGGCCAGCAACATGTACGGGAACGCCTCGTAGTCGCGGATGGCCAGGACCTGGGCGATCTCCTCCTCGGGCAGGAAGGACAGCAGCCCGGCCACGTGTCCGCCGCGCGCATCGCGTCCGGCCTCTGGCAGCTGCCACACCTTGGCCCGGTAGACCCGCCCCTTGTTGGTGAAGAACAGGATCCAGTGGTGGTTGGTGGTGGCGAACAGGTGCTCGACCTCATCGTCGGTCCGCAGCGCCGCACCCTTGACCCCGCGGCCGCCGCGGCGCTGCACCCGGTAGAGGTCAGTGTTGGTCCGCTTGGCGTAGCCGCCCCGGGTGATCGTGACCACCACCTCGGAGTCGGGGATGAGGTCCTCGTTGGACAGGTCCCCGTCGGCGGAGATGATTTCGGTCCGCCGGTCGTCACCGTACTTGTCCACGATCTCGGCGAGCTCGGCGGACACGATGTCGCGTTGCCGTTGCGGTGACGCCAGGATGTCCTTGAAGTCGGCGATGACCCGCTCGAACTCGGCCAGGGTGTCCACGATCTTCTGCCGCTCCAGGGCGGCCAGCCGGCGCAGCTGCATGTCGAGGATGGCGCCGGCCTGCAGGTCGTCGATCTCCAGCAGCTCCTTCAGACCTTCGCGGGCTTCGTCGGTGCTGGGGCTCCGGCGGATCAAGGCGATCACCTCGTCCAGCGCGTCCAGGGCCTTGACCAGGCCGCGGTAGATGTGGGCGCGAGCCTCCGCGTCGTCCAGACGGTACTGCGTCCGCCGCTGGATGACCTCGATCTGGTGGGCCACCCAATAGGAGATGAACTGGTCGAGCCGCAGCGTGCGCGGCACGTCGTCGACCAGGGCCAGCATGTTGCAGCCGAAGGTGTCCTGCAGCTGGGTGTGCTTGTAGAGGTTGTTGAGCACCACCCGCGGCTGTGCATCACGCTTGAGCACGATGACCAGCCGCTGGCCGGTCCGGGCCGAGGTGTCGTCGCGGATGTCGGCGATCCCGTTGAGCCGCCCGTTGTTGACCAGCTCGGCGATCTTCTCCGCCAGGTTGTCGGGGTTGACCATGTGCGGCAGCTCGTTGACCACCAACAGCGTCCGCCCGGACTTGTCCTCCTCCAGGTTGACCACCGCGCGGGTGATGACCGAGCCACGGCCCGTGCGGTACGCGTCCTCGATGCCCCGCCGCCCCACGATCAACGCACCGTTGGGGAAGTCCGGTCCCTTGATCCGTTCCATCGAGGCCTCGAGCAGCTCCTCGGCGCTCGCTTCCGGATGTTCGAGCGACCACTGCACGGCGGCCGCCACCTCGCGCAGGTTGTGTGTCGGGATGTTGGTCGCCATGCCCACGGCGATGCCGGTGGACCCGTTGACCAACAGGTTGGGGAACCGGGCCGGCAGCACGACCGGCTCCTGTTCCTTGCCGTCGTAGTTGGCCTTGAAGTTGACCGTGTTCTCATTGATGTCCCGGACCATCTCCATGGCCAACGGCGCCATCTTGCACTCCGTGTACCGCATGGCCGCCGCACTGTCGTTGCCGGCCGAGCCGAAGTTGCCCTGCCCGCTGACCAGCGGGTTGCGCATCACCCACGGCTGCGCCAGCCGCACCAGGCTGTCGTAGATGGCGGTGTCGCCGTGCGGGTGGTACTGCCCCATCACCTCACCGACCACGCGAGCGCACTTGTTCCAGCCCCGGTCCGGCCGATATCCGCCGTCGTACATGCCGTACAGGATCCGACGGTGCACGGGCTTCAACCCGTCGCGCACATCCGGCAGCGCCCGCCCCACGATGACGCTCATCGCATAGTCGAGGTAGCTCTTCTGGATCTCGTCCTGCAGGTCGATCGGCTCGCGCCGATCGGTGATCGGACCCGATGGGGTGTCAGTCATGTGTGATCTCCGTTAGCCGTTCGATGGAACTCGCTGGTGTAGCCGCTCGCGTGAGACTCGTCGGCCCGCTCGCACCCATCAGACGTCCGGTTGCGGACGTGAGTTGCGCGCTGAGGTGGTACGCAGGACACCTCAGATGTCCAGGAACCTGACGTCTTTGGCGTTGCGCTGGATGAAGGACCGACGCTGCTCGACGTCCTCCCCCATCAAGATGGTGAACATCTCGTCCGCCCGCGCAGCATCGTCCAGGGTGACCTGCAGCAGGATCCGGTTGTCCGGGTCCATGGTGGTGTCCCACAGCTGATCCGGATTCATCTCACCGAGACCCTTGTAGCGCTGGATCGAGTTGTCGCGGGGCAGCCGCTTGCCGTTCGCCGCGCCGTCACGCAGCAGCGCATCCCGCTCGGCGTCGCTGTAGGCCAGCTCGTGGGCCGAGTTGGTCCAGCCGATCCGGAACAGCGGCGGCTGCGCCAGGTAGACGTGGCCGGCCTCGATCAACGGACGCATGAAGCGGAACATCAAGGTCAGCAGCAACGTCCTGATGTGGGCGCCGTCCACGTCGGCATCGGCCATCATCACGATCTTGTGGTACCGCAGCTTGGCGATGTCGAAGTCTTCGTGCACACCGGTGCCCAGAGCCGAGATGATCGCCTGGACCTCGTTGTTCTGCATGATCCGGTCGATCCGCGCCTTCTCGACGTTGAGGATCTTGCCGCGGATCGGCAGGATGGCCTGGATCCGCGGATCGCGCCCACCCTTGGCCGAGCCGCCCGCGGAGTCACCCTCGACGATGAACACCTCGCACTCACGCGGGTCGGTCGACTGGCAGTCACTCAGCTTGCCCGGCAGCCCGCTCCGACCGAGCAGGCCCTTGCGGTCGCGGGCGGCGTCGCGCGCCTTCCGGGCGGCGATCCGCGCGATGGCCGCTGACTGGCCCTTGCGGATGATCTGTTTGCCCTCTTGCGGGTTCTGCTCGAACCAGTCGCCGAGCTTGGCGTTGGCCACCTGCTGCACGAACGAACGCGCCTCGGTGTTTCCCAGCTTGGTCTTGGTCTGACCCTCGAACTGGGGGTTGGCGAGCTTGATCGAGATGATCGCGGTCAAACCTTCCCGGATGTCGTCGCCGGAGAGCTTGTCCTCAGGCTTCTTGATCATCCCCCAGGTCTCACCCCACTTGTTGGCCGTGTACGTGAGCGCAGCCCGGAAGCCCTCCTCGTGCGTACCGCCCTCGTGAGTGTTGATCGTGTTGGCAAAGGTGTGCACCGACTCCTGGTAGGACGTGTTCCACTGCATCGCCACCTCGAGGCTCGCACCGGACTCCGGCCGCTCGGCCTCGACCGCGATGACCGTGCCGTGCACCGTGTCCTTGCTCCCGGTCAGGAACTTCACGTAGTCGATCAGGCCGTCGTCGTAGCGGAAGGTGTGGCGCGGGGCCAGCCCGGCGTCGTCCGTACGGTCGGGACGCTCGTCGACGATGCTGATGGTCAGGCCCTTGTTGAGGAACGCCATCTCGCGCAGGCGGGTGGACAGCGTGTCGAACGAGTAGACGGTGGTCTCGAAGATCTCTGGGCTGGCGTAGAACGTGACGGTGGTGCCCGTCTCATCGCTCTCCTCCAGCCGCTGCAGGGGCGCCACCGGGTCGCCGAGCAGGAAGTCCTGGCTCCAGCGATACCCGTCTCGCTTGACCTGGACGTTGAGCCGGCTGGACAGCGCGTTGACCACCGAGACGCCGACGCCGTGCAGACCGCCCGACACCTTGTAACCACCGTTGCCGAACTTGCCGCCGGCGTGCAGCACGGTCAGTGCCACGGTGACCGCCGGGATTCCCTCCGTCGGGTGGATCTTGACGGGAATGCCGCGGCCGTCGTCGATGACCTGGATGCCACCCTCGGGCAGGATCCGGACGTGGATGGTGTCGCAGAAACCGGCCAGCGCCTCGTCCACGGCGTTGTCCACGACCTCTTGGACGAGGTGGTGCAGGCCGCGTTCGCCGGTGGAGCCGATGTACATCCCGGGACGCTTGCGCACCGCCTCGAGCCCCTCCAGCACGGTGATGTCGCCCGAGTCGTAGGCGCCCGGGGTGTTGTCGTAGCGCGGAACGGCTTCGCCCTCACCGACCAGGGGGATCCCGCCGTCGGCCGGGACCTCGTCGCTGCCCAGCTCGCGAGGATCGATGGTGCTCGAACCCGGCTCGGTGGACGGTGCCGGGGCCACGGGCAGCCCGGTCAGCGACTGGTCACCGACGGGGTTGTCGTCTTCGGGCGTAGAGATGGGGTCCATCACCGGCACAGGGCTCCTGTCACACGTGCGCCGCCCAGACCTCTCTCGCTGACAGGTGGTCACGCGAGGAGCAGGCGGCGCGTTGGCTTGCGCAGCGGTCGAACCGAGACGGGCCGACCTGATTGGTTATGTCCCCATCTTAGCCCTTCACGCCTCACAAACGGCTATTCTGCACGCCCGCTGTGGACACAGAATGGCTGTCCACAGCCCCCAGAAGCCACTTCTGCCGGATTCAGGGGGCCGGTCGGGACTCCCGATACACACCGGGGGTCCCTGATCGCCTCCTGACGCCGTGCAACTGGTGGCCGAGCGGCGGCCAGTCGGGTCGGCCACGCGCCCTAGACTGGCTCCCATGTCGCGGACCGAGTGGGCATCGGCGAGCGAAACGGCCACCGCTCACTGGCGGCGACCGTGGATCATCTCCTCGGCCGTGGTGGCTGGAGTGGTGGCCCTCGTCGTGCTGGTCTGGGGCCTGGGCGGCTTCGAGCGCCGCACCGACCTGCTGCAGCCCACCCCCACGGGCACCCTGATCACCGTCGGACCCTACGAGTTCACCTTTGTCGGGGTCACCGCACAGAAGAAGAAGGACTACGGCGACCGGATCTACTGGGCGCTGACCGCCGTCGGCACCGGCCGGACGACGGGCGACACCTCGATCGCCCCGGACTACGGCGAGTCCGGCCTGTTCGTCAGCAAGGACGTGAAGTCCGGCGAGATCCACGTGCCGGAGAGTGTCCGCTACGGCCAGGGAGCCTCCAACACCGACGGCTCTCAGTTCACCCCGGGATTGCCGCCCATCCCGATCCGGGTGGAGTTCCAGTACGCCAAGAGCTACCAGCCGGCGGACCTGCTGCAGCTCGCGGTGTTCCAGCTCGAGTTCACCGACAACTCGTTGCTCGGCGGCCAGGACCCGGTGTGGCACAAGACAACTCACGCCTTCGACTACCGGCTCCCGGTCAAGGTGCTGCCGGAGGAGACCACCTGACCGTCGCGCCGGGATGCGTGTCAGCGGGACGGGGTCAACACGTCACTGGGCCTGGCGTCTGAGTGGTCGACCAGCACCACGCCGTAGATCTGGTCCGCATACTGCGCCGGCACCTCGTACACCTGTTCGAACCGGTACGGTCGGGCGACCTGCATGTCCTCCTCCGAGCAGTACGTGGACTGCGGTCTGGACACGTCCAGCGAGGCGGTGTCCCAGGCGCGATGGTCGGGACCCAGCAACTGGGTGCTGCAGCCGAACGAGGGGTCTCTGGCTCGTTGCACGACCTCCAGCTCGGCCACGAACCAGACGGAATGGGCCGCAGCGATCTGGCCGGCCCCGCTTTCGGCGGCCAGCTCGTCGGTCTGCACCAGGCTGAGGAGTCGGAACTCGGCCTGCTGGGAGGAGGCGGCAGCTCCCGGCGGCAGCTGGACGTATCGGGGGTACGCCGACAAGTGGGTCATGCTGTACAGCGTCCAGACCACCAGGTAGATCCCCACCAGCGCTGCGGCGCAGGCGCTCCAGCACCAAGCCCGGCGGCGCGGCGACATCTCCGGCGTCGCTCCGTTCATGGCATCGCGCTGCTCGAGCTGTAGATCTCCGGATCGACGACCGGTCCACGACCGGCGGCGCGCGCCTCGGCGGCGTTGACCGAGGTCACCTCGAGCGGCACCCGGATCCGTTGGTAGTAGCCGGTGATGATCTCCCCCGGCCAGAGCTCGATGGCCAGGTCGTCGATCCGGCTCGGGTCGACCTCGAAGATGAGGTCGACCTGGCTGCGAAATCCGGGGTCAGCCTTCACCCCGGACAGGCTCGAGTACGGCAGGTAGACGCGGTCGCCACTCGTCAGCTGGCTCCGCTGGAGGCTCAGCGAGGCTTGCCCGGGCGCCTCAGCGGTCACGTGCACCACCACGAACATGCCTGCCGTGCGGTAGGAGGTGTCGCCGCTACGCAGCACCGAGCTTCCGAAACGGACGTCGTCGATGGTCACCTCGCCCTCGCGGACCGAGACGGCCTCGTTCAGTGAACCGCGCACCAGCTGGAAGTCGGCCGGTTGGCTGATCCTGATCCCGACCGCCGCCACAAGCACGCAGACCGTGATGAGCAGGCCCGTCAGCAGACGATTCCGAGCGCGGGACGGCATCGTCATGACGGAACCGCCACCGACGCGTGGGCCCCCTCCAGCGCGTAGCCCGGCGGCTGCTGAGCCCGGATCCGGAAGAGCTCCAGGCATCGACGAAACGCGACGGCGAGCAGGCAGATCCGCAGCGGCTCCACCACCAGGTCGGGGATGAGACCGAACAGGGGCTGGGTGACGATCCAGAAGTCGACCAGGTGACCGCCGGTGATGAGGTTGAGCAGGTCGTCGATCAGGTTTCGGAGGATGTCCTGCAGTGCGTAGACGAGCACCAGCGCTCCCAGGAAGACAGTGCCCGCCCGCAGTACCAGCCGCAACGAATGGAAGGTGGGTAGATACTTGTCGTCGATGTCGCCCAAGAACACCTGGCGCACCTCGCCGGCGAACCGCTGCATCCCGACCGGCGGCGGGCCGATCCGGCGGGCCGCCACCTTGTCGGCGTGCTTGGCGAAGGTCGCCACCATCGGCAGCCGATCTCCAACGGGGCGACCCTTCCGCCACAGCTCAGCTACCGACAGCACCTGAGAGCCGTAGATGAGAGCCGCCACGGCGAGCCAGATGATCGGCTGGCTCAGCACCTGCCAGAACGTCGGCCAGACGTGCTCCCAGAAGAAGGCCCCCACCACGATCAGTACGTGCGGCAGGTTGATCCTGAACAGGGCGAAAAAGCGAGCCAGGTCGCCCACCAGCGACGCCCACCAGCCGATGAACGCGCGGTCCTCCAGCCAGAGCTTGACCTCTTGCCAGACCCGGATCCCGCCCATGATCACCACCAGGATGAAGAACGACTCGATCAGGGCCACCAGCAGACCCAGCCAGCGTCGCCCCGTGCGCTCGTGCAGGTCGTCGACCAGCCGCCGGACCAGGTAGATGCCGATCAGGATCAACAGCAGCCGGACACGGTGCTCGGTCGCAGCGTTGTTCAGAACGCCGAGGATGGAATTGTCACCGAAAATCCCGTTGCGCGAGAACTGTTCGTTGGCCAGGTTGTCGGCCGACTTCTGCACCTCTCCGAACGCGGCGTAGATACCGAGGAACGGCAGCAGGGTGACCGCCAACAGGTGGGTGATGCTCGTGTCGCGGTCGTCGGCGGCGCGCTCGGACTCCGGGATCAGGTCCCTGATGCCCAGCTCACGACCCGCGAGCCGGAGGATCAGCACGATGGCGATCAGCCGGCTGAGGAAGCCGAACGAGAAGATGGCCAGGGCCAACCAGGCGCTCAGGTCCGCGGCAACCGCGGCCAGCTTGAGGGCCAGCTCGGATCCCAACCACCCCAGCAGATACAGCGTGAGCACCTGCGGCAGCAGCCGCCACCACACCCGACCGGTGTCGACCACGAGGACGCGGACCTCGGTCCACAGCACGGCGAGCGGGTTCATCGCCTCGAATCCTATGCCCAGCCACCCGCAAACCGGCCCACATCGGCCGCCCAGCGGCGCCCCGGCTCAGGCGGTTTGGCTCTGCCCGCTGCTGGCCTGGTCGGACTTCTCGGCGCCCGCCTCCAGCGACATGCCGGCGGGGAGCTCGTTGTGACCGCCGAACTGCTGACGCATGGCCGACAGGATCTGGTTGGCGAAGTGGTCCTCGTCGCGTGAGGCGAAGCGCTCGAACAGCGAGGCAGCCAGCACCGGCACCGGGACGCCGACGTCGATGGCGGCCTTGACGGTCCAGCGACCCTCGCCCGAGTCCGAGACCCGGCCGGCCAACCCGTCCAGCTTCGGGTTGGACTGCAGCGCGGCCGCGGTCAGGTCGAGCAACCAGGACGAGACCACCGAGCCGCGACGCCACAGCTCGGTGACCTTGGCGGTGTCGACGTCGAACTGGTAGTACTCCGGCTCCTCCATCGGGGCGACCTCGGCGGAGTGCTCGCTCGCCTTGATACCGGCGTCCGCATTGTGCAGGATGTTCAAGCCCTCGGCGAAGGCGGCCATGATGCCGTACTCGATGCCGTTGTGGACCATCTTGACGAAGTGACCGGCGCCGGAGGGCCCGCAGTGCAGATAACCCTGCTCCTCGGGGGCCAGGTCGCCACTACGGCCGGGCGTGCGCTCGACCTCACCCACACCCGGAGCGATGGTCCTCAGCACCGGCTCGATGATCTCGATCACGGAGTCGTCACCACCGACCATCAGGCAGTAGCCGCGTTCGAGGCCGAACACGCCGCCACTGGTGCCGATGTCGACGTAGTGGATGCCCCTTTCCCGTAGCTTCGCGGCGCGGCGGACGTCGTCGCGATAGTTGGAGTTGCCACCGTCGATGATGATGTCGCCGTCGTCCATCAGCTCGGACAGCTTCTCCACCGTCTGGCCGGTGATACCGGCGGGGATCATCACCCAGGCGACCCGCGGCTTGGCCAGGCTGTCGACGAACTCCTCCAGGGTGGGGGCCCCGGTCGCCCCTTCGCCCTCGAGGGTCTTGATCGAGTCGGCACTCACGTCGTACACCACGCACTCGTGGCCGTCACGCATCAGGCGGCGAACGATGTTCGCCCCCATCCGACCGAGGCCGATCATGCCGAGCTGCATTCCGTGCTCCATTCCTCAGGGAGCAAAAAACATAACAGAGGCGTCAGGACCCCTGAAAGAGGCAAGACCAGGTTAGGGACCTTCTGCCCTGTCGCGGCCCCGTCATTGCACGTTGACTGAGGTGGCAACGTCGCATCCCCTGACTCCCCCACCGAGGAGAAGCGCATGATCCACGCCCGCCCGAGCAACACGACCCACACGGTGGAGATCAGCCAGGTCGATGACATCAACGACCAGCTCGCGGGTCGCATGCTTCCACGCCCCTCGATCACCGCCGCAGAGCTGACGATGGCCGGCGCCGTGGTGCTGGGCCACAAGACCGCGACGCTTCCCGGCGCGTCGCTCCTGGTCCGGGTGTCCTGGGAAGGCGCCCCGCAGTATCCGTACATCCACGGCCACTTCGCTGACCCCTCGGGTACAAAGAGCAGCGCCGACGGAACGGTGGCGGTGGAGCTGCACACCGCCGCGCTGCGGCTTCTCAGCCACCGGCTCCATCTCCACCACGTCTGGGGCATCGGCAGCCTCGACTCCTGAGGACCGCTCCGGGCCACCGCCCCCGGGGCAGCGTCGCGATGGTCCGGGTTGGGAGAAGGTGGCGGTCATCGACGTCTCAGCCGTAGGTGTCGCGCGGCCCGCGACCGTCGCGGACCGACAGCCGGCCCTTCTTCCACGAGGGCGCGTCGGGTCCGAGCACGGTCACCCGGTGGACGGTGCCGTCACCCAGCTTGTCGTTAAGGATCGCGACGAGCTGCGGAGCCATCGAACGTAGCGAGCTCGCCCACACGGTCGAGTCGGTGCGGACGGTCAGCACCCCGTCGGAGTAGGACTCCGGATGGGAGTGCGCGGCGTTGGTCGGTCCCACCAGGACCGGCCAGCGACCCAGCAGGGTGTGCACGTTGATGTCGGTGGACCAGCCCTTGGTCTCGACGAGGCGTTCCATCGCGGCGCCCAACAACTGGGGGTCACGGTCGTCGGGTCGTGAGCCGGACACCTGCGGCTCGGTCTTGGCCCGCTGCCTGGGCTTGATGCGACGCCGAGCCTGCGATCCGACGGAGTTCGCGATCGCTCGAGCCAGCGCCAACCCGGTCGGGTCGTGCGCGGTCTCCGCAGCGCCGGGCGTCGGCTCCGGTTGCTCTGACGGCCTCTTCTCAGCCATCCGTGTCCGCTCGCTGGGGCGAAGGGTCGGGGGTGACCTCGCCGCCGGCCACCATGAACCGTCGACCCTGCAGCAGGTGCGGCACGTCGGCGCCGACCGCGGCGGTGACCAGCACCTGCTCCGCATCGCTCACGCCGGTAGCCAGCCGTTCCCGTCGGGTCACGTCGAGCTCGGCGAAGACGTCGTCGAGGACCAGGACCGGCTCGACCCCGTCGGAGCGCAGCAGATGGAAGCTGCCGAGCTTGAGGGCCAAGGCGAACGACCACGACTCCCCGTGGCTGGCGTACCCCTTCGCCGGTAACGTCCCGAGTGAGAGCGTGATGTCGTCGCGATGCGGCCCGACGAGGGAGACCCCGCGCTGCACCTCGTCCAGCCGCCGCTCGCGCATCGAAGCCGACAACAGGTCGGCCAGCTCGTCCCGCTGGGTCACCCCACCGAGCTCCAGCCCCGTCTTGTAATCGGCTGCGGCGTCGTTGTTGGTCGGGGCGATGTCGGCGTACGCCTTGCTGGCCTGCGGCATCAGCGCCGTCAGCGTAGCCAGCCGGGCCTCCAGGATCTCCCCGCCGACGCGAGCCAGGTGCGAGTCCCACACGTCCAGCGTCGAGGCGGCGTCGGCCGACGGCGGTCCGCCCCGGGAGCGACCGCTCAACGACTTGAGCAACGTGTTGCGCTGCCGGAGCACGCGGTCGTAGTCGGCGCGGACGCCCGCCATCCGTGGCCACCGCGCCATCGCCAGCTCGTCGATGAACCGCCGCCGCTCGCCCGGATCGCCCTTGACGATCGACAGATCCTCCGGCGAGAAGACCACGGTGCGCAGTACCCCGACGATCTCCCGAGCTCGCGGTAGCGGCGACCGGTTCAGCTTGGCCCGGTTGGCCTTACCCGGCGTGATCTCGACCTCCAGCTGCAGCTGCCGCTGATCGTCCAACCCCGACTGCACCCGCGCCCGTAGGATGGCCCGCTCCGCCCCCGCCCTGACCAACGGAAGATCCGACGCCACCCGGTGCGACGACAACGTCGACAGGTACTCGATCGCCTCGACCAGGTTCGTCTTCCCCTGCCCGTTGGCCCCGACAAACGTGGTCACCCCGGCCGCCAACGGCACGTCAACCCCCACGTACGACCGGTAATCGGCCAGCTGTAGGTGATCGACGAACACACTCGAAACCTTAACCGCCCGTCCTGATGGTGTCGCGCGTCGAGCGTGGTCACGGCGCCCACGCCTCAACCCATTTTTGTGCCTCCAGTGACGGACTGTCCCGGCCGGCTGAGCGCAAACTGGGTCCCGGGCCAGTCACTGCACGTACCAAAATGGGTTGAGGCGTCATCGGATCTTCGAGAGCCACCGGGTCGCCTGCGAGCTGGACGACGAGCCGCTGGTGGACCACCAACCGCCAAACGCGAGGCGGCCGGCGAACCCGACCCCTGGAACTCCGGGTCGGTGGGGTTGGGAGTGTGAAGCTCGGGCTCTGGACGGGCCTGGCGGGAGCCCGAGCACCCTTCAACCAGCTCAGTGAACGTCTAACACCGAAGTCGAGTCCGGCGAGGGCGGATGGTTTGCCCGAGCTTTACACTCCCAACCCCACCAACCCGGACTCAGATGTCGAAACCTACGTCGGCAGCCGCATCAGCATGATCACGTGCCGGTAGTCCACCAGCGGCTCGCCGTCCAGCTCGGCCAGACCCGTCAGCAGGCACGGTTTGCTGGGGGCGGTGAATGCGAAGTTGACGTACGGCGTGTCGAACACTCCGAGCGCGTCCAGCAGGTACGTCGGGTTGAAACCCGCCGCCGTCACGGCCAGATCGCCGCCGCCGGGCTGATCCACCACCGCCTCGATGGCCTCCGACGCCTGGGCCTGGTCGCCGGTCGCCGCCTCCAGGGTCACGTACCCGTCGGAGATCAGCATCCGCAGCGACGTGTTGCGCTCGGCTACCAGGGCCACGCGCTTGGCGGCGGCGATCGCCTCGGAGGTGCTCACCCGGACGTTCATCACCGCCTGCGTGTTCATGATGTGACGGACCTTGGGGAACTCCCCGTCCAGCAGCCGGGTGGTCGTCTGCCGCTGACCCGCGGAGCCGTCGCCCTCGAAACCGATGATCCCGTCGCCCGCCGCTCCGCTGGCCAGGCTGAGGGTGACTTGCTCGCCCGCGGTCATCGACTTGGCGGTCTCCGACAGGACCTTGGCCGGCACGAGCGCCGTGGCCGAGGCCTGGGTGGATCCCGGGTTCCAGGTGATCTCCTTCAGCGCCATCCGGTAGCGGTCGGTGGCCAGCAGCGAGACGGTGTCGCCCTCGATCTCGATCCGGATGCCGGTGAAGACGGGCAGCAGCTCGTCACGCCCGGCCGCCACCACCACCTGGGAGACGGCCTGGGCAAAGGTCGAGCTCGGCACCGCACCCGTCGCCTCGGGCATGTCCGGCAGTGTCGGGTAGTCCGAGACCGGAAGGGTCTGCAGGGTGAACCGCGCACTGCCGCAGACGATCTCCATCCGCGAGTCGGTGGTGGTGATGTCGACCGGCTTGGCCGGCAGGCTGCGGGAGATGTCGGCCAACAGCCGACCGGAGATGAGCGCCTCGCCCTCATCGATCACGTCGGCCTTGACGCTGATCTGGGCCGAGGTCTCGTAGTCGAAGCTGGAGAAGGTCACGCCCGAAACGTCCGCACGCACCAGCAACCCGGCCAGGATGGGCACGCTGGGCCGGGTGGGCAGGCTGCGCGCCGCCCACTGCACGGCCTCGGCCAGCACGTCGCGTTCGAGTTGGATCTTCACTCTGCCTCCTTCGACAGATGACGGACCGGACCCGGCTGTTTCCGGCACCACTCCACCACCTGATCGCCGCGTACGTCGACGTATCCGGCACCGCTGATCGCAGGCGTTCGATGATCATACCGACGCAGTCGGGCCGTGGGGCGCGGGTCTGTCACCCGCGTTCACCCGGCAGCAGCTCCTGCAGCTCGGCGGCCGCGGCCAGCACCTCGTCCTGGAGCGGACCGAGCTTCTCCATCCCGGCCGGGATCGCTGAAGAGAACACCGGTCGCACCTCGAACACCAGATCGAGCACCGCGTCACGGGCCAGCGGGGCCTTGCGCTGGGTCATAGCCTCCCCGGCCAGCCGAGCGTATTCGTTGACTCTCCCGCGCCAGCCGGGGTTGTCCATGGACTGTTCGGCCCGCATCTCGTTCGCGAGGGCGTCGAGTGCGCGCTCCAGGCGCAGGAGCTGGGCCCGGCGCCGTTCCACGTCGAGGGTGATGGGGACGTCTTCGCCCTCGTCATCATCGTCGCTGCGCCCGAACAGCCGCTTGAAAAGGTTCACCCCGCCACCGTAGTACGACAGGTCACGGCAGTCTTGCCTTCCCCGCTTCGTTGGTCAGCGGGTTGCGGTGCGAGGGGTGGGCCGAGCCCTGTCCACAACTTCAGCCGGGATCTAATGAGGCTTTGAAGGAAACGTGTAACTATTCGCAGTAGTCGTAGGTGCTGTGGGTTCTGGGGACAACCGACGTTCGCCCTGGTCAGGGCCGGCCGAGAGTACGTCGGGGGTGTGGAGATCCTCGAACTACACGGGGAGTATCTGTGTGGCTGCTGCGCGAGATCGGCGACGGTCCCCCGGTTCGACCGCGATTGGGGATCGACGTCCACCGTTGTGCACAGCGTTATCCCCAGCTGTGTTCAGGGCGTTACCACACCGTTAGACGAGCGCGCAAGATCTCGACGCGAAGCGGACGGGGAACGTCGAGAGTCAGCGCTGCGAGGCCTGCTGCTTGATCCGGTTGGTGAGCTCGGTGACCTGGTTGAACACACTGCGGCGCTCAGCCATCAACGTACGGATCTTCCGGTCGGCGTGCATCACCGTCGTGTGGTCGCGACCGCCGAACTGCTGGCCGATCTTGGGCAGCGACAGGTCGGTCAGCTCCCGACACAGATACATCGCGATCTGCCGGGCGGTCACCAGCATGTGCGTCCGGCTCTGCCCACAGAGGTCATCGATGGTCAGCCCGAAGTAGGCGGCCGTCTGGGCCATGATCACCCCGGAGGTGATCTGGGTGTCACCGCCCTCGGGGATCAGGTCCTTGAGGACGATCTCGGCCAGGGACATGTCCACCTGCTGCCGGTTGAGGCTGGCGAAGGCGGTCACCCGGATCAACGCACCTTCCAGCTCGCGGATGTTGGTCTGGATCTTGGAGGCGATGAACTCGAGCACGTCCGGCCCTGCGGTCAGCCGTTCCTGCGCGGCCTTCTTGCGCAGGATGGCGATCCGGGTCTCCAGGTCGGGTGGCTGCACGTCGGTGATGAGGCCCCACCCGAACCGGCTGCGCAGTCGTGGCTCGAGGTTCTCCAACAGCTTGGGCGGTCGATCCGAGGTCATCACGATCTGCTTCTGGGCGTTGTGCAGCGTGTTGAAGGTGTGGAAGAACTCTTCCTGGGTCTGTTCCTTGCCCTCCAGGAACTGGATGTCGTCGATCAGCAGCACGTCGACGTCGCGGTAGCGCCGCCGAAACTCCGCCCCCTTGTTCTGGCTGATCGCGTTGATGAAGTCGTTGGTCAGCTCTTCGGTGGAGACGTAGCGGACCCGGACCCGGTCGAAGTAGTTCCGGACGTAGTGGCCGAGGGCGTGCAGCAGGTGGGTCTTGCCGAGCCCGGAGTCTCCGTAGATGGTCAGCGGGTTGTATGACTTGCCGGGGTTCTCCGCCACCGCGACCGCCGCCGCGTGGGCGAACCGGTTCGAGCTACCGATCACGAACGTCTCGAACGAGTACTTCGGGTTGAGCCGCGCGTCCGGTTCACGCTTCGGGCGGCTGTACTCGAACTGGTTGGCGGCACCCTCGGCCGGGGTGGCCGGCTCCCCGTTGGACGACCCCCGGAAGCGGAGGTCCCCCCGGTTGGTGTCGCCGAACTCGGACGAGCCGAAGTCGTCGTGGCCGGTGTCGGCGAACGGGGCAGGCTCCCGCTCGAAGGGTCGCCCCGGTTGGGTGTCCTCGGTGCCGTCGGCCGCACCGGACCAGCCATTGGTCTCGACCGTGTCCGGGGGAGCTGAGCCGTTGTCGAGGGACGGTCGGGGTTCGTCGGCCATACCGCGCTGCTCGTCGAAGCCGTTCAGGGACAACGTCTCGTCCACGATCACGGCGAACTGCATCGGGCGCTGGAAGAAGGTGGTCAGCATGGCCTCGATGTCCTCGCGAAACCGACCTTCCAGCTGGTTGCGGGTGAAGTTGTTCGGCACCGCGACCATCAGGGCGTCCTGGTGCAGAGCCACAGGCTTGCCGATGTTGAGCCAGCGTCGGAGTTCCGGCGCGGAGGCTGAGTACAGATGTTCCCAGGCGAGCAACGTGGAGTCGGAGGCGCTGTCAGATGGATCGGTCACTCGTTCTCCGCACGGAAAAGTGTTGCGTACCCACGACATGACCAAAGCGGTGAGCGCCTCGTCAGATGGTGGTTGGACGTTTTCGGGTTACTGGCCGGGGCTCACCACCCTAGTACTCCACATACTTGTCCACAGCATGTGCACAATGCATGGAGAAACGGTCCGGCCGTCACGCAATGGCGACGGTTCGGACGCCGGGCAGCTCACACGCTCGGTGGGTCTTCGAGAAACTAGGCGAGCGCGACGCTAGCAACCCTGCGCAGGGACAGCAAGCGGTTCCGTCCTTTTCGCAGGTGGCATCGGCGTGTCGGATGGACAGCACCCACGAAGATGTGTCCTCGACCTCGGGGTACGTCGGTTTGACCGTCTTGGTGGGGCCCCGTACCGTTAGCAGGTCGCTGTTTTCAGCGCACTGTACTGACCACTCCGGGCGACTCGCGTTCGCCGCCAGCAGATATGGGAGTCCTCCCGTGACCAAGCGTACTTTCCAGCCCAGCAACCGGCGTCGTAGCCGCACCCACGGCTTCCGGCTGCGCATGCGGACCCGTGCCGGTCGCGCCATCCTGGCTGCCCGCCGCCGCAAGGGTCGCACCTCCCTCTCCGCCGGAGACTGATCCAACCGCTGACCGCTCCCGAAGTCACCGATCGGCTCCTGCCGTGCTACCCAAGAGCGCAAGAATGCAGAGCTCTGATGAGCTGCGCCTAGCGGTTCGCCAGGGTGTGCGGATGGGCCGGCCCACGCTCGTCGTCCACGCCACTCTGGTGGACGACGCGGTGACCCAGCCCCACCGCACCACCCCCAGCAGCTGGAGTCCTGCGGGCCCGACAGAGCACCCCGACGTGCGCGTCGGTTTCGTGGTTTCCAAGGCCGTCGGCAACGCCGTCACCCGAAATCGGGTGAAACGTCGTCTGCGTCATCTGGCCACGCTCTCCCTGCCCGTCACTCCGCCCGGTACCAGGATCGTGGTGCGCGCTCTTCCCCGGGCGGCCACCAACCCCCAGGAAGTCGCCGGGGATCTGGACAAGGCCTGGGAGAAGGCGGTGCACCGGCTGAACGAACGCCAGCGGCGCGTCTCCCGTCGAGCGACCCCGTGAAATACGTCCTGATCGGGTTGCTCAAGGTGTGGCGGCTGGCCATCAGCCCTTTGTACGGCGACGTATGCCGCTACTACCCAAGCTGTTCGGCCTACGCGCTCCGTGCGGTGGAGTACCACGGTGCTGTGAAGGGGTCTTGGTACGCGGTGCGGCGACTGCTGAGATGCCACCCGTGGGCCGCCGGTGGCTATGATCCGGTCCGGGGAACCCCTGAATTTGACGAAGAGATGCGTGAACAGGCCGCGACTGCGGCCACAATGGGTGAAGGTCCGCATCGACATGTAGGTGTCGATGGCGACGACGACGCTCGGCCACCTCGGCCCGAGCAGCGAGAAGAGCTGCCGCACAGGCAGAAAATGCAGGGGAGAGTAGTAACGGTGGCACAAGCAAGAGGTGTGAAGTGATGGGTGCGCTCGTACCGATGCTCGTTTCGATGAGCATCTGGGACCCCTTCATCGCCCTGGGTAGCGCCATCATGACGCCGCTCTACTGGGTGGTGTCGGGCATCCTCGTGCTGTTCCATTCCCTGTGGTCTCCGGTGTTCGGCACCGACAGTGGTTGGACCTGGGCCCTGTCCATCGTCTCGCTCACCATCATCATCCGAGTGGCTCTGATCCCGCTGTTCGTGAAGCAGATCAAGTCGTCCCGGTCGATGCAACTGCTGCAGCCCAAGGTACGCGAGCTGCAGAAGAAGTATGGTCACGACCGCGAGAAGCTGGGTCAAGAGACCATGAAGCTCTACAAGGAGAACAACGCCAACCCGTTGGCCTCGTGCCTCCCGCTGTTGTTGCAGTCCCCCATCTTCATCGCGCTGTTCCGGGTGCTGGACGGCGCGTCGAGGATCGGCCCCAACGGCAACCCGATCGCTCGCGGTCACTGGCTGCAGATCCACCCCGAGCTCCTCACCTCGCTGAACCAGGCGACAGTGTTCAACGCCCGGATCTCCGACACCTTCACCAAAGCCGGTTTCTCCGGCGGCATCACCAGTGTGCACATCGTCACGGTCGTGCTGATCCTGGCGATGACCGCCACCTTGTTCATCACCCAGCTGCAGCTGATGCGCAAGAACATGCCTGCAGAGGCACTCACGGGGCCGTTCGCTCAGCAGCAGAAGATGATGCTGTACCTCTTCCCCCTGATCTTCGCGATCGGCGGGATCAACTTCCCGGTCGGGGTGCTGATCTACTGGTTCACCTCCAACCTGTGGACGATGGGTCAGCAGTTCTACGTGATCCGGCGTAACCCGGCACCGGGTACGCCCGCGTACGAGGCATGGGAGCACCGAAAGGTCGCGAAAGGCAAGAGCCTTGCAGTAGCGAGTATCCAGTTGGCGGATCATGCTGAGGAGCCCCCCTCGCCCAACGGCAGCAAGGTCGTCCGGCAACAGCCGCGCAAGCAGACTCGGTCGCAACGCCGGACCTGATCAGACCAACCCGGCCTCTGGCGTCGCGACCTACGCGGCAGGAGCCCGGACCAGCAGCACCCACCCTCTCGGCGACCCCGGGTCGGTGTCGCAACCGGGGTGGATGACGCCCCAGAGGAGAATCGTGAGCGACGTACGCGAGCAGGCCGGCGAGGAAGTGTCAGTAGTGAGTCCCGAGACGGTCGGCGAAGACGGCACCGAGTCCACCACTGACGACGGCAACCCGGAGCGCCTCTCTCGCGGCACCCGGGTCCGTGCCTCTCGGGCGGACGGCGACCCCGAGGCTGGTGCCGACGAGGCGGGTCCGGACGAGTTCAACAGCACCGACAGCAGCAGCTCGGTGACTCCGGCATCTGAGCGTTCGGAGGCTGACGTCGAGGACGACGATGACGAGAACACCCTCGAGGGGGAGGCGGAGATTGCGGCGGACTACCTCGAAGAGCTCCTCGACATCGCCGACCTGGACGGGGACATCGACACCTATATCGAGGGCGAACGCGCCCACGTGTCCATCGTCACGGATTCGGAGGTCCTGGTCGGCGCCAAGGGGGAGGTCCTGGACGCCCTGCAGGAACTCACCCGGCTGGCTGTGATGACCGAGACTGGCGACCGCAGTCGGTTGATGTTGGACGTGGCCGGCTTTCGTGACCGCCGCCGACAGCAGCTCACCGTGCTGGCCGGCCAGGCCGTGGCGGACGCGACTTCGACCCGTCAACCGGTGCCGCTGGAGCCGATGAACCCGTTCGAGCGAAAGATCGTGCACGACGCGGTGGCTGCCGCCGGGCTGTCCAGCGAGTCGGAAGGCGACGAGCCCAAGCGGCACGTCGTTGTGCACCCCCGGGCGTGAGCGAAGCTGCCCGCGAGCTCTTCGGCGCGGGCCACTCCGCCGTGAGTCGCTACGTGGACATCCTCGGCTCTCGCGGACTGGACTGGGGCCTGATCGGCCCCAGGGAGCTCGATCGGCTCTGGGACCGACACATTCTCAACTCGGTGGCGCTCGGTGACCTGATCCCCACGGGGGCTTCCGTGGTCGACGTCGGGAGCGGCGCCGGGCTGCCGGGGATTCCGCTGGCCATTTTGCGGCCCGACCTGCAGATCACGCTCGTCGAGCCGCTCCTGAGGCGGAGCACTTTTCTTACCCAGGCTGTGGACGAGCTGGGGATAAGTGATCGGGTCCTGGTCAGTCGATCCCGAGCCGAAGATCACCATCGCACCTACGGTGTCGTCGTCGCTCGCGCGCTCGCCCCGCTGGATCGTCTTATCGGCTGGTGTGCCCCGTTGCGGGCACGCGACGGGGTGATCCTGGCGCTCAAGGGCAGTTCGGCCGCGGATGAGGTCTTGACCGCCGACCGCGCACTGCGGAAGGCACAGCTGAGAGCGACTGTGCTCACGGTCCGTGCCACCCCGGAGTCCGCTGCGACGACAGTCGTCCGGCTCCAGTCGCCGTAGCGAGAACCGACTGGGTTCGGCTGGCGACCGCTCGATGCGTAGATCCAGCCTGCCGACTGGCGAGGCACGTCGACACCGAACTCTGTTGCGGCGCGTACGGCGAGGCAACGCGGAGTTTTCGGTCCCGTTCCGTACGGTGGGATTTCGGTTGCAGTCGGTTTGAAGGGAACGAGATGGGACCCGGTCCGGTAGTGGAGTTCCTGGTTGAACCTGGGCTCGGGTGGCCACGCACCGTGGTGGCCGACAACGCGGTGGGTTGGCCTCGTGTTTCACGTGAAACATTGGACTGGACGGATCAGGTGGGGTTGACCGGGGAGGTACCGACAGTCACCCCTCGCGGATCTCACACTCCCCTGGTCCATGCTGCCGACTCGCCGGTCGCCGAGCCATCCACCGCGGTGCAAGCCACCCGTAAGTTCGCGACTCCAGCAGTCCCCCCGCTGTCTGACAGTGTCGATGAGCCCTCGAGACCCGGCAACGCAAGACCGACTCGAGTGGATTCGCGAAGACACCAAGGATCCCTGGCTTCCGACGTCAGTGCCGCACCGGTCAGCGTGGCCCTGTTGGAACGAGATGCAGATCGTCCGTTCCGGCCGCCCGGACCCCGGCGGGCCCGTTTCGACCAGGAGGAGCTCACTCCCCCGGCACCCGAAGAGGCTCCGAGCAGACGTTCGGTTTCACGTGAAACATCAGCGCCGCGGCGACTGCCTCCGCCGCCGAGGACCCGGACCTTCGTGGTGGCTAACCAGAAGGGCGGCGTCGGCAAGACGACTACGGCCGTCAACCTCGCCGCCGCGCTGGCCATGGGCGGACTCTCCGTCCTGGTGGTCGACCTGGACCCGCAGGGCAACGCCTCCACCGCGCTCGGGGTTGATCACGACCCGGGTACGCTCGGCACCTACGACGTGCTGATCTCGGGACGCAGCATCGCTGATCTGGTGATGTCATCTCCCGAGGCCCCCGGACTGATGGTGCTGCCGGCCACCATCGACCTTGCCGGGGCGGAGATCGAGCTCGTCTCGGTTGTCGCCCGCGAGAACCGCTTGTTGCGGGCTCTGAACGCCTACCTCGATGACCACTACGTCGACTACGTGCTGTTGGACTGCCCCCCGTCTCTCGGGCTGCTGACGCTCAACGCGCTGGTGGCGGCCACGGAGATCCTGATTCCCATCCAGTGCGAGTACTACGCCCTGGAGGGGGTGTCCCAGCTGATGCGCACCATCAACCTGGTGAAGGGCGAACTCAACAGCCGACTTCGGGTCAGCACGGTGTTGCTGACCATGTTCGACGCCCGAACCCGCCTGGCGGCACAGGTCGCAGACGAGGTCAGGACGCATTTCGCTGCGGAGACCCTGCCTACCGTCATCCCCCGGTCGGTCAGGATCTCAGAGGCGCCGTCCTACGGACAGACCGTGCTGACCTATCACCCCGACTCAGTCGGAGCTGTGTCGTATCTCGAGGCCGCCCGTGAGATCGCTCGCCGCGGTGCCCAGGAGGACCGTTGACCATCCAAGCCGAACGCCGTGGACTGGGACGAGGCCTGGGTGAGCTCTTCCAGCGCACCGACGTCGTCACCGCCGGACCCGTTGGCGAGAGTGACGCCTCCATCGCCCGCCACCGCGTCCCGGAGGGGTCGTACTTCGCCGAGATTCCGGTCGCGGCGATCTCCCCGAACCCCAAACAGCCCCGAACGGCGTTCGACGAGGACGCTCTCAGCGAGCTGGTGGCGTCCATCACCGAGGTTGGCCTGCTCCAACCGATCGTGGTGCGTCCACTGGATGCGGGGACGTTCGAGCTGGTGATGGGGGAGCGACGCTGGCGGGCTTCCCAACTGGCGGACCTCGAGACCATCCCCGCCATCGTCCGCGAGACAGCCGACCACGACCTGCTCCGCGACGCACTGCTGGAGAACCTCCACCGGGCCCAGCTCAACCCGTTGGAGGAGGCGGCGGCCTACCAGCAGATGCTCGAGGACTTCGGCTGCACCCAGGAGGAGCTCTCAACGAGGATCAAGCGATCCCGGCCGCAGATCTCCAACACCATCCGGCTCCTGCGACTTCCGCCGACGGTGCAGCGACGGGTCGCCGCCGGTGTGCTGAGCGCCGGTCACGCCCGGGCTTTGCTGGTGGTCACCGACGGACCCGCTCAGGAGAGGTTGGCTCAACGGGTGGTGGCTGAGGGCCTGTCGGTGCGGGCTTTGGAAGAGCTGGTCACCCTGGGGGAGACGGGTTCAGACCGATCGGTCAAGCGGGCAGAGGCCAAGATGGTTGCCCCGCAAGCGACCGAACTTGCGGCGCGCCTGTCCGATCACTTCGAGACCCGAGTGCGGGTGGATCTTGGTAGAGCAAAGGGTCGTATCACCATCGAGTTCGCCTCGCCGGAGGATCTGCAACGCATCGTCGCCACCCTGGCGCTGCCGGCGAGCGACGACTAATCTGTATTGCTACAATCAAGTCACTCGTCACTGCGTCACTGTCGTCGGCCGCAAGACGCTCGAGCTCATGCACGCCAACCGACTAGCTCCGGCGATGATGCCCTGGGAGATCACCGGCCAGCCGACCCCCGGGTTCGGGTTCGGCCTTGGCTCTCGGGTCCTGCTCGACGTCGCCGCCAGCCAGGGTGTTGGTTCGCGCGGCGAGTTCGGATGGTCCGGCGCGGCCAAGACTTACTACTGGGTCGACCCGGCGGAGGATCTCGTCGGCCTGTTCATGGCGCAGTACATGACCGGCCCCGAACAGCCGGATCAAGCGTTCCGGTCCGTGGTCTACCAGGCGATCGTCGACTGACGGACAGCGCCGCTCGGCGGGCACACGGCACCGTGCGGTGCGGTGCGACACCGTACCGCGCCCTGCACGTGGCGGATCGGCGTCAACCTGACCGTCGCGGTTCCTCTCGGGTCCGATTTGAAGGGTGACGCGGCTCATCCGGATTCGGGTAGGTGAAACGTCCGTAGCCCGGATAGGAGGCGGTCCTGCTGTTGCCTCACGGCTACCCTGCTCGTCGTACGAGTTCCGCCACCTCTTGACACAGCTGGCTGACCGTTGGCGGCAGAGCTCGCGGCCGCGGTCAGCGAGGACGGCTACCGTGAGGAGTTCAGCAACGATCTGCCGGGAGACCAACTCGCTCGGCTGGTACCTGACTTGTGGCAGCTGCAGCCCTGTACTGCCCGGCCGTGCTGGGTGGTTGTTCGTCCCCGCGGGGGAGTCGGAGCTTGGTGGCGGGGGTGCCGAGGTAGCTGAACTGTCCGGTGTATCCGCCGGGGGCGCCACCATCGTCAGCGTTTCCAGACGCCCTTGGGCGTCCGTGCCTGAGTACCACCTCCAGTGCGAGAGTCAATCATCGTGCGCACTGACACACTCGTGACGGGAGATGTCAACCGTGGAGGGACCTGCGGCGAGTGAAGCAGTGATGGACACGCACGGAGCACTCGCTGCTGGCGGCGCCACCCCTGATCGGTGGCAGCGGCCGGCTCTCGCTGCGCTCGATTCGACGACCGACGCCGACGACGCGGCGCGCGCTGGCGTTGACGGGGCGACCGGCCCTCGTCGGATGCCGGTGTCCTTCGACGACTTCTACCGGCAGCAATACCGCCACGTCCTCGGCCTGGCGTACGTCCTGACGGGAAATGCGTCGGTGGCCGAGGACACCGCCCAGGATGCGTTCACCGCGGCGTACCGGCAATGGGCGGCGATCGGTGGCTACGACTCGCCGGCCGCCTGGGTGCGCCGAGTCACCTGTAACCGGGCGGCTTCGGTGGTCCGGCGCCGGGTACGCGAGGCCAAGGCGATCGTCCGGCTGGCGTACCGCTCGCCGACCCACATCGACCTCGAGGAGGGCGACGCGGAGTTCTGGCGGTCGGTCCGCGCCCTGCCACCCCGGCAGGCCCAGGCGGTCGCCCTGTTCTATCTGGAGGACTACAGCGTGCGTGACATCGCCGCGGTCCTCGACTGCAGCGAGGGCACCGTCAAGACCCATTTGAGTAGGGCGCGCACCGCGGTCGCGCGCCAGTTGCGCCTGGAGCGCGTGGAGGATGGCCATGAGTGACCCCATCGGCGACGCCGAGATGAACGACCGGCGGCTGAGTGACGCCGGAACGAACACCTTTGAGGCGCGAGCGCGCAAGGCGTCCGCGTCTGTCCGGCAGCAGCTGGCCGCGAAGGAACCGGGCGATAAGCTCGGCCTGCGGCGTGCGCAGCGACCGGTCCACCGGGTGGTCCTCCCGCGAGTCGCGGCCGCCGCGGCGCTCGTCGTCGGGGTCGCGATTCTCGGCCCACAGCTGCTTGGAGGTGACGGAGGCGGGTCGGCGGGCCTCAGTGGGGTTGGCGTGGCGTACGCGTCAGCACCACTGAAGGCGTTTGGTGACTGCGACGCGGTGCTGGGTTACTTCAAGGAGCACGCCCCGGACTATCTGATCGAACAGGCGAGCAGGGGATCGGCGGGAGCCTCCGTGGGCGGTACCGAGCCGTTCCCGCGGCCGGCAGCGGGGCGTGCGGCCGACACCACCGCCGAGATGGCTGCACCGACGCCGGCTCATTCGAACACTAATATCGCCGAAGCCGGTGTCGACGAACCGGATCTGGTCAAAACTGACGGGAAGGTCATCGTCGCCGTCGCCCGCGGTCGGGTTCACCTGATCATCGCCCACAGCGGTCGGCTGTCAAAGATGGCGACCCTGCCCGATACTGACGTGCGCAACGTCTTTCTCTCCGGGACTCGCGTACTGGTGTTCAGCGGGCAGCGGCCGGAGGAGATCGCACCCGGACCACAGTCGGCGGCGCGGCAGCTCCTCACCATCTATGACATCGCGACGCTCCACACGCCGAAGTTGGTGGCGACCCTCGCCGTCGACGGTAACGTTCTGGACGCCCGGCTGGTCGGGACACAGGTGCGCGTGGCCACCGCCTTCTCCCCCGACCTCGACATCCCGTCGCCGTACTACGGGCGCGAGGGTGGGATCGCCGAGGAATCCAAGAAGCAGCTGCAAGACGCGGTCGCGAAGTCGACGGTGGACGACTGGCTGCAGGCATACACCCTGACCAATGGATCCGGTGCCCAGGTGAGCAGCGGACGCCTGGTGGACTGTCCGGATCTGGCACGACCCGAGAAGTTCTCCGGTATCGACACGGTGGCCGTCTCGTCGTTCGACATCACTTCCACGCTCCAGGACCGCCGCACCGTGGGGGTGGTCGCCGGGGGTGAGCAGCTCTACGCCACCAACACCGCGACCTACGTCACGACAACCGAGTGGGGCCGCGAGGATTCGACACCGACCACGAGCCTCCACAAGTTCCTGACCGCGCCGTCTGGCACGACCACCTACCGCGGCTCCGGTGAGGTGCCGGGGACCCTGCTGAACCAGTACGCGATGTCCGAGGTCGCCGGCGTCCTGCGGGTCGCCACGACAGTGTCCGGACTCCGCGGCTGGGTGAATTCGCGGATGGTCAACGAGGGTGTGGTGACCACGCTGCGCGAGGAGGACGGCACGCTGAAGGTGCTCGGACAGATGGGCGGGCTCGGGCGCAAGGACAACGAATCGATCCGCGCCGTCCGGTTCATGGGCAACTTGGGATACGTGGTGACCTTCCGCCAGACCGACCCGCTCTACGTGCTTGATCTGCGCGACCCGGCCGCACCCAAGATCACCGGTGAGCTGAAGATCCCCGGCTACTCCGGCTATCTGCACCCGATCGGGACGGATCTGCTGGTCGGTGTCGGACAGAGCGAGAAGGCCAAGATCCAGTTCTCACTGTTCAACGTCAGCGACCCCGGCTCACCCCGGCGGATAGACACCCAGGCCTACGGCTGGGGAAACGCCGCCGCCGAGTTCGACCCGAAGGCCTTCCTCTCCTGGGAGCCCCGCAATCTGGTGATGGCCCCGGTCACCTCCTACGGCCGTGACAAGCTCGGCCTCAGCGGTCTCGTCCTGCTCCGCGCCGACGGACACGGCCTGCGCGAAGTCGCCCGGATCACCCCGCCCCGGTCGGCCGGGCAGGCCGTTCGTTCATTGGTCATCGGCGACGACGTCTACCTGTTGTCCGAGCGCGCCCTGCAGTCCAACCGCCTCGACGGCTATCACATGGTCGACCGACTGAACCTCTGAACTAGCCGTTCACTCTGTCGCCAGCCCCATCCGAAGATCGGAAGCCCGACCAGAGGCGGCGTGATTCAAGGTCGCTTCGGCGACGTCCGGCGCCCAGATGTGAGCGGCCGTCGCAGTGCGCGAACCTGAATCATCCAGGCTGTTTGGACGCACTTCGGCCGGACGTCACGCATGTCGAGGCGCGAGACCTCCTCAGCTACTGCGCTGGCCACCGTCAGGCGTTCTGCCGGAGCTGGGCGAGCAGCGGCAGCTGGTCCATCGGATCGTCGACGGAGTTCCAGAAGACGTGGTCGATCCCCAGCTGAGCGGCTTGGTCGAGGTCGGCGGCGACCTGCTCGGGTGAGCCGAGCAGGGGCCCGCGCTCGTCCAGGGCCTCCGCCGTCACCTTGCCGTTCACCTGGAGCACGATCGGGAGCGCATCGGCGTTGTGCCCGGCCGCCGTCGCCGCGGACCGAAAGATCCGGACGGTCTCCCGGATCGTGTCCCAGTCGAAGATCACCAGGGTCAGCCCCGTCCCCAGCCGCCCAGCGCGTTCAACGGAGGCCGGCGCGCCGGCGCCGACCACCAGCTGCGGCCCGCCCGGACGGACCGGTTTGGGGCCGATGTCGGCCTCAGGGATGTGGTAGAAGCGACCAGTGAAGGTCACCGGATCCGGCCCCCACACCGCACGCATCGCCAGGATGTGCTCCTCGAAGCCCGCGCCGCGCCGCTTCATCGAGACTCCCGTGGCCTCGAACTCCTGGTCCATCCAGCCCTGACCGACTCCGGCAATCAACCGACCGTCGCTGAGCCGGTCGAGAGTGGCCAGGCGCCTGGCCAAGATGATCGGCGGATGAAACAGCGCGTCGAGCACGCTGGTGCCCAACAGGATTCGGCTGGTTTTGGCGGCCACATAGCTGAGCGTCTCGATGGGGTCATAGACGCTGCCGAACATCTCCGGCGCGTCCATCACCGGTCCGCCCGCTCCGCCCATGGCGATAGGCACCGTCGGGCGCATCAGCCGCTCCCATGACCACAGCGAGTCCAGTCCGATGCGTTCAGCCTCTGCGGCGACGTCGGCAATGGTCTCCGGCGAGGTCCCACGCCCCGCGATCGGTAGGTGCACTCCGAGCAACATGGTCATCGTCTCCTCCAGCTAGTGTCTGATATCCACACTGACTCGGGCGGCCGGCAAAACTCACCGCCTCTACGTCGCGCCGCTGGAGGCACGAACGTTCGCGCCGACGAAGCGCCGTCACGCGCAGCCGAGAATTGCGATCCCGCGTCCGACTGGTGAATGACCCCGTCGATCGGGTGCCCTTAGCGTGCACGGACGGCGACCGCTTGGCCGATGGCGACTTCGACGAAGGCGGTCTCCTTTGACGTGGCGCATTCCCAGCCGAGGATGCGGTGGGCGTAGGCGTCGATGACGAACGCTGGGTAGGCCAAACAGCCGTGGCAGCCGGACTCAGGTGAAGTCCGCGACGAGCAGACGGTTCGGCGGGCGCCCGGAACTGTCGTTCACCAGGTCCGGGGCTCGGTCGTGGGCGGGTCAGCCACGGTGGTGCGGACCTTCTTCACCCGGCGCCCTGCAAGCCGTGAGTGCGCATCGACCGTTCCTCGGTGCAGCGGGCGACTGTAGCTTGGGCATCACCGGTCGAGCCGACGCGTTGCTTGGTCCACGTCGGATCTTGGAGTCGTCACAACTGTAGCGAGGCCGAGGAGGGCGAGTTTTCGGCACTGTCGGTGCCTGGCTCGGGGTGGTAGATGACAAGCATCGCGCCGCCGGTTCCGCTGATGGTGAGCTTCTCCCGGTCGGACGTATCGGGCCCACCTGCGGGTGGTCGATGGTCAGGTTAGCGCCGCGGCGTGGTCCGACGTCGTAGCGCCCCCATAGAGGGTGGAAGTGGGGGCTGGCGATGGAAAGTTCCCCGACGAGCTTGATGAACCGGGGGTCGTCGGTGGCGGTACCGACTGAGTGTCGGAATCCGGCGACCAGCGCCTCGGCGGCGCGTTCCCAGTCGTTGAACAGTGCCTGCTCAGCAGGGTCGAGGAGCAGGTCGCGAAGGCGGTTTCCGCCGGGGTGGAGGCGAGGGGAAAGGGCCGTGGCCAGCGAGTTGGCGGCCAGCACGTCGAGGTAGCGTCCTTCGACGAAGGTGGGAAAGGGCAGCACGGAGACGAGGCGGACGGTGCTCGGTGGCAGTGTCTCCCGGCGGCTTTGGCGTCGGGTGCGGCGGGGCCTGTCGGTCGCGAGGCCGAGCAGGTGAGTGTCGTCGTCGAGCTGGAGGACGCGTGCGATGGACTGCAGCACTTGGACAGATGGGTGGCGATCCCGGCCCTGCCCGAGGCGCAGGTAGTACTCGGCGCTGATCCCAGCCAGCATCGCGACCTCCTCTCGGCGCAGGCCGGGCACCCGTCGGGTTCCGCACGCGGGGATACCGCCTGCTCTGGGGTCACGAGTTCACGGCGCGCTCGGAGGTAATCGCCCAACAGGTTCGGCTCGTCGCTCAACCCCAGGACGGTAACTCGCGTTGCTGAGTAGGTCCTGCCCCTGTCACTACCAGTGTCGCCAGGGACCTGGTTCGGCACCCGGGCGGGACTGGAGGATGTTGTCGGGCGACAACGGTCGAGAGTCCTCGTTGGGAGAATGGCACCATGGCTCAGCTACAGGTATTGGTTACCGGCGGCTCCGGCTTCATCGCCGGTCACATCATCCTCCAGCTCGTCGAGCAGGGGTATCTCGTCCGCACGACGGTGCGAGCGTTGCGGCGTGCGCCGGAGATCCGTGCTGTGCTGGTGGACGCCGGGATGGTCGCCGGCGAAGCTTTGAGCTTCGTCGAGGCGGACCTCACCAGCGATGTCGGTTGGGACGCCGCGGTCAGCGGATGCGACTTTGTACTGCACGTCGCCTCGCCCGTGCAAGCCGGGAACGTCAAGGACGAGAATGCTGTTATCGGGCCCGCCCGGGACGGCACGGTGCGGGTGCTGCGCGCCGCCCGGGACGCCGGCGTCCAGCGGGTGGTGCTGACCTCGGCGTTCCATGCCGTCGGCTTCGGTCACTCTCACACCGACCACATATTCACTGAGGACGACTGGTCGGTGCTCGACGGGCCCGGTATGGACGCTTACGGCAAGAGCAAGATCCTCGCTGAGCGTGCCGCGTGGGACTTCGTCAACGGCGAAGGCAAGACGCTAGAGCTGGTCACGATTCTTCCTGTCGCCGTCCTGGGACCGGTCATGGGCAAGGACGTGTCCGGCGCGAACCACATTGTTCAGCGCAGCTTGAACGGGCAGATGCCGGGCTACCCGAACATGTACATCCCGATCGTGGATGTCCGCGACGTCGCGAGCGCCCACGTCGCGGCGATGACGGCTCCCGGCGCAGCTGGCGAGCGCTTCTTGGTGGCGAGCGGCGAACCTGCGGTCGCAATGTTGCAGATCGGGGCGATGCTGAGAGCGCACTTCGGGCCGCTGGCGGCGAAGGTACCGACTCGCACCATCCCGAACCTCGTGGTGCGGATCGCCGCCTTGTTCTCCGCACAGTTTCGGCCCGTCGCTGCCGATCTTGGCTTCGTCAAACGAGTCTCCAACGAGAAGGCGCGCCGCCTCCTCGGTCTGCAGCCGCGCACCTCGAAGGAAGCGATCATCGCCTCCGCCGAAAGCCTGATTGCGAAATCGCTCGTCTGAGCAGCGCCGCCGGCTGCTACCAGCTAGCACTGGATATCAGTGCGGTTTCACGCGCGAGCACGGCGTCCTTGAGATGCGGACAATTCGTCGGTCAAAGCAGCAACCGTGCGCTGCGCAACCGAGCGCCGCCTTCTGCACCGTCCAACTTCTGGTGCCCTTCCGAGGGCTCGAGACCTTGGACTCCTTCCTTTGGCGGCGATCGGGATTGTTGAATGGGAGCCGCGCTTTTCATCGGAGCCTGATGGCCGTTTACGTGACCGACGTAGTGTCGTACGGTCGCTGCCATGAGAGCCGCTCGGATCGACGTGCACGCGCTGGCGGCCGAGCTGCTCCTGGCCCCCAGGCCGCCCACGGCGGCCACCGCTGCTCGACGTCGTCCTGGCCGGCGTCTTCGTGGCCCTGACGGTGGTGGAAGCGGTGACCCTCTCGGGTTCGGCGCAGGCGACCAAGCTGTGGGTCTTGTCGGTGCCCGCCCTGGCCAGCCTGGCCGTCCGCCGGCAATATCCGCTCTTGGTGGCCATTTTCGTCACCATCGTCAACTTCGTCGTCAACCCTCGAAACGAATTCACGACGGTGCTCAGCCTCGTTCTGGTGGCCTTCACCGTGGGCCACGAAACGCGACCGCCGCGCAGCTACCTGGGTCTTGGCCTCGTGCTCGTCCCCTTCCTGGTGAACCTGGGGCGCTCCCAGTCCGTGCCGAGCGATGTTGCCGCGGCGTTGGTGTTCCTGGTCGGACCCTGGGTGGTCGGGACTCAAACGCGTATGCGAGCCGACCGCGCCGAGGCGGCGGAGGCCCGCGCACTTCAGCTCGAGCGGGAGCAGGAGCTGCACGCCGCCCTGGTCGCGGCCGCCGAGCGCACTCGCATCGCCCGCGAGCTGCACGACATCGTGTCCCACTCGATCAGCGTGGTGACCATCCAGGTGCAGGCCGTCCGACGGCGCCTGGGACCTGACCACGCGGCGGAGGCTGCCGATCTCGCTCAGGTGGAGGCGACCGCCCGCCAGGCCCTCAACGAGATGCGACGGCTGTTCGGCGTGCTCCGGGCGGAAGGTGAACAGCCGGCACTGGCACCGCAACTGGGCCTGAGCCAGCTCGAGGCGCTCGTGGCCGGCGCCCGAGGAGGGGGTGTGGACGTCCAGCTCGTCATCGAGGGAGACCCCCAGCCGCTGCCGCCTGGCATCGACTTGGCGGCGTACCGAATCGCTCAGGAGGGGCTGACCAACGCGTTGCGACACTCCGAGGCCTCCGAGGTGACGGTGGCGATTCGACACCATCCTGACTCGTTGCAGGTGGAAGTCCACGACAACGGCCGCGGCCTGCAGCGCACCAAGAACCCGGGGCACGGTCTGGTCGGCGTCCGGGAGCGAGTGGCTCTTTACGGTGGTGTGGTGGAGGTCGCCAACGGTCCGGACAGTGGCGTGACCCTGATGGCGACGCTGCCGACGGGACGGCCCGGATGAGCGTCCCCATCCGGGTCGTCATCGTGGACGACCAGGCCATGGTGCGCGCCGGGTTCACCTCACTGCTCGCTGCGGAGCCGGACATCGAGGTCGTCGGCGATGCGGCGGACGGCGAGGCGGCGGTCGACCTCGTACGCCGGCTGAAGCCGGACGTGACCCTGATGGACATTCGGATGCCGCGGCTGGACGGCATTTCAGCGACCCAGCGGCTGGTGGCGGCTCAGGCGGAGACGAAGGTGCTGGTCCTCACCACGTTCGACCTGGACGAGTACGTCTTCGACGCGCTGCGGGCCGGCGCTTCTGGCTTTCTGCTCAAGGACGCAACCGCAGAGGAGCTGGCCGCCGCGGTCCGGGTGGTCGCCCACGGGGAGTCGCTGCTCGCACCCGGGGTCACCCGCCGGGTGATCGATGCGTTCGTACGCCGTGCGCCGGCGCCTCCTCGTGCACCCGTTGACCAGCGGCTGAGCTCGCTCACTCCGCGCGAGCTCGAGGTCTTGGGCCTGATCGCCCGGGGATTCTCGAACCTTGACATCGCCGAGCGGCTCTTCGTCTCGGAGGGCACGACCAAGACCCATGTCAGCAATGTCCTGGCCAAACTGGGGGTGCGGGATCGGGTGCAGGCGGTCGTGTTCGCCTACGAGGTAGGGGTGGTCGTCCCCGGCGAGCAACCCCTGGCTGAGCCGGCGTGACCCTCTCCGGCTCGAGACCCAACCGCAGATCAGCCTCGAGACGGAGGCGAGATTCCGTCGTGCGCCGGATCCGGTTGAGACGCGATCGCGGAAGTCTGGTGTCACCGAAGACCGGACAACCTAGATCCCAAGGAGACACGCCATGCCCGACCACACCGCGTTCGACCTCACCAGCCGCGTAACGGCCACCACCCCGGCTTTCGAGGAGCCGACCGACGAGCGGGGACTGGCTGCCACAGAAAATCGGCCAACGGCCAACCTCCGGCCGTCCAGGGCCCTCGCCATGCGCCGCGGATTCCTCGTGGTAGCGCCGGTCCTGGCCGGTCTTTTGGCGACGGTGGGAGCTGTCGCCGATCCCGCCGCCGGCATCTCGGGCGACAAGATGCTCCAGATCTACTTCGACAATCCCGGCAGGCTTCAGTTCAAGTCGCTGGCCTACCACTGGTCGTACGCCCTCTGGATCGTGCCGGCGATGCTGATAGTTCCGCTGGTCCGGGCTCGGGGCGCCTGGCTCGCCACGATATCGGGTTTCATCGGCTTCGTGGGCGTCGCCACGATGCCGGGGCTCCTGCTTGCGGACTGGTTCGACTCCGCGATCGGTGCGGCCCACGGCCTCCAGGGTCACCACGCGGTATACGCGGCCATGGACCAGATGTGGGGGATTGCGGTGTTCACCACCCCAGGTATCGTCGCCCTCTTCCTCGCCCTTCCCCTGGCGATGCTGACCCTGTGGCGTGCGCAGCGGGCCCGCTGGTGGGGGCCGGTCGCCGCGGTCGCAGCCATCGCCGCCTTCTTGCTGTCGAACGCGACCTGGCCCGGCGCGGTCATCGCCACACTGTTCCTCGGTGTCGTCTCCCTCGCCTTGGCGAAGGCGACCGATCCGGTTCAGCGCAACCACTGACGGCGACTGGTTCTTGAAAGGGTGGGTCACCTCGGTGGCCCACCCCTCACGCATCTCCACAGATGCCAGCACTTCGTGCGGAGCCGAAACGTTTGGCTGCGGCGGCGGACGACATACGACGGACGACGGACGACGGACGACGGACGGCGGACGGCGGACCGATGCTTGAGCCGAGGGCGAGGCGTGGAGCAACCAAACCGCCGGCGATATCGGTATGGTCGATGTCAATACCCCGGGATGGCGCCGTGTGCGTCGGAAGGGCGTTGACATGGCTTCGTGTGGGGTCCTGAAAAGTCTGCCGGCGCGGACGCCGCCGTGGCCGGCAACTCCTTTTCCACGCCGCGCTGCACCGTGATGTCCTCAGTGGGCGGCTTGCTCCATCTCGGGGCGTGCGCCCGGGAGACGGGTCGTAAATTGGCGGCGTTCGCGGCGGGCGGCGCTGTCGCGGATGATCCAGTAGCGAGGGCGTTGCCTACGGCCGATTGGGATCCCAGCGATGAGTGAGTCGACGTCACCGGGCGTTCAGGTCCTCGTCATCGGCGCCAGCTTCGCCGGCCTATTGGCTGCCGCGGCAGCCGCGCAGGCCGGCGCACGGGTGACGCTCTGCGAGCGCGACCACCTCAGCGACTCCCCTGACCCCCGCACCGGTGTCCCTCAGGGAGACCAGCCGCACGTCCTCCTACACCGGGGGCTGCGAGCGTTGGAGTCGCTGCTTCCTGGTGTTGAACGCGACCTGCTGGCCGCCGGCGGTGTGAAGATCAACACCGGACGGATGCCCTGGCTCAGCCGGTACGGCTGGTTCCCGGTGGATGCGCCCTCGTTCGAGATCGTGTCGTTGACCCGACCGTTGCTGGAACTCGTGATCCGACATCGCGTGCTCGCCGACCAACGTATCGACCTTCGCCAGGGCGCACGGGTGCGCTCCCTGGCGCGCAAGGGGCATCGGTGGGAGATTTCGTGTGCGGACGGGTCGACGGCCTTCGCTGACCTGGTGGTCGACGCGTCCGGGCGGAGCTCGCGGCTGCGGCAGTGGCTTGACGAACTGGGGGTGGCGGTACCCGAGCCGGCCACCGTCGACGCCAGGCTTGGCTACGCCGCCCGCCGTTACCGGGCTTCCGCTCCTGTGCCGCTGCGGTCGGGCGTCGTGATTGCCGCCTCGCCGGATACCCAAACGGGCGCGCTGGTGCTGCCGGTGGAGAACCAGGAGTGGCTGTTGAGCGCCGCCGGCTATGGAAGCAAGAGACCCTCGCGAGATGTCGCCGAGTTCGATACCTTCCTCCAAAATCTGCGCGATCCAATCATCGCCGAGCTGGCCGCGGTCCTCGAGCCGGTCGGCGACGTGGCTGTTTATCGTCAGACCGGCAACCGACGGCATGCCTACGGCAGCAACCGGAACTGGCCAGCCAGTCTGCTGGTGGTGGGGGACGCGCTTTGCGCCTTCAACCCGGTCTACGGCCAGGGCATCACGGTGGCCGCCTGCCAGGCCGAGCTGCTGCGCGCTCAGTTGAGGGAGAGCCTGTCATCGGGCAGGCCGATGACCGGAGCTGACACCCGGCGCGTTCAGCGCCGGGTGAGCGACCTCACCAATCTGCCGTGGGCCGTGGCCACCGGGGAGGACGTGCGATACGCAAGCTGCGACGCCAAGCCCACTGGGTGGCAGCGCCTGAGCACGCTGTGGACCACGCGGATGATTCAGCTCGCCGCTGGAGGAGATCCGGCCTGCCGGAACGCATTGTTGCGGCTGTACCACCTGATGGGGACACCTCGCGCGCTCATCGGTCCCAGCGTCGTCTGGGCCATGGCCGGATCAGTGGTTCGCGGGTTGCCACCACCCACGTCACCGCCTGCCGTGCTGGATTGGCTGGTGGTCGGAAGGCGGGGGCGGCCGACCGTGCTGTGAGGCGAACCTACCGGCGTCAAGACTCCCACCAACGGGTGACAGGCCCGAAACCAGCGGGATTGATCCGGTTCAACCAGCACTGCGCTGCCAACCCCAAACTGCGGCGTGTCCTGCCAAATGGGGTGCCACGTTGATCATGAGGCGACGGCTGCGGAGGACAGGGAAAGGCCACAGCCCAGCGGGTGGCCCGTCGATACCCCAGGGGTACCGGACGGTTCCTAGCCGCGCATGGAATAGATGTGGCTCCACCGACGTGGTTCAAGGCTTCGGAGGCTGGTCGATCGGCGATGAGCCCGATTCTTTGGCACGGTGACCGCGGTGGGGTGGAGCGGGGCCGGCGATGGCGTGGACGATATTGGCTCTGAGGCGTCCGAGCACCATCGCCCACGCGCCCTCCATGAACGCTTCTTGATCGGGGGTGTCGACCAGTTGCTGCACGACGACCCGGCTGCCGGGTCCGTCCGGGTGGATCCTCAGATAAGCGGTCAGTGGGAGCCCGGGGACGGGAACATTTCCGTCGTCGAAGTCCCAGCTCATCACGATCAGATGCGGCGCGAGAACCAGCTCGTAGCGCCCACGGACTTCGGTTCCCCATTCCAGGGTGGCGGCGAACTCCGCATCCTGGATGGTCACGGGGACCTGGAGCCAGCGTGAGTACAGCTCGGCGTCGGTCAACGCTGAGAACGTCGTCTCGGGCGGCGTCGGCACGGTGACCGTAGCCACCACCACGGCCTTGGTGGAGGTCATGGTCAGCGCACGCTCGGGAATGTCGTCCGCCGGTCGCCACTTGCCGACATCCTCGAGAGCGCCGCGGAGACCGACGAGGGCTGCCGGCCTGGCCCGGTAGCGACGGGAAGTACCCACCTTGGTCATCTCAACGAGGCCGGCTCGACGGAGGACACCCAAGTGTTCGGAGATCGTGGCTGCGGTCACGGAGAAGGTGGCCGCGATCTGGCCGGCGGGCAGATCGTGGTCCCAGATCAGGGCCAGGATCTCACGGCGGGTACGTGATCGCAGTGCTCGGATAGTCCCGTCAAGGTCTGCCACACCTGTTGCCTCTCATCGCCATCCAACCCTACTATTAAGGCGTTCGCCTAAATAGGCTTACACCGACAGAAGGGGTTCGCATGACGAAGTACTTGGTGCTGTACCGGTCGAAGATGACGGCAGCCGAGCAGATGGCGCAGGGCACGCCGGAGCAGGCGCAGGCGGGGATGGACGCGTGGATGACCTGGGCTGAACGGGCCCGTGATGCGGTGATCGATTTGGGCACGCCGCTCTCGGTGGTCGAGGCCGGTGGCGACGCCGGCGACCCGATCGGCGGGTACTCGATCCTCCAGGCCGACTCCCACGATGCCCTGGCCAAGGTCCTCGAGGGACATCCGCACTTGTCGATGGGCGGCACCGTTGAGTTGCTCGAGATTCTGACAATGCCTGGGATGTAGATCTGAGAGCGAATCATCGATGCGAAGCAAGCATCCAGCTGCCCAGATCTGTCCCTGAGCGTCGCAAGGCGCCCGAATACGGCGTGCGGTATTGCCCGGGTTGTCCGCAGCCGGATCGGTCGTCAGTGCACAGGTGCGAGCGCCGAAACCGTCGGTGCACGTCACCATCGAACGATGCCGGCGCGCCTTAGTCCGCGAGCCACCTCCGAGGTCCTCTTACCTTCTGCTGACCGAACGGCTCCTAGCGTGAGATCCGATCAGACCTGATCACGTATCCACAGGAGGATCCGCATGAACCGTTGGAGCAGAATCGGCGCGGCACTGGCATCGGCTGCCACGTTGGCCGCTTTCTCGTCTGGCGCGGCCGCGGCCCACCCGGCGGCTCGGGCCACCACCGATTGTCACCTCCCGCTCTTCGGAGCTGGAGTGGCTTATCACCCCCAGATCGATCCCACCCAGTTCACCGCACACGTTGACAATTCGTTCTTCCCGCTCCGCCCCGGGCAGACGTTGGTCTACTCGGGCACCAAGGATGGGAAGAAGGCACTCGACCTGTTCCATCCGTCCAGGCGGACGGCGCTGATCGACGGTGTACGAACTCGCGTGGTGGAGGACGAACTCTTCCTGGACGGGGTTCTCGAGGAGCGAACGACCGACTACTACGCTCAGGACCGCTGCGGCAACGTGTGGTACTTCGGTGAGGACACCGCCACCCTCGACCGAGGTGGACAGGTGACGAGCACCGAGGGCTCGTTCCACGCCGGGGTGGACGGCGCCCAACCGGGCGTGTTCATGCAGGCACGTCCACAGCTGGGTCGCCGTTTCCGCCAAGAGTGGTATCGGGGACAGGCCGAGGACCAGTTCCATGCCGTCGACCTGTCCACGTCCATCACCGTCCCACACGGCCATTTCCGGCACGCGCTACGCACCGCAGAGCAGACGGCACTGGAGCCGGGCGTGCTGGACAACAAGTGGTATGTGGCGGGTGTTGGCGAGGTCGAGGAGCTCGCCGTCAAGGGCCCCCTCGAAAGGCTGGTGCTCATCGATGTGCTCTTCTGACGGTCGGCGCGCTGACTGAGCCCTTACCGTGTTGAGGTGGAGGTGGAGGTGGAGATGCGGATCCTGGTCGTGGAGGACGCCTCGAAGTTGGCCGGTCTGCTCAAACGCGGGCTCGCGGAAGAGGGATACGCCGTCGACGTCGTCACCAGCGGGCTCGACGCGGTCTGGATGGGCTCGGAGAACAGCTACGACGCGATCCTGCTCGACGTCGGCCTGGACGACATCGACGGGTTCGAGGTCTGTGGACGCCTGCGGGCTCGCGATCGCTGGGCGCCGATCTTGATGCTCACGGCGCGTGATGCGCACCACGACCGGGTCCGTGGGCTCGACTCGGGCGCCGACGACTATGTGATCAAGCCGTTCTCCTTTCCGGAGCTGCTGGCCCGTCTCCGTGCGCTCATTCGGCGGGGTGGCGGTGAGCGGCCCGTACTGTTGACGGTCGGTGATCTCGTCCTCGACCCGGTCACGAAAGAAGTCCGCCGGGACGGCGCTCAGATCGACCTCACCGCGAAGGAGCACGCGCTCCTCGAATACTTCATGCGCAACCCAGACCGCGTTCTCAGCCGGGCGAGCCTGATCGAGCACGTCTGGGATTTCAGCTTCGACGGCGACCCGCACGTGCTCAGCGTGTACATCGGGTATCTAAGGGACAAGGTCGACCGGCCGTTCGGGCGTCGATCACTCGAGACGATCCGCGGGATGGGATACCGCATCCGAGATGAGCTGGCCGCGTCTTCCCGCTAGGGTCCGGCTGACCCTGGCGTTCGCTGTCGCGATGGCCGCCCTGTTAGCCGGCTCGGGGGCTGCCTTGTATGAGGCCGCGAGCGTGGCGCTCCTCGACGAGCTGGACACCGGCCTACGGGCTCGCGCCGCGGCCATCGAGGCCGATCTCCCAGATCCCGGTTTCGGGCTTGTCCGCCCTCCACCCGAGCTCCTGGAGCCGACCGAGGTCTTCGCTCAAATCGTGAGCCGTGAGGGCGACATCATCGACAGCACTCCCGGCATCACCGCCGTTGCGGTACCCGACGATCTCCTGGGGTCACTCACCGCTCCCCGCTTCTCGCAGGCCAGGGTGGCCGGCGTGGTCGGAACCGCTCGGATCCTGGCCCTGCCGACGAGACTGGGGTCTACGCCGGTTGTTCTCGTCGTCGGAACCGAGATGTCGGACCGGCACGACGCGTTGAATCTGATCATCGCGCTGCTCTCGATCGGCGGGCCGGTCGCGGTCGTCATCGCGTCCGTTATCGGCTGGCTCTTGGCTGGCGCCGCCCTCCGTCCGATCGAGACGATGCGCCGTCAGGCGTCGGCCATCTCGGCCTCGGGTGTGGAGCGTCGCCTGACTGTCCCTCAGGCGGAGGACGAGTTCCGCCGCCTGGCGGTGACGCTCAACGACATGCTGTCGCGGCTGGACGCGTCGATGATGAGCGAACGACGGTTCCTCGACACCGCAAGCCACGAGCTGCGCACGCCGCTCACCGCACTCAAGACCGAGCTCGACGTTGCACTGCTGCGACCGCGAACACGAGAAGAGTTGGAGGATGCCCTTCGGAGCGCATCCGAAGAGACCGACCGGCTGGCTCGGATGGCCGACGACCTCCTCGTACTCTCCCGCGCGCAGGGCCAGCTGCGTGTGCTCCGAACCCCCAGCTCCCTGCAAACGCTGCTCACCGCATCGGCGCGCCTGTTCGACGTCCGAGCCCGGGCAGCCGGGGTCCGGATCGACGTTGACGCCCCCGAGGCCACGGTGCTCATAGATCACGCACGCGTCCGGCAGGCGGTCGACAACCTCTTGGACAACGCGCTCCGGTACGCGCCCACGGGGTCTGTGGTGTCACTGCGGGCCGCCGTGCGCGGCTGCCTGGTGACCATCATGGTCGACGACGCCGGGCCAGGGTTTCCCGCCACCCGCACCACCAACATGGCGGATCCGCTCCTGTGGCAGACGTGCGACGGCACGCCCGCGCGAACGCCACAGCGCACCGGGTTGGGCCTGGCCATTGTGCGGGCCGTGGTGGAAGGCCACGGCGGCACGGTCACCATCGAAGCCGGGTCGCCGAACGGAGCACGGGTCGTCCTCAGTCTCCCGATACCGTCAGCGCCCGATTCACCGATGAGCCGCTGCCCGTCATTCGCCGCCTGTGGAGATCGGGCAGGTCCTGGGGAACGTGCCGCCCGCTGACCGGCCTGTGACCGTACGGTCGGGGTTTGGTCCGGGACCGCCGCCTTCCTACTCAGTGGACATCGATCAGGAATCGAGAAGCGCAGGGATGAGGCGAGTCCTAGCCTTACACATGGCTCGGTACCACGCCGAGCCGCTGTGCACCGGAAGGAACGACGACCATGCCCACCGAAACTGCCACCTCCAGCGCAACCGACGGCTTCAGCGCCGAGGAACGTGCCGCGATGAAGAAGCGTGCCGCCGAGCTCCGGGCCGAGGGCAAGAAAGGTGCCAAACAGGCCGACGGTCTGCAGGCGGCCCTCGAAGCCATCGCCGGGATGGCACCTGGCGATCGCGCTCTCGCTGAACGGGTGCACGTCACGGTGACCGCGACCGCTCCCGAGCTATCGCCGAAGACCTGGTACGGAATGCCCGCCTACGCCAACGCCGACGGCAAGATCGTCCTCTTCTTCCAGGACTCGGGGAAGTTCAAGTATCGGTACTCGACGCTCGGGTTCCAGGACGCGGCGAACCTGGACGAGGGCGACCTCTGGCCGGTGTCGTACGCGCTCAAGGATTGGAGCGCTGCGGTCGAGGAGAGAGTCGTGGAGCTGGTCCGGTCAGCGCTGACCTGACCGCTCTGCCTTTACCATCAGACCTATGGCGAGCCACGGAGCCGACGCGGTGCAGGACATCCGCTTCGCCCGGTCGAGTGACGGCGTCGGCATCGCCTACGCCGTCCACGGCTCCGGTCCGCCGCTGCTGATCGACTCGTGCTGGCTGAGCCATCTGCAGTTCGACTGGCAGAGTCCGGTCTGGCGGCACTACCTGGTCGAGCTGGGCCGGATCGCCACCGTGGTCCGGTTCGACGAGCGGGGCCATGGTCTCTCGGACCGGAAGGTGACCGACCACAGCCTCGAGGCGCGAGTCGCCGATCTCGAAGCCGTGGCCGACGACGCCGGACTGGCCAGCTTCGCGCTGCTGGCCATGGCCCAGGGTGGGCCGGTGGCGATCGAATACGCAGCCCGCCACCCGGATCGGCTCACCCGACTGGCCTTCTACGGCAGCTACGCCGGCGCGCTGGCTGCTGCCTCCCCCGAGGAGATCGAGCTCGACGCGGCGTTCCAGGCCCTGATCAAGGTCGGCTGGGACCGGCCGACAGCGGAGTTCCGACGTGTCTTCACCAGCCTGCTGATCCTTGGCGGGACGGAGGAACAGATGCGCTGGATCGATGATCTGCAGCGGATGGCGGTCGACGCCGACACCGCGATCCTGGCCCGGTCCCAGCGCCAGCTGGCCGACTCCAGTGGACGGCTGGCCGAGCTCGATCTGCCGACTCGGGTGCTGCACGGGCCGCGGCGACCAGATGAACGAGATCGCCCACAGCCGACACCTGACCGCTCACATCCGGGGGGCGCGGTTGGTCGCGCTGGAGAGCAGCAACCGCATCGTGCTGGCGGACGAACTGGCTTGTCCAGTGCTGCTGAGGGAGGAGCACAGCCCGGCCGGCCACCCGTCGCGGTGCCACAGTGATAGCCACCGACCTGACCCCGCAGCTGCTGGACATCGGCCGCGCCACCGCGGTGCAGGAGGGTCTGGAGCTCACCTGGCAGACGGCCGATGCCGAGGCGCTGCCGTTCTCCGACGCCGACTTCGACGTGGTGCTGTCCTGCATCGGTGTCATGTTCGCACCGCATCACCAGCAGGCCGCCGACGAGCTCGTCCGCGTCTGTCGGCCCGGCGGGACCATCGGGGTGCTGAGCTGGACGCCGGAGGGCTTCATCGGTCAGCTGTTCGCGACCATGAAGCCATATGCGCCGCCGCCACCGCCGGGAGCATCCCCGGCCCCGCTGTGGGGACGGGCCGATCACGTGCGCTCCCTGTTCGGGGAGCGGGTGACTGACCTGGTGGCCCGGCAGCAGAGGCTGCGGGTCGACCGGTTCACCACCGGAACAGAGTTCCGGGAGTTCATGAAGACCAACTACGGCCCGACCATCGCCGTCTACCGCTTCATCGCCGACGATCCTGCGAAGGTCGACGCGCTGGACTCCGACCTGGCCGCACTGGGAGACCGGGCCCTGCAGGACGGTGCGATGGACTGGGAGTATCTGCTGGTGACCGCGTCTCGGCTCTGACCCGCGGAGTGCTGACCGCCGGGTGTCGGTGGCCCGCTGTATCTAACGTATAGCGCACTGGGGGGCTTGCCACAAGACCCCGGGTGCGCAGCAGAATCATCATCTTGAAGCCGAGAGAGTGCAGTGAGTGGAGTCGTCGCGACCCACATCCACGCCGGAGATGATGACGTGACCCATCTGACCAGCCAGGTGTTCGACCTTCCCGAGCGTCTGGTCGCGAAGGCGGACCCGGCGTTGATCGCCGGCGATGAGCGGCACTTCTCGGCCGTTCAGGACAGCGTGGCGGAGCAGCTCGCCGCCCTGTCGGATCGCCTCGACGTTCTGCGCCTGACCCCCGGTGGCCATGGACGAGCGGCGATGGATCGCGACCTGGAGATCCACCGGCTGACGGCCAGTCTGCGGGTCCTGCGTCGCTACGGGCTGGACCTCTGCCTCGGCCGGATGGTCAGCGCCGACGGTGACGCGCCGGTGTACATCGGACGGGTCGGCCTGACCGATCCAGAGGGCCGGCGGCTGTTGGTGGACTGGCGCGCTCCCGCTGCCGAGCCGTTCTTCGCGGCGACCCACGCCCAGCCGATGGGTCTGACCAGCCGCCGCCGATATCGCTGGGCCGGCGGCCGGATCACCAACTACTGGGACGAGGTCTTCAGCTTCGAGGGGCAGGTAGGGCGGGTGGCGCTCGACGATGACTCGGCGTTGATCGCCAGCCTGGTGAGCAGCCGCTCACCCCGCATGCAGGACGTCCTCAGCACCATCCAGGCCGACCAGGACGCCATCATCCGCGCGTCATCGCGTGGGGCTCTGGTCGTGGACGGCGGCCCCGGCACCGGGAAGACCGTCGTCGCGCTGCACCGCGCCGCCTATCTGCTCTACTCCGACCCCCGACTGGGATCCAGCCGGGGTGGCGTGCTCTTCGTCGGTCCGCACCGTCCCTACCTCGCCTACATCGCCGACGTGCTGCCGAGCCTGGGGGAGGAGGGCGTGCAGACCTGCACCTTGCGGGATCTCGTCGACGAAGGAGCCGCCGCCGCGGTCGAGACCGACCCCGATGTAGCCCGGCTGAAGTCGTCAGTGGCCATGGTGACCGCGATCGAGTCGGCGGTGCAGGTCCACGAGGAACCGCCCACCGAAGGCCTGCTCGTCGAGACCGACTGGGCCGACGTCTGGATCAGTCCAGCCGACTGGGCCGAGGCGTTCGAGGCACCCGATCCAGGTACGCCGCACAACGAAGCGTTCGATCAGGTCAGGGAAGCTCTGCTGACCATCCTGGTCGACAAGCTCGACGATGAGGAGGTGTCACCTGAACTGCTCCGCCGGGTGCTGCGGGGCAGTCCGGAGCTGACCAATGCGCTCCACCGAGCTTGGACGCTGATCGAGGCCACCGATCTGGTGGCAGACCTCTGGTCGGTACCGGCCTACCTGCGCCGGTGCGCTCCCTGGCTGGATCGCGACCGGGTCCAGCGACTGCAGCGGGAGAACTCCCAGGCCTGGACGGTGTCCGACCTGCCCCTGCTGGACGCGGCCCGGGAGCGGCTGGGCGATCCGGAGGCCTCCCGCCGCCGGCGTCGCCGCGACGCCGCGGTCGCCGCCGAGCGGGCCGCCATGGATCAGGTGGTCGAGGATCTGCTCGCGGCTGACGACGACCCGGAAGGGTCCATGCAGCTGCTGCGCCGCGCGAGCATCCGAGACTCCTTGGTCGACCGCGACGCCCTGCCGAGCGCGGCGCCGAGCCGGCTCACCGGGCCGTACGCTCACATCGTCGTGGACGAGGCTCAGGAGCTGACCGACGCGGAGTGGCAGATGTTGCTGCGCCGCTGCCCGTCCCGTAGCTTCACGGTCGTCGGCGACCGCGCCCAGGCCAGGCACGGGTTCACCGAGTCCTGGCCGGAACGGCTCGAGCGCGTCGGCTTCGGCGACACCGGCCTCGCCTCGCTCAGCATCAACTACCGCACGCCGGCGGAGGTGATGGACGAAGCCGAACCGGTGATCCGGGCCGCGATTCCGGATGCCAACGTTCCGACCTCCATCCGTAGCAGCGGCATCCCCGTCGGGCACGGAGCCGCCTCAGAGCTGAGCGCGGTCCTGGACACCTGGCTCGCCGCACACGCCGAGGGGATCGCCTGCGTCATCGGTGTCCCGACGTTCGCGGCGACAGCCCGGGTCCGGTCCCTGAGCCCGGAGCTGTCGAAGGGCCTCGAGTTCGACCTCGTCGTCCTGGTCGACCCAGCGGCGTTCGGCGTGGGGATCGAGGGTGCGGTTGACCGTTACGTCGTCATGACCCGAGCGACCCAGCAGCTCGTCATCCTCACCAGCACCTGACCTGGCGCCGCTACTGCAGACCCCCGCGCACGGCGGTGATGCGCTGGGTGTTGAAACCGAGCCAGTGCATGCGGCCGACGTATCGCGCGTGCTCGACCTTGAGGCAGCGGTCCATGATGACCGTGAGCCCGCCGTCCGTCGCGATCCGAGCACCCTCTTCGTTGATCACGCCGAACTGGCACCACAGGGTCGAGGCCCCGATCGCCACCGCCTCGCGGGCAATCCCCGGAAGCGCCTCCGGTGCACGGAACACGTTCACGATGTCGATCGGCTCCGGCAGGTCGTCCTGAGCCTCCCGCAGGGTGGGATAGCTCTTCTCGCCGAGGACCTGCGGCTCGCGGGGATTCACCGGGATCACGCGATAGCCGTGCCGCCGGAGGTAGTAGCCCACGAAATAGCTGGCCCGGAGATGGTTGCTCGACAGGCCGACCACGGCGATCGTCCGCGCGGCGTACAGCACCCGCTGGATCGTCGCCGGGTCCTGGTACGGCTCGAGATCGAACATCTGGCGCTACCCCTTCTCCGGCGAAACGTTCAGGGAGGCGAAGGCCTGGTCCAGGTCCCAGATCAGGTCCTCGACCGACTCCAGGCCAACCGACAGCCGGACCGTCCCGGGACCCACCCCGGCCGCCAGCAGCTCGTCGTCGCTCAGCTGGCGGTGGGTGGTGCTACCCGGGTGGATGATCAGGCTCTTCGCGTCGCCGACGTTGGCCAGGTGGGACCAGAGCGTCACCCCCCGGATGAGGTCCTGCCCGCCCTCCCGGCCGCCGGCGCAGTCGAACGAGAACACCGCGCCGGCACCGCGCGGGAGGTACTTGTCCACCAGCGGCCGATACCGGCTCCCCGGCAGACCGGCGAAGGTCACGTTGGCGACGAGCTCGTGCGACTCCAGGAACTCCGCGACCCGTAACGCGTTGGCGACATGGCGATCCATCCGCAGGGACAGCGTCTCGAGCCCCTGCAGGAACAGGAAGGCGTTGAACGGTGACAGCGTCCCGCCGAGGTCGCGCAGGGTCTCGGCGCGCAGCTTCATCAGGTAGCCGTAGGTCCCGAACGTCTCGTGGAACTGAAGCCCGTGATAGGCCGGGGACGGATCGGCGACGACGGGAAAGCGCCCGTTGGACCAGTTGAACGTGCCCGCCTCGACCACGACCCCGCCGATGCTCGTGCCGTGGCCGCCGATGAACTTGGTCGCCGAGTGGATCACGATGTCGGCGCCCCACTCGATCGGGCGGCACAGGTAGGGCGTCGCGAAGGTGCTGTCGACGATCAGCGGCAGGTCGTGCTCGTGGGCGATGGACGCGACGACCTCGATGTCCAGCACGTTCCCGCCGGGGTTGCCGATGGTCTCGCCGAAGAACGCCTTGGTTGCGCTGCGGATCGCCTGGCGCCAGGCGTCCGGGTCGTCGGGGTTCACCCAGGTGACGTCCACGCTCATCTTCCGCAGCAGGTGCTTGAACTGGTTCACCGTCCCGCCGTACAGCGCCGAGGACGAGACGACGTGGTCACCCGGCTCCAGCAGGGTGAAGAGCGCTGCGGCCTGAGCGGCGATCCCGCTGGCGAAGGCCACCGCACCCGAGCCGCCCTCGAGGTTCGCCACGCGCTCCTCGAACACGGCCACGGTCGGGTTCATGATCCGCGAGTACGTGTTGCCGTACTCCTGCAGGTTGAAGTAGGCAGCCGCCGACTCCGGGTCCTCGAAGACGTAGCTGGTCGTCTGGAAGATCGGCACCGCGCGCGCACCGGTATTGGGGTCCGGTCGTTGGCCGGCGTGCAGCTGCCGGGTGTCGAACCCGAACTCGTGGGCCTGCTCGATCCGCTGGGGTCCGCTGCTCACGAAGCCTCCCCTTCGAACAGGAAGCGGCGGATGAGGGGTGTCTGCCGCGCCTCCTCCAACAGGAAACAGTCGTGACCGTACGGCGCTTCGATCACGCGGAACTCCGACGGCTTGTCGAGGGTGAGCAGTGCATCGTGGATCTCCTTGGATGCCGACGGCGGATAGAGCCAGTCGGAGCTGAACGCGATCAGCAGCGTACGCGCCGAGACGCCGACGAGCGCCTCGGCCAGCGATCCGCCACCGTGCTGACGGGCGAGGTCGAAATACGTCAACGCCCGCGAGGTGTAGAGGTAGGTGTTGGCGTCGAAGCGCTTGACGAAGGAGTCGGCCTGGTGTCGCAGATAGCTCTCCACCTCGAATTCAGGTTCGGTGATGGTGAAGCCGATGTCGCCGCCGGACTGCAACCGCCGGCCGAACTTGTCAGCCAGGGACGGGCCCGACAGGTACGTGACGTGGCCGACCATCCGCGCCACCCCCATCCCGGCGTCCGCGGTGCGGCCCGTGTCGTAGTAGTGGCCCTGCTGCCATCCGGGGTCGCGCAGGATCGACTCCCGGGCGATGGCGTTCCAGGCCATGCCCTGGGGCTGTAGCGCGTGCGTGCTGGCGATCGGCACGATGGCGTCGACCTGCTCGGGGTACAGGATGGCCCACTCCAGGGCCTGCATCCCGCCGAGGGAGCCGCCGGCGACCGCTGCGAGTCGCTCGATGCCGAGGACGTCCAACAACGCCCGTTCCGTGCGGACCATGTCCGCGACCGTGATCACGGGGAAGTCCGAGCCGTAGGGTCGCCCGGTCGCCGGATCGATCGACGACGGCCCGGTGGTGCCGCGACAGCCGCCGAGCAGGTTGGTCGAGACGACGAAGAACTGGTCAGTGTCGAAGGCCTTGCCAGGCCCGATCATCCCGTCCCACCAACCGAGTCCCACGGCGTGCGTGCCGTCCCGGTCCTCGGCGGCGAACCCGTCGCGGGTGCTCTCGACCGGCGGGGTGACGGCGACCCCGGCCGCATGGGCGTCGCCGCTGAGCGCATGACAGACCAGGATCACGTTGTCTCGTGCGGGGGAGAGTGTCCCGTACGTCTCGTAGGCCACCCGGACCGGGTGCAGCTCACGTCCGCAGTCCAGCCGGACCGGTTGGGGCAGGTCGAGGTAGCGTGTCTGTACGCTGCCGACCGACCCGGCGGCGAGCGTCGACGATGCCATATCCGGAGCGTAACCCACCTCCGCCGGGGTCCGATCGCCCGCTCCGCCGCCTGGATCGCGGGTATTGTCGGCTGTTACGGTAGGGAACTTGGAAGCAGTCAGAACTACGAGGGGTGGCGAGTCATGACAGTTATCGACAAGGACCGGGCAGCCGAGAACGGCGTCAACGTCCAGGCTCTGCTGGACGCGCGTGAAGTCCTGAAGGGTGCACCGGAGGCGGCCCAGTTCACCTGGCGAGCGTCCTCCAAGTGGCAGCACGGCGTACACAGCACCACGACCATCCAGAACTTCTTCGGTCTCGGCCAGGAGCAGCAGCACAAGACCGAATCGGTCTTCGACGCCGACCACCCCGAGGTCTTCGCGGCCACGGACACCGCCATCACGCCGATCGAATACTTGCTCGTCGGTCTGGCGGGCTGCCTCACCGCAGGCGTGGCGTCCGTCGCGCAGAACCGCGGGATCCAGCTGCGCTCGGTCGAGGCGATGGTCGAGGGCCAGCACGACATCCGCGGCATTCTCGGCGCCGACCCCGACGTCCGCAACGGCTTCAACGACATCAGGGTGACGTTCACCATTGACGCTGACGCCTCGCAGCAGGAGATCGAGGCTCTGGTGGCCCAGTCCCAGAAGCGTTCGGCGGTCTTCGACGCGCTCACGAACCCCACGAACGTCATCGTCGACGTCGCCTCCTAGGCCCCTTCGGGCGGGCCCGAACGAAAGAGGACCGGTTATCGAGCGCGTCACCACCGTCGTCATCGGCGCGGGACACGCGGGCCTCGCCGCGAGCCACCACCTCAGCGCCCGGTCGATCGATCATGTCGTCCTCGAACGCGGCCAGGTCGCCAACTCCTGGCGCACCGAACGATGGGACTCGCTGCGGCTGCTCACCCCGAACTGGCTCAGCCGACTGCCCGGCCTGCGCTACGACGGCCCGGACCCTGACGGCTATATGACGATGGCCGAGGTGATCGACTTCATCGGTCGCTTCGCGAAGGAGTCCGGGGCCCCGGTCCGCACCGGCACCGAGGTCACGTCGGTACGCCGCTGTGACGACGGCTACCACGTCACGACCAGTTGCGGCGCGTTGCGGTGCCGAAGTGTGGTCCTCGCCAGCGGCGCGTTCAACCGCCCGACCGTGCCGTCGTTCAGTGCTGGGGTGCCCGACTCGGTCGCGCAGCTGACTCCCTTCGACTACCGCACTCCCGACCGGCTGCCCCCCGGTGGGGTGCTCGTCGTCGGAGCGTCGGCGACGGGCGTCCAGCTGGCCGCGGAACTGGCGCGAGCGGGCCGGCCGGTGACGCTCTCGGTCGGCGAGCACGTCAGGATGCCGCGGACCTATCGCGGCCGCGACGTGTTGTGGTGGATGGATCGGACGGGCATCTGGGACGAGCGGTACGACCAGGTGGACGACCTGTCCCGGGCCCGCAGCCTCCCCTCGCCGCAGCTGGTCGGCACCCCGGGCCGCAGCACCCTCGACCTCAACGCCCTGAGCGAGCTGGGGGTCGAGCTGGTCGGCCGGTGGGCGGCGGTGCGGGACGGGACAGCACTGTTCTCCGGCGGGCTGCGCAACGTGTTCTCGTTGGCCGACCTCAAGCTCGAACGTCTGCTGACCTCCTTCGACGAGTGGGCGCTGCGCACCGGCGTGGACGAAGGGGTCGACGCGCCCGAGCGCCGCCGGCCCACCGCGGTCCCGGCGTCGGCCCGGTGGCGGCTCGACCTGCACAGGGGCGAGATCAGAGCGATCGTGTGGGCCACCGGTTCCCGGCCCGACTACGGGTGGCTCGACGTGGGAGTGGTCGATCCGAAGGGGAGACTGCGGCACGAAGGGGGCACCGTCGACAGCCCCGGCATGTATGCGCTGGGACTGCCCGTCCTCCGTCGACGGAAGTCCACGTTCATCCACGGGATCGAGGACGACGCGCGTGAGGTCGTCGATCATCTCAGCGGCTACCTCGCTGGCTGATGCGATACCGGATCGCTCGACGGACCTCGTCCGGCGACCACGGCTCGGTGTCTCACCGGCAACCAATATTCTTGACTCATTCCAGATTAGTTGCCAAGATCGTCGGTATGGAACTCACCGACCTGCCGCGTGAGCTCCGGGCGGTCGGTTTGCGTGTCACCCAGCCTCGGGTTGCCGTTCTGGGAGCGGTCCGCGCGCTGGCGCACGCCGACACCGACACCGTGACGACCGCAGTTCGCGTCGCGCTGCCGGACGTGTC
>JBBRYD010000001.1:0-154311 GCA_038238065.1 Propionibacteriales bacterium | reverse complement strand
GGGTACTCGGTGCTCGACGTGGTGCCGCGGGCGTGGACGCACCTCCTCGGCATCGTCAGCGGAGAACCGGTCCCGGGCGAGACCACGATCCCGCAGGCGTGGCGGGACGAGGTCGGTGAGTTTGCGCCAACGGTGATGACCGACGGTGTCGACGTGAGCTTCGTACCCTTCGACAACGGCTTCACCCCGGAGAGCCGCCTGGACCAGGCCATCATCGCCACCCGGCGGGCCGTCTTTCCCGAGCTGGGCCTCGACCCGGAGTTCTGAGGCCAGGCTCGACCCGGCGGGCTCCGGGTGGCCCGCTGCCGAGCGCGTGACGGCGGCCCCCAGTCGGGCCACACCGTGAGTGGCCCGCACGTCCCGCCGTCAAGGATTGCGGGGGTGTGTCGCCCGCTTATCTGTCGAATACTTTCCCAACGGCACCATTTGCCACTACTCTCACAGCAGTACGTTCGTGACGTTGCAGGGCAGTCAGCGCCGAACCTACGAGACGGGTAGGAAGCCATGACCGAGGAGATCACGCCGGGGGGCATCACGCCGATCGGCACCAACATGTCCGGCGTCAAGTTCTTCACGGTGGCCGAGGTGGCTTCGCTGATGCGGGTATCGAAGATGTCGGTCTACCGCCTCATCCATTCCGGCGAGCTGGAGTCTGTCCGCTTCGGTCGAAGCTTTCGGGTCACCGAGGCGGCCGTCGACGCGTACCTGCGCAGCTCGTACTACGAGACGGGCTAGACCTCCGGCACGGTCCGGGCGTACTCCCGGACCGATCGCCCCGGACGCCGGCCCCGCACCACCCGGTCCCGGCCGACCGCTAGGCCGGCGGCTCGAACAGCAGCGTGAAGGTACGCGCGCCGGGCCACAGTGCGTGCTTCGGCAGGACGTCGACCCCACAGGCCCGCGAGCCCAGACCGTGTACCGCGTCGTCGACGAACAGGTAGAGCTCGTCGTTGTCGGGCAGCTCGTACGGATGCCGGGCCCGGTCCAGCTGCTGCGGCGTGTACCGCGACAGGGTGAAACCCGGTCGATGGCCCTGGGGGTCCGGCACGGTGCGGATGGACAGCCGGGTCGCCTCGCCGTCGCTGAGCTGCAAAGACCGCAGCTGCGGGCGATGTCCGGTTTCCTGCGGGCGGGAGTAACGAACGTTGAGCTCGTCCACGTCGGCGTGGAAGCGCCCGACCCGGGACGCGGTCCTGGAGTCGGGGTAGGACTCCGACGGGCCCGTCCCCAGCCAGTCGGCCTGGCTGAGCCCCGCCGGGAGGGCGAAGCGAACACCCACCCGCGGCCAGGTGCAGTCCCAGTTCGGTGACGGGACGGCCTCGACCCGGAGCGCGAGGGTGTCCGGCTCGAGGGGGTCGATGGTCCAGCGGTAGGTGACGTCGACGCTGAGTCCGCTGTTGGCCGCGCTGACCCGCACCCGGGTGATCACCTCGCTCGGCGTCACGGACACACTCTGCACGCGGTGGACGAGGCGGTCCAGCCCACGCTGACGCCAGCGCTGCTCCGACGACGGGCCGGGCGAACCGTCGCCGGCGGTCTCCTCCGGGCTGCCCAGCTCGTAGGAGCCTCGGCTGTCGCTGCGGTCGTTGTCGGTCGGTCCACGCCACAGCTCGAGCTGCGGACCGTCGACCGCGATGTCGTGCAGGGTGAGCAGCCGGCCGGTGAGCGGGTCGAAGGTCGCGGGCCCGAGGGTGAGAGGTCCGAGCGGGTCAGCGCCGGCGGCTCCCGGGGCCGAGACGCTGACCTGCGGAAAGTCGTCACCGGTGCGGGCCGGCCCGGAGAGCGGGAACTGACCGTCGGCCACGACATGGCCGGCCGGTGCCCAGAGGGTGTCCTCGACGAGCTCGGCCCGCACGCTCAGCCAGCTCTCACCGGACCGGGCCTCGTACACAGCGTCCGGCAGCTCGACCGAGGTGGACTGCCCCGGCGCTACCTCCGGCACCTCGAGGTACCGGGTCTCCTCGGCGACGCCGTCCACCTCCACCACGGCGACGAAGCGCAGGTGAGCGGTGGTCAACGAGTGGTAGCGGCTGCGGACGGTCAGCAGCCCATCCTGGACGGTGAACCTCAGCGGGGCTGAGACCGCGGCGAACTCGGCCAGGCCGGGGGTGGGGGTGTCGTCGGGCAGCACCATGCCGTCCATCACGAAGTTGCTGTCGTGCACGACCTCGCCGAAGTCGCCGCCGTAGCCGTAGAAGGGCGTCCCGTCCGGGGCCCGCGTGAGCAGGCCGTGGTCGCGCCACTCCCAGATGAAACCACCGTGCAGCCGGGGGAAGCGCTCCTCCAGCTCGTCGTACTCGCTCATGCCTCCCGGGCCGTTCCCCATCGCGTGGGCGTACTCACACATCAGGAACGGCTTGGTCCGTACCCGGATGCCCTCGGCCGGACCGCACGCCAACAGGGGGCCGTGCTCGCCACCGATGGCGGCGGTCTCGATGAAGTTGGGGTACATGCGGCTATAGAGATCGGTGTAGGCGCCGGTGTAGTCACCTTCGTAGTGCACGGGGCGCTCGACGTCGCGACGATGCACCCAGCGCGACATCTGAGCCAGGTTGCGACCGGTGCCGGCCTCGTTGCCGAGGGACCAGACCACGATCGAGGGGTGGTTCTTGTCCCGCTCGACCGTGCGCTCGATCCGGTCCAGGTAGGCCGCCTCCCAGGCCGGGTCGTCGCTCGGGTTTCCCCGCCATCCCAGAAAGACGAAGCCGTGGGTCTCCAAGTCGCACTCGTCGACCACCCAGAGGCCGAGCTCGTCACAGAGGTCGAGGACGCGCGGGTGCGGCGGGTAATGGCTGGTCCGGACGGCGTTGACGTTGTGTTTCTTCATCAGCGCCAGGTCGGCGCGGGCATGCTGCTCGTCGAACATCCGGCCGCGAACCGGATGGGTCTCGTGCCGGTTCATGCCCCGGAAGATGACCTGCGTGCCGTTGACGGTGAAGATGTCGCCCTCGACCCGGACGGTGCGGAAGCCCAGCCGCATCGAGACCTGTTCGCCGGCCGAGGTGACCGTGGCGTCGTAGAGTCGCGGCGACTCGGCGCTCCACGGCTCCACCGGACCGACCGGCGCGCCGAGTGCATCCTCCGTGGCGCCGTTCAGAGTTCGGCTGTAGCCGAGCTCCGGGATCTCGATCGTGACCGGGAACGCGGCGTCGCCGGCCCGCAGCTCGGCGGTCACGCTGCCGGCGCCGGTGTCCACGTCGTAGCCACACTGCAGCCAGACGTCGTCGATCCCGCCGCGGGGCCGGCCGACCAGGGTCACGTCGCGGAAGATCCCCGGCAGCCACCACTGGTCCTGGTCCTCCAGGTAGCTCATCGAGGACCACTGGTGGACGAGCACCCGCAGCACGTTGGCGCCGGGACCGACGGCGTCGGTCACGTCGAACTCCTGGGCCAGCCGGCTGCCTTTGCCCACCCCGACCTCGGTTCCGTTCAACCACACGCGATAGACCGACTCCACGCCGTCGAAGCGGAGCAGGATGCGCTCGACGTCCCAGTCCGGCAGCTCGAAGGTGCGGCGATGGTAACCGGTGGGGTTCTCGTCGGGCACGAACGGAGGGTCGATCGGGAACGGGTACTGCACGTTGGTGTAGATCGGCGCGCCGTAAGCTCCTTCGCCCTGCAGCACCCAGTGCGACGGGACGGGAATGGTGTCCCACTGGCTGTCGTCGAAGGTGGGGGCGATCGCCGCGTCGTCGACCACCGCGGTGGAAGCCCAGAGACGAAACTTCCAGTCGCCGTTGAGGCTCAGCCGGGGAGCGTCAGTGTGCAGCCAGGATCGTGCGGGGGAGCGGCGGCCGGAACCGGGGGTGAGGTCTTCGACGTAGGAGGTCACGTGGCCTCACGCTATCAACCCGGAAATGTCTCCGCAGTTTGCGCGTGGCTGTCCGGCTCCGGCATGGCCGGCCGCACCCGCAGAGCGGCGCAGCAGACGAACAGGGCGACCAGGCTGAGCAGCCAGGTGCCCACTACGTCCACCGACAGATCCGTGGCGTGCGCACAGACGCGGACCGACTCGAGCAGGTAGTGGAAGACTGTCTCGAACACGGGTCCCAGCCTGGTCGATGCGGCGGGTCCTGTGAATGGGGTGGGCCAGCCCTCCTGAGGTAGGGAAAGCCCCACCTTTTCCCCGAGGTCGGATTCGCTTCTGGCTGCCGCGGACGGGTAACATGCCGTGGTCGTCCGGTACACACGCTGGGCACCACAGACACATGCCCCGGGACCACGCACGTCTCGGTAAATCGAGAGGTCGCACATAGTGGGTTCGGTTATCAAGAAGCGCCGCAAGCGGATGGCGAAGAAGAAGCACCGCAAGCTGCTGAAGCGCACACGGATCCAGCGTCGCCGCGCCGGCAAGTAGGTATTCCCAGCAGACGGAGGCCCCATGGCCCGTGTCGTCCTCGTAACCGGGGTGTCGCGGGACCTCGGGGCCCGTTTTGCGCGCGCACTGGCCAGCGCCGGTGACGTGGAGGTCGTCGGGGTCGACATGACCCCGCCGGCGCACGACCTGGGTCAGGTGACGTTCGTCCGGGCGGATATCCGTAACCCGGTGATCTCGAAGGTGATCAGCAACCGTCAGGTGGACACCGTCGTGCACATGGCGATGGTGGCCACCCCGGCCAGCGCCGGCGGGCGGTCGTCGATGAAAGAGATCAACGTCATCGGCACCATGCAGCTGCTCGCCGCGTGTCAGAAGGCCGAAACCGTCGCCAAGCTCGTCGTGCAGAGCTCGGTCTCGGTCTACGGAGCCTCACCGCGCGACCCGGTCAAGTTCACCGAGGACATGTCCCCCCGGGTGCAGCCGCGGACGGGGTTCGGCAAGGACTCGGTGGAGATCGAGACCTACGTCCGTGGGTTGGCTCGCCGGCGGCCGGATGTGGTGGTCACCACGCTCCGGCTGGCCAGCCTGATGGGCGCCGGGGTCGACAGCCACGTCACCCGCTACCTGTCACTCCCGTTGGTCCCGCGGGTGCTGGGCTTCGACGCCCGACTGCAGTTTCTGCACCCCAGCGACGCGGTCGCGGCGCTGTCGAGAGTGACCCGTGACGACGTACCCGGCACTTTCAACGTGGCCGCCGACGACATCGTGACCCTGAGCCAGGCCCTGCGCATGATGGGCCGGCCAACGGTCGGGGTGCCGCAGACGCTGGCCCCCGCGCTGGCCGGGCTCGTACGCCAGGCGAGACTCATCGATTTCACGGCTGACCAGATCGACGCCCTCACCTATGGTCGAGGTATGGACACGAGCCGCTTCGTCGGGGCGACAGGTTTGCGTCCGACCTTCACCTCCCGGGCGGCTCTGGCCGAGTTCGTCGCTGCCTCTCGACCGGGTCTGCTGTCGGCCGAGCACGTCGAGCCGCTGTTGGACTCGTTGCTCGAGCACCTCGCGATCCGGGGCCGGTCTGGTGGCTGACGCCGAGATCATCCAGCTGGGCAGCCGTGGCGAACCGGGTCGCGGGAGTCGTCGTCGCCCCTCCGCCGCCGCCCGGAGTCTGGCCCCGGAGTCCCGCTCCCGCCCACGGGCCGAGCCCGAGCCGGTCACAGCGCCGAGTGCCGAGGAGCCGCACTCGAAACCGCCCACGCTCGGTCCGGGTGCCCTGTTCAACGAGTTCGTCCAGCTGTCCGCACAGGCTGTGGACCGGCTGAAGGGTCTACCCATCGAGCGGCTCCGGGACTGGACCGGTGACCCGCTTCGAGGACTCCTCACCCTCGCCCAGAGCCTCGGCGTCGACTGGGACGACTCGTTGGAGTCCGCGATCGCCTTCGCCCGGTCCCGGATGACCGGCGACTACTCGATCGACGAGTTCGGCTTCGACCCCGAGTTCACCACCAAGATCTTCCTGCCCCTGCTGAGACCGCTGGTGCAGAGCTGGTTCCGGGTCGAGGTCCGTGGCATCGAGAACGTGCCCGCGTCCGGATCGGCACTGCTGGTCTCCAACCACGCCGGCACGATGCCGCTGGACGGCATGGTGCTGCACACCGTCATCTACGACGAGATCGCGCGGCACGTCAGGATGCTCGGCGCCGACCTGATCTTCAAGACACCGTTCTCCCACGACCTGGCCCGCAGGACCGGTACCACCCTGGCGAGCCAGGACGACGCCGAGCGACTGCTCGCCGGGGACCAGCTGGTGGCGGTCTTCCCCGAAGGCTTCAAGGGCCTGGGCAAGCTCTACGCCGACCGCTACAAGCTGCAGCGCTTCGGCCGCGGCGGCTTCGTGTCGGCGGCGGTCCGGGCCCAGGTGCCGATCATCCCTGTCTCGATCGTGGGGTCGGAGGAGATCTACCCGCTGCTGTCGGCGGCTCCGGCGCTGGCGCGGGCGTTCGGTGTGCCGTACTTCCCGGTGACCCCGTTGTTCCCATGGCTGGGAGTGCTGGGGATGATCCCGCTGCCCAGCAAGTGGATCATCGAGTTCGGGGACGCGATCGCCACCGACGAGCTCTCGCCGGGTGCTGCCGAGGACCCGATGGTCGTGTTCAACGTGACCGACCAGGTGCGCGAGACGATCCAGCACACGCTGTACTCGTTGCTGATGCAGCGGCGCAGTGCCTTCTTCTGAGCCGGCCGAGCGGCGTTAGCCTGGTCAGGGTGTACCTGGCCCTGGCGGTGATCCTCATGGTCCTGGCCGTCTTCTCCGTGGTCGCCGCACATCGCCCTCGGCCGGCGAGCGACCAGCTCAGGGGGTTCGTCTACGTCGGCGCGGTGGCCTTGCTCGGCCTCGCCGGGGCGGTGATCGTGGTCGGGATCGTCGCCGATCGCGCGGCCCGTGCCGAAGGGCTGGCGATCTTCGGCTTCTTCACCTACGCGATCTACCTCGCGGCCGCCGTGCTCATCGTCCGGGTCACGCGTCCCCGCTGAAGGGCGGCGGGAAGCCGGCTCAGCTCTTGAAGTGGCGGCGCACGGCCAGCCCGGCCGCCACCGCTCCGGCCGTGGCGCCGGCCGCACCGGCGCCGAACAGGCCCCTCCGGACGGCGCGCCGCCCGGTCCGGTAGTCGCGGATCTGCCAGTCGTTCTCCTCGGCGTGCTGCTGCAGGCGGCTGTCCGGGTTGATCGCGCACGGGTGCCCGACCAGGGACAACATCGGCAGGTCGTTGTAGGAGTCGGAGTAGGCGAAGCAGCGGGCCAGGTCGAGCCCGTGCTCCAGGGCCAACGCCCGCATCGCGTGGGCCTTGGCCGGTCCGTGCAGCAGCTCGCCGCGGAGCCGTCCGGTGTAGACGCCGTTCACGTGCTCCGCGGTGGTGCCGAGCGCGCCCGTCAGGCCCAGCCGGGCGGCGATGATCCCCGCCACCTCGACCGGGGCGGCCGTGACCAGCCACACCTGCTGGCCGACGTCGAGGTGGTTCTGGGCGATGGCGCGGGTACCCGGCCAGATACGGCTGGCGATCGACTCCTCGTAGATCTCGCTGCCCACCTCCTCGAGCTCGGAGACGGTGTGCCCGACGATGAACAGCAGGGTGGCCGCTCGGGCGTCCTCGATGTGCTGCGGGTTCTCCCGGCCCATGATCCGGAAGTACGTCTGCAGCCAGAGCCCCTTGAAGATCAGCCGGGTCGGGAAGAATCCGCGCCGGTAGAGACCCTTGGCCAGATGGAAGAGCGAGGCGCCCTGGATCACCGTGTTGTCGAGATCGAAGAAGGCCGCGGCCTGTGGGTCGGCGCGAATCAGCGGGTTGGTCGGGGCCGTCTGGACCATTCCGATCTGCCCGCCCGTGGGGTCGGGCGATGGCAGCTGACCCCGGACGGGCGAGGCTGACGTGTCCGCTGCGCTCACCCTGCCACAGTAACTGAGGCACCCCTCGGCCCCCGTCGTGCTGTGCAAGACTCGACCCGTGCGGGATGAGGAGCGGTCGGTCACCGAGGGGGGGCCGTCGCCTGCGCAGCATGACGCCCTTGCCTCGGTATTCAACGTCTCGGACCTGATCACCTACCAGGCCAACGTGCGCCCCGGGGCCGTCGCCCTGGTCCAGCCGGTCCCGTCGAGGAGGACCCTGACCTGGTCGCAGCTGGAGACGCGGGTCTCGGCGGTGGCGTCCGGGCTCGCGGCGTACGGGTTGGTGGCCGGGCACCGGGTGGCCCTCCGTGCTCCCAACTCGATCGAGTTCGTCATCGCCTACTTCGCTGCCCTGCGGGCGGGGTTCGTCGCCGTACCGATGAACCCGGAGTCCAGCGAGCCGGAGCTGCAGACCATGCTGGCCGACAGCGGCGCGCGGGTGCTGCTCAGTGCCGGCCGGGCTGACGTCCCCGGCATCCGTACCCTGTCCCTGACCGAGCAGGGACTGACCAGGATCGCCGCCGGCGCCACCGGACCGGTGCTGTCGCCACCGGACCGGGAGTCCCTCGCGGTCCTGCTCTACACGGCCGGGACCTCCGGGGACCCGAAGGCGGCGATGCTCAGCCATCGCGCGCTGCTCAGCCACGTCGAGCATCTGCTGCCCTACGGGGTGGTCACCGAGCAGACCGTGGTCCTCGCCCTGTTGCCGCTGTTCCACGTCTTCGGGCTGAACGCGGTGCTCGGCAGCTGGGCGCTCGCCGGGGCCACCCTGGTGATCGAGGACGGCATGGACGACCTGCTGTCGATCATCGTCGAGGAGCGGGTCACCTTCCTGCCCGTGGCGCCGGCCGTCATCTACCGGTTGCTCCAGCAAGAGGACCTGACCGGGAGTCTGGTCGGGATCGCCACGGTGGTCAGCGGCGCGGCGCCGCTGCCCTCGGCCCTGGGTGCCGCGCTCACGGAACGGACGGGACTGCGGGTCGACCAGGGTTACGGGCTCACCGAAGCCGCACCCGGAGTGACGGTGACTCTCGGCGGCGCGATCCTCGGTCCGGGTCACGTGGGCCGGGCCCTGCCGGGCGTGGACCTGCGGATCGGTGACGGCAGTGACCAGAGCGAGCCGGCCGAGATCTGGATCCGGGGGGACAACCTCTTCTCCGGCTACTGGCCGGATGGCCGGGACGGGCCGGACCGGGACGGCTGGTTCGCCAGCGGAGACATCGGCTACCTCAGCCACGGCGAGCTCTTCCTGGTGGACCGCGCCCGGGAGCTGATCATCGTCAACGGGTTCAACGTCTATCCGGCCGAGGTGGAGAACGCCATCCGTGAGGTGCCCGGGGTCGATGCCGTGGCGGTGATCGGCCGCGCGTACCAGCGCACCGGCGAACAAGTGGTGGCCTTCGTGGCCGGCACCGGCGTCACCGAGCAGCAGATCGTCGAGCACTGCGCCTGGCGGTTGGCCCGTTTCAAGCGTCCGGCCGAGGTGCATCTGGTCGCCGAGCTGCCGCGCGGTGCCACCGGCAAGGTCAAGAAGGGAGAGCTGCGCCAGCTGATGAGCGCGCCCGACCTGCACGACGACCTGAAGGGCGACGAGGGCGCAGGACATGGAGGAGAGCGATGAGTGAACCCCGGGTGGTGGTGTTGACCCGGCCCGGGTGCCACCTGTGCGAGGCCGCGATCGCGGTCATCGCGGAGGTCTGCGAGCTGACCGGGAACACCTTCAGCGAACGCGACATCACCCACGACGCCGAGCTGACCCGGATCTACACCGACCAGATTCCGGTGATCTTCGTCGACGGCGCGCAGCACGACTTCTGGCGGGTCGACCCACTCAGGCTCCGCGCAGCCCTGACCGCGCCGCCTACTCTGCGGGGTTGAGCCGCCGTGCTGTTCAGCGCCGCGACGCTCGCCGGCCTGACCGAGGGCCACGTCGACAGTACGTACCGACGGTGGACCGTGGTCCGACCCAAGGTGGGTTCGACGGTGACCACCAAGGCCGGCCTGGTGGAGATCACCTCGATCAGCCTGGTGCACGAGGCCGACCTGACCGACACGGACGCTCGGTCGGCGGGCTTCGACTCACTCGCCGCGCTGATGAGATGGACCAGCCAGAAGGGCACGGGGGACCTGTACCGGATCGGCATCGAGCTGGCCGGTCCGGATCCTCGGATCGCGCTGCGCGCCACCGCCGAGCTGACCCCTGAGGAGGTGGCCGCGCTCGACGCCAGGCTCGACCGGATGGACGGAGCCGCCGACGAGCCGTGGACCCGGCGGACCCTGGCGCAGATCCAGCGCAGCCCCGCTGTCGTCTCGACCCAGCTGGCCGCCGAGGTCGGGGAGCCGCGCCAGTTCTACAAGCTGCGGGTCCGTCGTCTCAAAGCGCTCGGACTGACCGAGAGCCTCGAAGTGGGTTACCGGTTATCGGCGCGTGCTGAGGCTTATCTCGCGGCCCACGACGCCTTATCGTCAGACGCATGAACAGAGTTGCCCAGATCGTCCAGCTCCGCCCGGACCAGATCGAGCGTTACGTCGAGGTGCATCGCGCTGTGTGGCCCGAGGTGCTCGCGAAGATCGCCGACTGTCACATCGCCAACTACTCGATCTTCTTGCGCCAGCCGGAGAACCTGCTGTTCGCCTACTTCGAGTACCACGGCAGCGACTTTGCCGCCGACCAGGCCAAGATGGCCGCCGACCCCTCGACGCAGGAGTGGTGGGAGATCACCAACCCGATGCAGCAGCCGTTGGCGACGGCCGCGTCCGGCCAGTGGTGGGCGGGTGCCGACGAGGTCTTCCACGTCGACTGAGAGTCCTCAGCTGCGCCGGGTGCCACCGCCGAACGCCGGTGTGACGAGGCAGTCACGCCGGAGATTGTGCAGCCGTTCACAAACTCCTAAAGTGGAATGGTTCGGATCACCCCTCCGGACGTCACGCCAGGAGAGATGTGCCCGCTCAGACCTCGACGACGCCCGCGCGCGGTGAACGCACGCCGTCGGCGGCCGAAGAGGCTGTGGGTGTGGCGGGGTTGGCCGGATCGGTGACGGGCAGCGCCGAGTCGCACAAACCCGGCAAGGGCATTCCGGAGGCGACCATCGCCCGGCTCCCGGTGTACCTGCGCGCGCTGACCGTCCTGGCCGAGCGGGGGACCGACACGATCAGCAGTGGTGCCCTGGCCGAGGCGGCCGGCGTCAACTCCGCGCAGCTGCGCAAGGATCTGTCCTACCTCGGCTCCTACGGCACCCGAGGGGTCGGCTACGAGGTGGACTACCTCCGCCTCCAGATCGGCCGCGAGGTCGGGTCCGCGCACGAGTGGCCCGTGATCATCGTCGGGCTGGGCAACCTCGGCACCGCCCTGGCGAACTACTCGGGCTTCACGGCGCGGGGCTTCCGAGTGGTGGCGCTGGTCGATCCGTCCCCCGCACTGATCGGCACCAGGCTTCACGGGCTGGCCATCACCGACCTCTCCGAGCTCGAGGAGGTGGTCTCGGCCACCGGGGCCGTGATCGCCGTACTCGCCACTCCGGCTGAGGGCGCCCAGGAAGTTTGTGACCGACTGGTGTATCTGGGAGTCACCAGCATTCTCAACTTTGCATCAACTGTCCTCGTCGTCCCCGAAGGGATCAACGTACGCAAGGTGGATCTCGGCCAGGAACTGCAGATCCTCGCCTACCACGAGCAGCGCAAGACCGACGACCCCTTGATGGCACGACCAACGAGCACCATCGATGCAACTGAGAGAAGGATGACGCCGTGAGCATCTTGGTCGTCAGCGTGTCCCACAAGACCACTCCGGTCGATGTCCTGGCCGCCGTCGCCATGGACGCCCCGTCTTCGGCCAAGCTGGCTGACGCGCTGACCGCCTCCGATCACATCGACGAGACCGTGGTGGTGTCGACCTGCAACCGTACCGAGCTCTACGCGTCGGTGTCGCGGTTCCACGGAGCCCTTGACGACCTGACCAGTGGACTCGCCGAGTTCGCCGGGTTGCCGGTCGCCGAGCTGCGCAACATGTGCGCGGTCTACTACGACGAGGGCGCGGTCGCGCACACCTTCGCGGTCGCCGCCGGACTCGACTCGATGGTGGTGGGCGAGAACCAGATCCTGGGCCAGGTCAAGACCGCGCTGACCCAGTGCCAGGCCCTGGGAACCGTGGGTACGGTGCTCAACGCCCTGTTCCAGCAGGCCATCCGGGTCGGCAAACGGGTTCAGTCCGAGACGGCCATCGGCTCCGCCGGTCGCTCCCTGGTGACCGCGGCCTACGAGCTGCTGGCCGCTGACTGCGGCGAGCTGGCCGGTAAGCGGGTCCTGGTCGTCGGCGCCGGCTCGATGGCCGGCCTGGCCGCCCGGACCGCGGCCGCGGCTGGGGCGCAGCTCACCTGCGCCAACCGGACCTACGAGCGGGCCGAGCGGCTGGCCGCCTCCGTCGACGGCACCGCCATCCCGCTCAGCGCGCTCGATGCGGCCCTGTCCTGCCACGACATCGTGGTCACCTGTACGGGGGCCCGTGACCTCGTGCTGGGCCGGGCCGACCTGGCCAACACCCCGGTGGTCGGGATCGTCGATCTGGCGCTGCCGGCCGACGTGTCCGACGACGTCACCGGGCTGGGCATCACCCTGGTCAACCTTGACCGGCTGGTGGCCGGACAGCTCGATGCGGCCAGCGCCTCCGAGGTCGACGCCGCCCGGGAGCTGGTGCGGCGCGAGGTGCTGGACTTCCTGGCCCGACGCCGTTCGGCCTTGGTGACCCCCACCGTGGTGGCGCTGCGTTCGATGGCCTCCGATGTGGTCGCGGCCGAGCTCACCCGGCTCGACGCTCGGCTGCCCTCCCTGCCCGACAGCCAGCGCGAGGAGGTCCACCGCTCGGTGCGTCGGGTGGTCGACAAGCTGCTGCACCAGCCGACCGTCCGGGTACAGGAGTTCGCCGCCGACCCCGAGGCCGTTGACTACGCCGCGGCGCTGCGTGAGCTGTTCGCCCTCGACCCCCAGTCGGTCGCCGCGGTGATGTCACCGGAGGTCCCCCGGTCGTGACCTCAGCGGCGTCTCCGGGGGGGCCTGGAGGTCACCCGGGAATCGGGCGTCCGATCCGGATCGGGGCACGGACGTCCCCGCTGGCTCGGGCCCAGGCCGACCTGGTCGCCGGTCTGTTGGCGGCGCGCGGGATCGAGTCGGTCTTCGTCGGCGTCACCACCACCGGCGATATCGACCGCCGACAGCTGACGGTGATCGGCGGCACCGGGGTGTTCGTCGGTGCCGTCCGTGACGCGCTCCACCACGAGACCATCGACGTGGCCGTGCACTCGCTCAAGGACCTGCCCACCGCTCCCGCCGACGGGCTGGAGATCGCGGCGATCCCCACCCGCGAAGACACCCGCGACGTGCTGATCGGCTGCTGGGTCGACACGCTCGCCGACGGAATGACCATCGGCACCGGTGCCCCGCGGCGTGCGGTGCAGCTGCAGGACCACGCGGAGCGCCACGGGATCGATCTGAAGGTGATGCCGATCCGAGGCAACGTTGACACCCGGCTGGGTCTGGTTCGCAGCGGCCAGCTCGATGCCGTCGTGCTGGCCGCGGCGGGTCTCAGCCGGCTCGGCCACCTCCAGTGGCCTGACCCGACGGGCCCCGGGACACCTCCGGACAGCCGCGTTCTGGTGACCGGGCTGCGGGCTGAGGTGCTGAGCGAGGCGGTGATGCTGCCGGCGCCCGGTCAGGGGGCGTTGGGGCTGGAGATCAGCTCGACCCTGGATCGGGGCCTCGCTGATGCCGTGCGGGCCCTCGACGATCCGGTCGCCCGAGCGGAGTCCCTGGTCGAGCGCGGTTTCCTCGCGGCGCTGGAAGCGGGCTGCACCGCGCCGGTCGGAGCCCGTGCCGTTGTCAAATCTGTCCGTGGTACAAGTCTCGATTTGACTCTGGCCGCAGTAATTGGGAGAACGTTACTGAGCAATTTGTCAGAACTGACCGAAGATAGCCCTCCAAGACGTGTGGAACTGCACGGATCGACGACGGATCCGGTTCAGTTCGGTGCTGATGCGGCGAGTCAGGTTCTCGAGGAGTTGCGGGCCATACAACGCTCTCGTCGGTAGCGGCGAGGCTGAACAAGAGATCGCGAGAATCAGTCAGTGAGCACATCTTCGGCGCACAAGTCCCGAACTCAGGCCCTTGCGTCCACTACTCCCGCCACCGCCGCCTCCAACACCTCGACGACCGCTCGAGGGCGGGTGATCTTCGTCGGGACGGGTCCGGGTGACCCCGACCTGCTGACGCTCGGAGCGATCGCCGCCCTGGCCGACGCCAGCTTCGTGATCCTGGACACCGAGAGACAACGCGAGATCCTCGAGCACCCGGCCATCACCATCGCGGCCGAGGCGGAAGTGGCCACCCTGGGGGTGTCGGAGGCGGGTAGACCGCTGACCGCACCGGCGCGGGCGAAGATCGTGCTCAAGGCGGCTGCTACCGGCGGCCGGGTGGTCCGGCTGGTGTCCGGTGACCCGTTCCTCGACAACGGCGTGGCCGACGAGGCCGCCGCCTGCGTGCGCGGCGGTATCGACTTCGAGGTCGTACCCGGGGTCTCCAGCCTCACCGCAGTCCCTGAGTACGCCGGCATCGACCTCAACCACGGTGGCGGCGTCCACTTCGCGTCCGCGATGGACGGCAAGTTCACCAAGGCCAACAGTGCCCAGTGGGGCGCGGCCTCCACGCTGGTCGTCAGCACCTGCGTCTCCATGGTGACCGGACTCGTGGACGCGGCCCTGGCCGCCGGACGCCCGGGTGACGACCACGTGCTGGTCACCTTCCACGGTGGCAGCACCGAGCAGACCAGTGTCGCCACCACGCTGAGCGAGCTCGTCACGACGGTCAAGGCCGCCAAGGCTCCGGCCGAGGACCCGATCCACGTGATCATGGGTACGGCCGTGGAGCAGCGCGACGAGCTCAGCTGGTACGAGACCAAGCCGTTGTTCGGCTGGAAGGTCCTGGTGCCGCGGACCAAGGACCAGGCCGCCCCGATGGTGGCCCGGCTCCGGACCTACGGCGCGCACAGCGACGAGGTGCCGACCATCTCCGTCGAGCCCCCCCGCAGCCCGCTGCAGATGGACAAGGCGATCCGCGGACTGGTCGAGGGCCGCTACGAGTGGGTCGTCTTCACCTCGGTCAACGCCGTTAAGGCGGTGCGCGAGAAGTTCGAGGAGTACGGGTTGGACGCCCGCGCCTTCTCCGGGCTCAAGGTCGCGGCGGTCGGCGACGTCACGGCGATCTCGCTGCACTCCTGGGGCATCGAGGCGGATCTGGTGCCCGAGGGCGACCAGTCCTCGGCCGGGCTGGCGGCGGAGTTCCCGCCCTACGACGACGTGCTGGATCCGATCAACCGGATCTTCCTCCCGCGCGCCGACATCGCGACCGAGACCCTGGCCGCTGGTCTGGTCGAGCTGGGCTGGGAGGTCGAGGACGTCACCGCCTACCGCACCGTCCGGGCCGCCCCGCCGGCCGCACCGGTCCGCGAGGCGATCAAGACCGGCAAGTTCGACGCCGTCGTCTTCACCTCGTCCTCGACCGTACGGAACCTGGTCGGCATCGCCGGCAAGCCGCACTCCTCGACGATCATCGCGGTGATCGGCCCGGTCACCGCCAAGACCTGTGAGGAGCACGGCCTGCGCGTCGACGTGGTCTCGGCCAAGCCCTCGGTGGTCGCCCTGGCCGACGCCCTGGCCAGCTTTGCTGCCGAGCGTCGTGACGGCCTGATCGCCGCCGGGGAGCCCGTCCTGAAGCCGTCCCAGCGGCGTACGGGCACCCGCCGCCGGTCGTGACCCGCCTCCGCCGAGTGGGCACGTATCCGGCACCTCTGCCGGCGTGTCGCTCAGCCCCGCCGATCCTGACCGCGTGTCGGGGGCAGGACTGATGCCCGGTCGGGGATCGGTGCGCCCCCGGCGACTGCGGCAGTCGCCGGTGATGCGGGCGATGGTGTCGGAGACGTCGGTGCAGCCGCGGCAGCTGATCCTGCCGCTGTTCGTGGCCGAGGGCCTGACCGAGCCGCGACCGATCTCGTCCATGCCGGGCGTGGTCCAGCACACCCTGGACAGCCTCCGGAAGGTCGTGGTCGAGGCGGCCGAGGCCGGCCTCGCCGGGGTGATGCTGTTCGGCGTACCGGAGAGCAAGGATGCTGTCGGGTCCGGCGCGCTGGATCCCCACGGCATCCTCAACGTGGCGATCCGGACCGCGCGCGAGGAGGTCGGAGACGACTGCCTGGTGATGTCGGACGTCTGCCTGGACGAGTTCACCGACCACGGGCACTGCGGCGTGCTGAGCGCGACGGGTGTGGTCGACAACGACACCACCGTGGAGATCTACGCCCAGATGGCGGTGCTGCACGCCGACGCCGGTGCTCATGTGGTCGCCCCCAGCGGCATGATGGACGGCCAGGTCGGCGCAATCCGCTCAGCCCTCGACGCCGAGAGCTTCATCGACACCACGATCCTGGCCTACGGGGCGAAATACGCCTCGGCGTTCTACGGCCCGTTCCGCGAGGCCGTCGCCTCCTCGTTGCGGGGCAACCGCAAGACCTACCAACAGGATCCGGGCAACCTCCGGGAGGCGCTGCGTGAGGTGGCCCTGGACGTCGCCCAGGGCGCCGACATGGTCATGGTCAAGCCGGCGCTGCCCTACCTCGACGTGATCGCCGCTGTTCGTGCGGCCGTGGACGTACCGGTCGCGGCGTACAACGTGTCGGGTGAGTACTCCATGGTCGAGGCCGCCGCCGCGCACGGCTGGATCAATCGAGATGCAGCCATCGGTGAGACATTGACCTCAATCCGGCGGGCCGGCGCCGACGTAATCTTGTCGTACTGGGCGTTGGAGTTTGCCCGGCGGGCCGCCTGAGTGGCCTCGATCAGACGACACGCCGACCAAACCGCAGGATTACTGCCCGGTCGGGGAAAGGTGGGTAGGCCCGGATGAGCAACGACGCCGCGTCGATCGAGGCGTTCGCCCGGGCGAAGACCGTGATCCCCGGCGGGGTCAACTCTCCGGTCCGCGCCTTCAACGCGGTCGGCGGCACGCCGCGCTTCATCGCCAGGGCCCAGGGTGCCTACCTGTACGACCTCGACGGGAACGAGCTGGTCGACCTGGTCTGCTCCTGGGGTCCCATGTTGCTCGGCCACGCACATCCCGAGGTGCTGGCTGCGGTGGCCAGGGCCGCCGAGCACGGCACCAGCTTCGGTGCCCCGACGCTCGCCGAGGTGGACCTGGCCGCCGAGATCATCGACCGCACACCGGTCGAGCAGGTCCGGCTGGTCAACAGCGGCACCGAAGCCACCATGTCGGTGCTCCGGCTGGCCCGCGGCGCCACCGGCCGCGACAAGATCATCAAGTTCGCCGGCTGCTACCACGGCCACGTCGACGCGCTGCTGGCTTCCGCCGGCTCCGGCGTGGCCACGCTCTCACACATCGCCGACAGCGGGGCAGGCTCCACGGTCGCGGGCGGCGCCATCCCCGGCACCCCGGGTGTCACCCGAGCCACCACCGGCGACACCATCGTGGTCGGCTACAACGACCGGTCCGCGGTCCGGGCCGCGTTCGAGGCGTACGGGGACGAGATCGCCGCCGTGATCACCGAGGCGGCGGCGGGCAACATGGGCGTGATCCCGCCGGGGGTGGAGGACGGCATCAACTTCAACCAGTTCCTGGCCGATATCACCGCACGGTACAACGCCTTGTTCATCTCCGACGAGGTGATGACCGGGTTCCGGGTCAGCCGTTCCGGCCAGTACGGCCTGGACGGGGTCAAACCCGACCTGATGACCTTCGGCAAGGTGATGGGGGGTGGCTTCCCCGCCGCGGCGTTCGGCGGTAGCGCCCACCTGATGCAGCACTTGGCCCCGGTCGGCGGCGTTTACCAGGCGGGCACGCTGTCGGGCAACCCCGTAGCGACCAGCGCCGGTCTGACCACGCTGCGGTTGGCCGACGCCGGGGTCTACGCCCACGTCGACACCGCCTCCGCGCAGCTCCGCGCCGCGGTGCACGACGCGCTCAACGCCGAGGGGGTGCCCCACGTCGTCCAGCGGACGGGGAACTTGTTCAGCGTCTTCTTCGTCGCGGACGGTGTGACGGTCGTGCCCGACTACGCCACGGCGGCCACCCAGTCGACGCAGGCCTACTCCGCCTTCTTCCACGCCATGCTCGATGCTGGGGTCTACCTGCCTCCCAGTGCGTTCGAGTGTTGGTTTTTGTCCGCTGCGCACGATGATGGGGCCATGAGCCGGATCGTCGACGCGCTACCGCAGGCGGCCGCGGCTGCGGCTGCGGCAGAGTCGAGAGGGAACCGATGAGCTCGAACCGGACGATCGTGCATCTGCTGCGCCACGGTGAGGTCTACAACCCGAGCGGCGTGCTGTACGGTCGGCTGCCCGACTTTCACCTGTCGGAGACGGGTCAGGCGATGGCCCGCCGACTCGCCGACCACCTCAGGGACGTCGATCTGGTCCACCTGCGCTGCTCACCGATGGAGCGGGCGCAGGAGACGATGGCCCCGGTGGCGGACGCGCACAACCTCCCGGTGACCACCGATGGTCGGGTGATCGAGGCCGCCAACTATCTGGAGGGCCAGCGCGTCGGCGTCAACAGCTCCGCCTTCCGCAACCCGAAGAACTGGCGCTACTTCCGCAACCCTCTGAAGCCGAGCTGGGGCGAGCCGTACGCCGACATCGCCGCCAGGATGCGACTGGCCATGAGGGACGCGATGGAGGCGGCTCTGGGCCACGAGGCGCTGATCGTCTCGCACCAGCTGCCGATCTGGATGGCGCGCTCCGACGTCGAGGGCGTCGGCTGGCGCACGACCCGCGCAAGCGTCAGTGCACCCTGGCCAGCCTGACCTCGTTCACCTACATCGACGGACGGGTCACCTCCGTCAGCTACGCCGAGCCGGCGGCGGACCTGTTGCCCAAGGCGAAGGCGCAGAAGTCCCCGGCGGGCGCTTAGATCGCGACGTGATGTCCAGGGTGTGGGGTACGGGTGCCGTCGCGGCTGTGGCTGCCGCCGCACTACTGCTCGCCGGCTGCAGCAACCCCGGTGCCGACGAGCCGGTGAAGCGCGCCGCCCAGAACGGCTACGTCGGCGGCCAGGCGTCGCTCACCCAGGTCCCCCCGGGCCAGCGGAAGAAGGCCCCGGTCGCCTCCGGCGTCCGGCTGGGGTCGGACCAGACGGTCTCCACCGCCGACTTCGCCGGCAAGGTGATCGTGCTCAACGTCTGGGGCTCCTGGTGTGCCCCGTGTCGTAAGGAAGCGCCCGACCTGCAGGCGGCCAGCGTGGAGACGGCGAAGAAGGCGCAGTTCATCGGCATCAACAGCCGAGACAACGACCCTGCCCCTGCTGAGGCGTTCACCCGCGCTCATCAGATCACCTACCCCAGCATCTACGACCCGCAGGGCAGGGTGCTGCTCAACTTCGCCGGCAACCTGCCGCTCAGCACCTTCCCGTCCACGTTGATCATCGACAAGGTCGGCGGGATCGCGGTCCGGATCTCCGGGCCGATCAGCAAGGTCTCCCTGGTCGACCTCATCGACGACGTGGCGGCCGGCAAGTGATGCCCGGCGCCCTGGCCCTGTTCGGTGCCGTCCCGCTTCTCGGGGCTGTGCCGCTGGACGCGGCCGGCTGGGCGCAGAGCGCCGTCGGTGGCTCGATGGCGCTGGCCATCCCCGTCGCCGCCCTGGCCGGGCTGGTGTCGTTCTTCTCGCCCTGCGTGGTGCCGTTGTTGCCGGGCTACCTCTCCTACGCCACCGGTCTGGGTGCAGCCGAGGTGATCGAGGGCAGCGGGCGACGTGGCCGGATGTTGGCCGGGTCGTCGTTGTTCGTGCTCGGTTTCGCCGTCGTCTTCGTGGCCACCGGCGTGGTGGCCGGCTCCCTGGGCCGGGGCCTGCTGGAGTACCGCCAGATCATCAGCCGGCTGCTGGGGGCCGTGGTGATCGTCCTCGGGCTGATGTTCGCCGGCGTGCTGCGGTTCGGCCAGCGTGATCTGCGGGTCCATCGGCTGCCGGCCGTCGGCGTCGCGGCCGCCCCGCTGCTCGGGGTGCTGTTCGCCCTCGGCTGGACGCCCTGCATCTCGCCGACCCTGTCGGTGGTGGTCAACCTGGGCCTCAACGAGGGCAGCGCGCTCCGCGGAGGTCTGCTCGGCTTCGTCTACGCGCTCGGGCTCGGGGTCCCGTTCGTGATCGCCGGTCTGGCCTTCACGAAGATGGCGCGGGCGGTGTCGCTGCTGCGGCGCCACCAGCTGGCGCTGATGCGCTTCGGCGGTCTGCTCATGGTGGCAGTCGGTCTGCTGCTGGTCACCGGTTACTGGGACATGCTGACCGGCATGCTGCGGCAGTGGATGTCCAGTTTCGAGACCGTCATCTGATGACCGACACCCAGACCCGCCCCACGTCGGCCAAGCCGGCGAAGAAGACGCCCATCCCGGCCTCGCCGGCTCTCGGCCCCCGTGGCTCCATCCGGTTCGTCTGGACGCAGCTGACCTCGATGCGGACCGCGTTGGTGCTGCTGTTCGCGCTGGCGGTCGCCGCCATCCCGGGATCGCTGGTGCCTCAGACGAAGATCTCGCCGTTCCGCGTGCAGGACTTCATCGACAGCCACCCGGTGCTGGGACCCATCTACGACAAGGTGGGGCTGTTCCACGTCTACACCTCGCCGTGGTTCTCGGCGATCTATCTGCTGCTGTTCGTGTCGTTGGTCGGTTGCATCATCCCGCGGGTGGGGGTCTACGCCGCCGCTGCGCGCAGCCGGCCACCCCGCACGCCACGGAACCTGTCCAGGTTGCCGGCCTACAGCGCCTCCGAGGTGGTCGACGCGGCGGGCGTCCTCGACCGCGCCGCGACGGAGCTCGAGCGTCAGCACTACCGGGTGGTCACCCACGAAGACAGCGTCTCCGCGGAACGCGGCTATCTCCGTGAGGCCGGCAACCTGGTCTTCCACATCAGCCTGCTGGTGCTACTGCTGGGGGTGGCCATCGGGGCGCTGTTCGGTTTCCGCGGGTCTGCCGTGGTGATCAACGGGCAGGGCTTCTCCAACAACATCACCCAGTACGACGACATCTCCGCCGGTGCGGCGTTCAAGGACACCGACCTGGTGCCGTTCTCGGTGACGGTGAAGAACTTCGACGCCAAGTTCGAGACCGGCAACGTACAGCGTGGTGCCGCGCGGCTGTTCGAGGCCGACGTCGAGGTGTCCGACGCCCCCGGCGACGCTCCGGTCCCCGAACGCCTGGAGGTCAACCACCCGCTGAACATCAAGGGGACGACCGTGCACCTGATCGGTCACGGCTACGCCCCCACGGTGACTGTGCGGGACGGTGCCGGCAACGTGGCCTTCTCCGGCCCTGTCGTCTTCCTGCCCCAGGACGGTAACTTCACGTCGGCGGGTGTGATCAAGGCCCCCGACGGCCGGCCCAACCGGCTGGCCTTCGAGGGCTTCTTCACCCCCACTGCCGTGGACGGCAACGGACCCACGTCGGCATTTCCTGACGCGCTGATCCCCAAGCTGTACCTCAACGCCTGGTCGGGCCCGCCCCAGGTGGAGACCGGCCGAGCGGAGAACGTCTACTCCCTCGACACCACCGGCATGACCCAGGTGAAGAATGCCGACGGCTCCCCCGTGAACATGCGGCTGAGCCCCGGCGAGGTGTTCACGCTTCCCGGCGGCCAGGGCTCCATCGAGATGACCGGCTGGGTCCGCTGGGTGAAGCTGCAGGTCGGAGACTCACCGGGTGCCCCCGTCGCGCTGATCGCGATCGGCTTCGCCGTCCTCGGGCTCTGCCTGTCGCTCTTCGTCCGGCCCAGACGGGTCTGGGTGAGGCTCCGCTCCGGCGCAGCAGCAACTATTCTGGTGGAGGTCGCCGGTCTCGACCAGGCTGACGCCCGAGCGGGTCTCGACGACGACGTGGCGGAGCTCGCCGGCACGCTGACCGGGGCCGCCGGCCGAAGGACCGACCCGTCCATCGGCAGCGGTGGTTCAGGCGTTGAGGGACCGGGCGGCAATGGGCCACCCGCTACTGAGGTGAAGGAAACGAGCCGGACATGAGTTTTGAGTACTACTCCAGCGTGGCCCTGGTGACGTCGGTGGTCGTCTACGCGCTGGCCATGTTTGCGCACGCCGCTGAATGGGCCTCGGCTCGTGGGGTCGGCGCCGATGTGGAGGATCGGGTCGACGACCGGGCTCTGGTGTCGGTCGGCGCTGGCAGCTACGACAGCCCGGCTCCGTCCACGACCACGAATCCGGGGCAGGCCAGGCAACGGGTGGACATGTTCGGTCGGATCGGCGTCTCGCTGACGGGGATCGCCTTCCTGCTGAGCGTCGGCGGCGTGCTGCTGCGCGCGCTGGCGGCCGGTCGGGCGCCCTGGGGCAACATGTTCGAGTTCACCACCAGTGCCATGGTGTTCATCGTCGCGGTCTACCTGGTCATGGTGTGGCGGAGCGGGATGCGCTGGCTGGGGCTGCCCGTGACCCTGCTCGCCACGGTGGGTAACGGACTGGCGGTCACCGTGTTCTACGTGGCCGTGGCTCCGCTGGTGCCGGCACTGCACTCCGTCTGGTTCCTGATCCACATCGTGGCCGCAGCGATCGCCGGCGCCGCGTTCAACGTGGGTGGCATCGCCTCGGTCCTGTACGTGGTCAAGAAGCGTGCCGAAGACCGGGGCCAGGTGCGCGGCTACCTCTCCTGGCTGCCGAGCGCCCGGCGGATCGACGTGATCTGCTACCGCTTCCACGCCTTCGCCTTCCCGCTGTGGACCTTCACCGTGGCCGCCGGAGCCATCTGGGCCGAGTACGCCTGGGGGCGCTACTGGGGCTGGGACCCCAAGGAGACCTGGGCGCTGGTCACCTGGGTCATCTATGCGTGCTATCTGCACGCCCGCTCCACGGCCGGCTGGAAGGGCAAGAAGGCAGCGGTGCTCGCGATCATCGGGCTGGCCTCCTTCTGGTTCAACTTCGTCGGCATCAACCTGTTGGTGTCGGGCCTGCACTCCTACGCCGGGGTCTGATCGACGGCTCCGGTGGCAGACGGCAGCGCCCGCCAGGCCGCAAAGCCACCGATCACGTCGGTGGCCCGGTGGATACCGAGCTCTTGGAGTGCCGCCGCAGCCAGGCTGGAGGTGTATCCCTCCTGGCACAGCACGATCACCTGCAGATCATAGCCGGCCAGCGGTAGCCGGGCGTCGCTCGCCGGGTCGAAGCGCCACTCCAGCACGTTGCGCTCCACCAGCAAGGCGCCGGCCAGCTCACCCTCCACCGCGCGCTGGGCGGCCGGGCGAATGTCGACCACCACGGCGCCGTTGGTCCAGGCGCGTTGCGCCTGCGCCGGAGTGAGCCGCACGAGCCTCCGGCGCGACGCCGTCAGCACCTCCTCGATGGAGCGCCGTCGAGCCCGCTCGAGGGACAGGACTGCGGTGCTCACCAGTTCACCCCCACCAGCTGCGAGCTGACGTGGTCGAGGAGGTCGCCGCGGGTCGCGTACTGGTTCATCTCCACCAGGGCCGGCGCGTAGACGTGCAGGCTGACTGCCGGTTCGACAGCGTTGTTGGTCACCCGGTGGATGTGCTTGGTGCCGAACGGCCGCAGGCTACCGGCGGTCAGGTCGCGGGCGATCGGGTCGATCCGGGGAGCCTGGTCGGGCGCCACCGTGGCGTGCTGCTCGGTCAGCGTCCCGCGGAGGGTGACGAAGGCTCCGGCGCTGCCGCCATGGTCGTGCCACTCGGTGCCTTGACCGGGCACCCACGTCAGCAGCCAGGCCTCGAAGTCGGGCTCGGCCGCGAGCCGCGCGTAGTAGCGGGAGACGGGGTCGTACTCCACCAGGGGCAGCCACAGGCTCTCCTGGTCGGCCAGCCGGATGGCGATCTGGGCAAGGTTGATGCGGGCGCGTTGCTTCTTGGACATGGCTCTCTTCTTCACAGGGGGGTGCGGGGGTCAGCGAGGGTTGGTACGCATTCGCTGACACGCGGCACTCGCCGTCCGACGAACCTCGACGTAGATCCGTCCGTACTGGATGTGGTCCATATCAGTTCCTCGGCGTCAGCACTTGCCGGGCGCGGTTGACGCTCGGCCAGGTCTTCACCCGGAGCACCCCATCGCTGCGGAGGGTTGCTGTCCAGCAAGCCGGGGCTCGTTGCTGGCACTCGTGACCTGGGTCCCACGCTAGGCCGACGGTACGCTCTCGTCAATCCCTTGTCTCAACATAGGAAATACAGGGAATGCGCCGCCGAGTCGGGAATCGTGGTCGCACCCCGGGGGGTGGGGTCACCGTTGCTTCGGGGGTAGCTCGGCCGCCGTCACCGGGTGGGACAGCATGTTGGTGATGTCGGAGCTGGCGATCCCCGTGCAGCCGAGCTCGAGCATCCGAGCCCGGGTGTCCAGATCCCGGACGTCCCAGCCGATCATCTTCTTCTGCTGGCTCCGCGCAGCTCGGGCGACGTTGGCGATGAAGGCGTCCGGCCGGTTGTGCGAAGCCCCCAGCATGTCGATCGCGTCGTCGGCCGCGTGACGCTTGAGGTTGGCGCCGAGATGCGCCGCCTCGTCCAGTACGTAGCCCCAGGTGGCGAAGCCGTGCCGCTTGGCCTCGGCGAAACGCGTCGACGTGACCGGCTGCTTCCACACCACCCGCTCGGGGAATCCCAGGGACAGCAGAGTGGCCATCAGGTTGCCGGCCGCCTCGCTGTCGCGGGGCTCGACCACGATGATCGAGGAACCGATGTGCGCCTGCACCACGTCGTCGAAGCGGGCGAACGGCTGGCGCGGCTGACGAGGATCGTTGGTGTGTTTCGCCGTCACGGTGAGCGCGGAGAGGGTCGACCAGTCCTCCTTGCCGATCGTGAGGTCGTGACCGGTGAGCCGTTTCGTGGACTGCTCGAAGCTGCAGACCAGCACGCCGTCGGCGGTCTGGCAGACCGAGATGTCCAGCGCCTCGAGCCCCGGGAGCTGCGCGGCCCGGTCGTAGCCGTACGCGGTCATCTCGGGCCAGTCCCGGGCCCCACCTCGGTGCGCGATGTAGAACGGAATGCCTTCGCTCCACGTCCTGACGCTCAGCGCCGCCTGGGCCGGGGTCGGGGTGCTCCGGCAGCCCGGGCCCAGCACGAGAGCCCCGAGGCTGCCACCGAGCAGGACACGCCGCGTCACGGGGTACGCCGGAGATGTTGCCGCCTTCGTCCCTGAACCGTCTGGCACGTCCAACCCCCCGCCCCTCGTAGACGCATCCCAGTCTAGGAACGGGCGGGCCGGCCGAGGAACGGGGCGGGCCCGACCAGCAGCAGGGCGAGCCGGACCGGCAGCAGGGCGAGCCGGTGCCGACGTGCCCAAGGCTCAACCAAGGTGGTGAACTGCGGTCGGGGTCCGGGGTATCTCCGGGAGAATCGGCATCACGAAACACGATGTTCACGTGATGCCGTTCTCACCCCCCGGTGACCTCTATCCTGCCGATCCCTCGGTGAGACGTCAAGGCACGAGAGTGCCGGGTGGCATGATCAATGGGTGCGTCACTTCGATCTCTGCATCATCGGCTCCGGCTCCGGCAACTCCATCCCCGACGAGCGGTTCGCCGACCTCAGCATCGCCATCGTGGAGAAGGGGATCTACGGCGGAACCTGCCTCAACGTGGGCTGCATCCCCACCAAGATGTTCGTCTACCCGGCTGACCTCGCCAACAGCACCGCCCAGGCTCGGCGGCTCGGCGTGGACCTGCAGCTGAACGGGGTGCGGGCGAACGCGATCCGCGACCGGATCTTCGGCCGGATCGACCACATCTCGCACGCGGGTGAGCACTGGCGGGCGTCGAACCCCAACGTGACGCTCTTCCGCAAGGAGGCACACTTCACCGGGCCGAAGACGTTGGACACCGGCACGGGCGAAACGATCACGGCAGACCGGTTCGTGCTCGCCGCGGGCAGCAGGGTGGTCATCCCGGCGATCCCCGGTCTGGAGACGGTCAAGGTACACACCTCCGACTCGGTGATGCGGATCGACGAGCGGCCCGACTCGATGGTGATCATCGGCGGCGGCTACGTGGCGTCGGAGTTCGCGCACGTGTTCGCTTCGTTCGGCACCCAGGTGACCATCGTGAACCGCTCGCCGGGCTTGCTCCGCGCCGAGGACGAACAGGTCTCGGAGCGCTTCACCGAGCTGCTGAGTCGTCGCGTCGACGTCAGGTTGGACCGCCGGGTCGACCGGGTCGAGGCGCGAGAGCAGGGTCGCGTCGCTGTGCTCACCGTGGATGGTGATGACGTGAAGGAGACCGTGGAGGCCGACGTCCTGCTGATGGCAACCGGTCGGGTCCCCAACGGCGACACGCTCAACCTCTCGGCCACGGGAGTCGATGTGGACAGCGACGGCTACGTGGTGGTCGACGAGCACCAGCAGACCACCGCCGAGGGCATCTTCGCACTCGGCGACGTGAGCTCGCACTTCCAGCTCAAGCACGTGGCCAACCACGAGGAGCGGGTCGTGCAGCACAACCTGCTGCACCCCGACGCGCTGTGGAGCAGCGACCACCGCTACGTGCCGCACGCCATCTTCACCGAGCCTCAGGTGGCTTCGGTGGGACTGACCGAGCGTGCCGCCCGGGAGCAGGGGATCCGCTACGTCACCGCCGTGCAGGAGTACGGGTCCACGGCGTACGGCTGGGCGATGGAGGACACCGAGCACTTCGTCAAGCTGCTGGCCGACCCGGCGACGGGGCTGCTGTTGGGCGCGCACCTGATCGGTCCACAGGCGTCGTCCATGATCCAGCCCCTGATCCAGGCCATGAGCTTCGGTCTCGGGGTCACCGACATGGCCCGTGGGCAGTACTGGATCCACCCCGCGATGATCGAGGTGGTCGAGAACGCCCTGCTGTCGCTGCCGCTCGACTAGCAGCGACGTCAGGTCACTTGCCGCGGGCGTTGACCAGCTTCCAGGCCGACGGCAGCAGCCCGGCGGCGATCACGATCTTGATGGCGTCGCCGATCAGGAAGGGGACCACACCCAGGGCGAGAGCCTTGGGCAGGGAAACCCCGGCATAGGCCATCAACCAGGGCACGCCCACGGCGTAGATCGCCAGGTTGCCGAGGACCATCAGAGCGGCGGCCCGCAGCGGCGTACGGTCGGCGCCGCGCTCGGCCAGCTTGCCGACGACCAGGGCGGCGAGGACGAAGCCCACCACGTAGCCGAACGAGGCGAACGCCCAGCCGCTGTGCTGGTCGGCGAACCACGGCACGCCAGCCATCCCGGCCAGGACGTACAGCGCCATCGAGAGCACCCCGCGGGTGCTGCCCAGCACGGCCACGGTCAGCAGTACCGAGAAGGTCTGCAGCGAGAGGGGTATGGGGGTGAAGGGCAGCGGTATCGACACCTGGGCGGTGAGGCCGACGAAGCCGGCACCGCCGAGGACCAGTGCGACGTTGCGGACGAGTCCGCCCGGGATGACGTCGGCCAGGGTGCGTGGCGCGACGCTGCTGATGCTCGACATGGAAAGGTCCTCCAACGGATGGGGCTGGTTGAGCATGATGCGCTACTCCGCGTCCATGCCTCCTGTTGGCCTAAACCCTAGTGTCCTGGGTGCTAGCGTTGCCAACCCGGCTCAGTAGCGGCGGTCGAATCGAACGAGGAACGGCGGAGTGATGGTGACTGCAGGCGTCCGGGTCGCGCTGCCGGCGGCCGTCCTGGCCCTGGTAGCGACCGTCGGATGCGGCGCCAGTCCGCCCGCCGCGCCGCCGCCGATGCCGGAAGGCACGCCGACAGTCGCCTCGACCGACACCCTGTCGTCGCCGACCCGTTCGTCGGTCGTCGAGAGCCCTACGACGGCTCCCGCGCCCAGCGACACCCCCGCGATGACCAGAACCCCCACGAGGTCCGCGAGCCCGTCGGTGACCCCGACGGCCCCACCGCCCCAGGACCCGGCGCCGCGCTCGGGCTCGGCGCTGGTCTCGAGACTGAGTCTGGCCCAGCGGGTCGGGCAGCTGTTCATGGTCGGGGTGGACTCCCACGGTCTGACCTCTCGAGACGCGCAGGTGCTGTCCGACGGTGACGTCGGCTCGGTCATCTTCCTGCAGAACAGCACGGCCGGAGCCTCGGCGGTCAAGCGGTTGGTGGCGCGCGTTCGACGGACCACCACCTCACCGCAGGGGATCGACACGATGATCACCGTCGACCAGGAGGGCGGCCGGGTGCAACGGCTCCGCGGCCCCGGCTTCGACCGGATCCCGTCGGCGCGCCAGCAGGCTCGACGGTCCGATCGTGAGCTGACCGCGGATGCCCGGGCGTGGGGCCGCCAGCTGAAGGGGGTGGGCGTGGACGCCGATCTGGCCCCGGTGGCGGACGTGGTCCCGACCCGCTTCGAGGCCATCAACGAGCCCATCGGCCAGCTCGACCGAGGCTACGGACCGGAGGTGGGCACCGTGGCCGACAAGGTCTCGGCCTTCGTCCACGGCATGGACCAGGCGAAGATCGCCACCTCGGTCAAGCACTTCCCGGGGCTCGGCCAGGTGCGGGGCAACACCGACTTCACGGCCCACGTGGTCGACTCCGCCACCACCCGGCACGACGCTGACCTGCGCGGTTTCGCGGCCGGAGCGAAGTCGGGTGTCGACATGATGATGGTGTCGACGGCCTTCTACGCCAGGATCGACCCCAAGCGCCGGGCCGCGTTCTCCCCGATCATCATCAAGAGGATGATCCGCGGCGACCTGGGTTTCACGGGCGTGGTCATCTCCGACGACCTGGCCGCTCGGGCGGTCCGCGACCTGGTGCCGGGAGCGCGTGCGTTGGCGTTCCTGCGCGCCGGCGGCGACCTGACCATCGTCGGCGATCCGCGCGTCGGACCGGCCATGGTCGAAGCGGTGGTCGCCGAGGCGAAGAAGGACCCCGCGTTCGCGGCCGACGTTCGGACCAAGGCCACGCGCGTCGTGACCATGAAGGGCCGCCGAGGCTTGGCTGACTGCGGCTGAGCGCCGAGCAGCTAGCCGTCCACCTTCAGGTTCTTGAGCGCCTCCCGAGCGGGGGCCACGAGCTGGGGCACGGTATCGGGGATGGACGCGTAGTAGAGACCGGCCGTCGACCCGTTGGCCACGATCGCCACCAGCAGCAGCTCGCCCTTGGTCTTGAGGTTCGTGATGTCGAACGAGAGCTGGGACTCCACGATCCAGGCCTGGTGCCCGTCGACGGTAGCCGCGTGGTTGACCTTCACAGTGCTCCGCACCTCGTGGTCACCGTAGAACGCACCCAGGATGCACTTCACCACGATCTGGGCGCCCTGCTCGGGGGTGTAGAAACCGTCGCCGGCCTGCAGCTCGCCGACCAGGATCGAGGCGACCCAGCTCTGGTTCGGCTGGTAGAACTGCTCGACCATCACATCCTGGCTGGCCACGTCACTGCCGAACGGCACCCGGGTGTCGCCCTTGGGGCTGCTCCACGGCTTGCCGAGCTCCGGGTAGGAGAGCGGCCCGCCGTGCACCCGGCCGTCGGCCGGCCGGGGGAGCGGTGAGGCCGTCTCGTCTACCGGCGTCGGACAGGCGTTCTGGGACCCTTGGTCGCCGGGCGAGCTGCTCGACAGCCCCCCGTTGCTCAACCCTCGGATGACGAACGCGGCCACCACCACGATGACCACCAGCAGAGCCGCAGCGCCCAGCCACCAGCCCCACGGGGTTCGCCTCCTGCTCTGGACGGCCTGATAGCTGGCGTACGACGAGCCGTACCCGCCCGCTGCCGACCCGACGCCGCCTCCGTAGCCTCCGGTGCCGTAGGGCTGCCCGCCGGCCGGTTGTCCGGGGTTCGAGGTCGGGGCAGAGCCGAGGCCGGGCGCCGGCGGGGGGGCTGCCGGGTTGGGAGACGTTGCCGCCGACCAGGCGTTGCCGTCCCAGTACCGATACAGGCCCCGACCGCCGCCCGGATCGGGATACCACCCTGATATAGCGCTCACGGGGTGAGTTTAGGTCGTCTGCCTGTGTCCCTCCGGACCCGTTGTCGGCGGGCCAGCGCTCGTGACTCAGCCAAAGCGACCGGTGACGTAGTCCTCGGTCGCCTTCACCTTGGGGTTGGAGAAGATCGTCTCGGTCGAGCCGATCTCGATCAGCTTGCCCGGCTTACCCTGGGCGGCGAGATTGAAGAACGCCGTCTGGTCACTGACCCGGGCCGCCTGCTGCATGTTATGGGTCACGATCACCACCGTGAACTGCTCCTTGAGCTCGCCGATCAGATCTTCGATCGCCAGCGTCGAGATCGGGTCCAGCGCCGAGCAGGGCTCGTCCATCAACAGCACCTGCGGCTCGACGGCGATGGCGCGGGCGATGCACAGTCGCTGCTGCTGGCCACCGGACAGGCCGATGCCGGCCTTGCCGAGTCGATCCTTCACCTCGTTCCACAGGTTGGCCGCGACGAGCGACCGCTCGACGGCGTCGGCCAGCACGCTCTTGTTCTTGACGCCGTTCAGCTTCAGTCCGGAGGCGACGTTGTCGAAGATGGACATCGACGGGAACGGGTTGGGGCGCTGGAACACCATGCCGACCACTCGGCGGACGGCCACCGGGTCGACCCCGGAGGCGTAGAGGTCGGTCCCGTCCAGCTGCACGCTGCCCTTGACGTGCGCTCCGGGGATCACCTCGTGCATCCGGTTGAGCGTCCGCAGCAGGGTCGACTTGCCGCAGCCGGAGGGACCGATGAAGGCGGTCACCGTCCGGGGCTGGACGGTCATCGACACATCCTCGACGGCGTGGAAGCCGCCGTAGAAGATGTCGACGTTCTTGACGTCAATGCGTTTGGCCATGGTTCAGCGACCGCTTTCAGTGTCCGGGAGCATGGGTGGTCATTTCTCTTTCAGCCGGCTCGCGCGGGCGATGAAGCGAGCCAGCAGGTTCAGCAGCATGACGATCACGATGAGCGTCAACGCGGCTCCCCAGACTCGTTCGTACCCGGGCATGGTGGTGGCCTGGTCGCGACCGGAGTTGATCATCGTGGGCAGCGCGCCCATCACGTTGGAGGTGGGGCTGAAGTTGATGCCGACGCCGTAGCTCACCAGGATCAGCAGCGGGGCGGTCTCGCCCATCACCCGGGCCAGCCCGAGCACGACGCCGGTCGAGATGCCGCTGAACGCTGTGGGGATGACCACCCTGACGATGGTCTTCCACTTCGGCACCCCGAGCGCGTACGACGCCTCCCGCAGATGGTCCGGGACGAGCTTCAGCATCTCCTCGGTGGAGCGCAGCACCGTGGGCAGCATCAGCAGCACCAGGGCGCAGGAGACCGCGATCACTGAGCGGCCGAAACCGAAGACGGTGATGAACAGCGCGTAGATGAACAGGGCGGCCACGATGGACGGGATGCCACTCAGGATGTCGACGGCAAAGCTGATGACCCTGGCGGCCTTGGTGCCCCGGGCGTACTCGATCAGGTAGATCGCGCCGAGCACCCCGAGGGGGACGGCGATGACCGCGCAGATCAGCGCGATCTCCACCGTGCCCACGATGGCCGCGTAGGCGCCGCCGCCTTCGCGCCGCGGGGTGATCCCGCGCTGGCTCTCCAACCACCAGCTCGAGGTCAGGACGAGCCGGATGCCCTTGCTGACCACGGCGTAGAGCACCCAGACCAGCGGGATGATGGCGAGCGCGGCGGCCACGAACACGTAGCCCGTGGCCAGCGCGTTCTTGACGGTGCGAGCGCCACTCGGGCGCGTCAGCGAGAGCTTGTCGCCGGTGGCCACACTCATGGAGTCACTCCTGCAACCGGTGTCGAGGTCGTCATGACTTCGCCTGTCCTCTCTCGGCGATCGTGCGGGCCAGCGCGTTGACCGCGAAGGTCACGATGAAGAGCACCAGACCGGAGGCGATGTAGGCGCCGGTCTTGGAGGGGGAGTCGAACTCGGAGGCGTTGTTGGCGATCTTGCTGGCGAACGTCTCGCCGCCGGCGAAGATCGACGGGCTGAACCGACTGCCCGCGGCGGGCTGGGCCAGGATGATCATCACGGCGATGGTCTCGCCCAGGGCTCGGCCGAGGCCGAGCATGGACGCGCTCATCACCCCGGACCGGCCGTAGGGCAGTACGGCGGTGCGGATCATCTCCCACTTGGTGGCGCCCAGGGCCAGGGCCGCCTCGACGTGCTCGCGAGGCGTCTGCAGGAAGACGTCCCGTGAGATCGCGGTGACGATCGGCAGGATCATGATGGCCAGCACCACAGCGGCGACGAAGACCGTTCCGTTGGAGGTCAGGCCGGGAGCGAACAGCGGGATCCAGCCGAGGTGGCTCGACAGCCACCCCGAGATCGGGGCCATCTTCGGGGCCAGCACGGCGATGCCCCACAGGCCGAAGACGATCGACGGTACGGCAGCGAGCAGGTCCACCATGAAGGCCAACGGACCGGCGATCCGCTTGGGCAGATACTGGGTGATGCACAGGGCCACCCCGATGGCGATGGGCACCGCGATCACCATGGCGACCACCGCCGACAGCACGGTGGTCCAGAGCAGCCCGGCGATACCGAACCGCAGCTCGTCACCGGCCACCACCCAGGCCCGGGAGGTGAGGAAGTTGGCCTTGTCGGCCAGCAGGCTGGGCAGGGCCAGGATGAGCAGGAACGCGCCCACGAAGGCGACCAGCAGGATGATCAGCACGCTCGCGCTGCCGGCGGACCCGCGGAACAGCCGGTCGCCGGTCTTGCTGATCTTGGCCAGCTTGACGCCCGCGCGTCGACCCGGCTCGGACGGCTCCGGATCGGGGCTGACCGGTGCGAAGCGGTGCACCTCCGGCACCGGAGGGGTGGTGAGACTCACGTCCCCATGGTCCACCACCGGGGACCGGCTCGGGTCCAAGGCTTCGGTGTCACCCGTACGCGTGACCGACATGTGCGCTTCCTGACTTGGACGAAGCCCTCCCGCTGTGTACCAGCGGGAGGGCCATCAGTGTCCGTTCGACGGTGCGGTAGGACGTTACTGGATCGCCGAGACGGCGGTCTTGACCTTGGTGAGCAGCTCGTCGGGCAGCGGGGCGTAGCCCAGCGACTCCAGTGAGGTCTGCGTCTCCGCGGAGGCGAAGTAGCCCAGGAAGTCCTTCACGATCGCCGTCTTGCCGGCGTCCAAGCCCTTGCTGCAGGCGATCTCGTAGGTGACCAGCAGAGCCGGGTAGGCGCCCGCCGAGGTGCCGGTGTACTTGATGCTCAGGGCCAGGTCGTTGCCGGTGCCCTTGACGGTGGCCTCGGCGACCGCTTTGGCGACCGTATCGGCCGTCAGCTCGGTGGCGCCGGCGCCGTTGTCCAGCTGGGCGATCTTGAGGTTGTTGTCCTTGGCGTAGCTCCACTCCATGTAGGAGATGGAGTTCTTGGTCGCGGTCACACCTTCGGCGACACCCGAGGACTTGTTCTTACCCTCGCCGGTACCGGTCCACGCCTTGGCCGGCTCGCTCTTCCAGGCGCCGTTGCCGGCCGCGGCGAGGAACTTGGTGACGTTCTCGGTGGTGCCCGACTCGTCAGAGCGGAAGAACACGGTGATGGCGTCACCCGGCAGGGTCACGCCGGCGTTCAGGGCCGCAATCTTGGGGTCGTTCCAGGTCTTGATGGCGCCGGTGAAGATGCCCGACAGCACCTCGGCGTTCAGCGTGAGCTTGTCCACGCCATCGACGTTGTAGGCGAAGGCGATCGGCCCCACCACCATGGGGAGGTTCCAGGCCGGGTTGCCACCGCAGCGCTTGGCGGCGGCGTCCGCCTCGACCACGCCGTCCACGGCCACCGACTTGAGGGCCGAGTCGGAACCGGCGAAGTCGACCAGCGACCCGTTGAAGTTCTTGATCCCGGCGCCGGACCCGGTCGGGTTGTACTCGATCGTGGCCTTGTCGGAGCAGGCCGCGCCGTACTTGGAGATCACTTCAGCGATGGCGTTGGCCTGGGCACTGGAACCCTCGGCGCTCAGGCTGCCCGTGGGGCAGGCGAGACCGGAGGCGTTGCTGGCGGAGGTGGAACCGCTGGGCTCGGCGGAGCCGGTCGGTGCCGGGTCGGAGCCGCAGGCGGCCAACCCGAGGGTACCAACGGCGAGTACGGCGGCGAGCTGGGCGAATCGCGTCCTGACGAGGCGGTTCATCGACATGCAGGTCCTTACAGACTCGAGGGGTCAGATCACCCCGACGGTGCTGGGAGCACAGCGCCCCCGCGCATCGAAACGTACGGAGGTGACGTGTCCGATTGGGCCGTGCAAGGTGAACAACAGATGAACCGTTGGGGTGGGTCCACGAAGGAGTGCCCGGTCAGGCCAGCGGACGATGGCGCTCCACCGCGTGGACGTCCCCATCCGCCGTCAGGTGAGCGACCAGGAACTCCCCCGTCACCAGGGTGGCTGGGCTGAGGTCCAACGCCTCCAGCACGTGCGGCAGCACCGGCCGGTGGACGCAGATGGCCGTGGGCGCTCGTGCGGTCAGCGCGTCGTCGCGGATCTTGCCGACCAGCTCCGCCACGCCGGGGGCGTCCTCGGTGCCCTCCTCCTCACTGAGCTTGTCGAAGCGCTGGATGGTCAGCTCGCGGGCCTTGGAGTACGGCACCAACGTCCCCACGCAGCGCGTCGAGCTCGAGCTCACGAGGTTGCTGACGCCGTACGCGTCGAGCATCGGCACCAGTCGCCCGGCCTGTCGGCGACCCCGGCTGTTGATCGGTCGGGCGGCGTCCTTCTTCGACCAGTCCTTGCGGTCCATCGCCTTGGCGTGCCGGACGATGATCAGCGGGGTGGTCGAGGGCTGCTCGAGGTACTGCTGGAGCAGGAAGTGGTCATGGGCGAAGGTGAGCCGGCTCATGGCCGCGCGCACGGGAAGCCAGGACACCACGTCGACCTCGGCATCGGGCGCTCGCCGGCGGGCGTCGAGGACGGTGCCGCCCCAGTAGTCGACCTGCTTGATGCCCGGCTTGCCCGACTCGTAGCAGATCCGGTCCAGCGGGACGCCGAGACGGATCCTGACCCCGGTCTCTTCCCACACCTCGCGGACGGCCGACGCAGGGATCGACTCTCCGGCTTCGGTCTTGCCCTTGGGCAAGGTCCAGTCGTCGTAGCGTTTGCGGTGGATGATCACCACCTCGGTGCCACGGGTCGGGTGCTCTCGGGTCACCACCGCCCCGCCCGCCAGGATCGGCTTCATCGGCGCCCCGCAGGATCGACGCCGCCCCCCGACCGTGTCGCCGTGTCCACTTCGCTCTGAGTTGCCTCGCTCACTTCGCTCGACGCCTGCTCTTGGCGGTGATCAGGAAGTCCTGCATGTCGACCAGCGGGTTGCCCTCGGCGTCGAACAGGCGCGGGGTCCACTGGTCGGCCGAGTCGAGGATCCACGCGGCGGTGCCGGCGTCGAAGGCGATGTCGAACAGCTCGCTGATCTCGGTGATGTGCGCCGGATTGGTGATCGAGGCGAGCACCTCGACGCGCCGGTCGAGGTTGCGGTGCATCAGGTCTGCCGAGCCGATGCCGACCGACGGGTTCCCGCCGTTGGCGAACCAGAACAACCGGCTGTGCTCGAGGAACCGACCGAGGATGCTGCGCACCCGGATGTTGTCGCTGAGCCCGGGGATGCCAGGCCGGATGGTGCAGATCCCGCGGACCCAGAGGTCGACGGTGACGCCCGCCTGCGACGCCCGGTAGAGCGCGTCGGAGACCGCCTCGTCGACCAGCGAGTTGACCTTGATCTTGATCCCGGCCGGCCGGCCGTCCTCGTGGTTGGCGATCTCGTTGTTGATCCGGTCGAGCAGGCCGGTCCGGATGCCGTGCGGTGCGACCAGCAAGCGCTTGTACTGCGTCTCCTGCGACATGCCGGACAGATGGTTGAAGAGCCGCCCGATGTCCTCGGTGATGATGGGGTTGGCCGTCAGAAGCCCCATGTCCTCATAGGTCCGAGCGGTCTTGGGGTTGTAGTTGCCGGTGCCCACGTGGGCATAGCGACGCAGTCCGTCGGGCTCGTCGCGGACGACCATCGACAGCTTGCAGTGCGTCTTCAGCCCGACCACGCCGTAGACCACGTGGCAGCCGTGCTGCTCCAGTCGCCGGGCCCACGCGATGTTGGCCTGCTCGTCGAAGCGCGCCTTGATCTCCACCAGGGCGAGTACCTGCTTGCCGGCCTCGGCGGCCTCGATCAGCGCGTCGACGATGGGGGAGTCGCCCGAGGTCCGATAGAGCGTCTGCTTGATGGCGAGCACCTGGGGGTCGTCGGCCGCCTGCTCGATGAAGCGCTGGACGCTGGTGGCGAACGAGTCGTACGGGTGGTGCAGCAGGACGTCGCGCTGTTTGAGCGCAGCGAACATGTCGGCCGGTTTGGCGGTCTCCACCTCCGCCAGGTGCGGATGGGTCGACGGCAGGAAGGTGGGGTACTTCAAGTCGGCGCGTTCGATGTCGGTCAGCGAGAACAGGCCCCGCAGGTCCAGCGGGCCCGGCAGCGGGAAGACCTCCTTCTGGGTGATGTCGAGCTCACCCATCAGCAGCTCCAGCATCTTGGGGTCGATGTCGTCCTCGACCTCCAGCCGGACCGGGGGACGGCCGACCTTGCGGCGCAGCAGCTCTCGCTCCAGCGCCAGCAGCAGGTTTTCGGCGTCGTCCTCCTCCATCTCCACGTCCTCGTTCCGGGTCACCCGGAACGTGTGGTGCTGGACCACCTGCATGCCGCCGAACAGCTGGTCGAGGTGGCGGGCGATGACGTCCTCGAGCGGGACGAAGCGACCCTCGCTCAGCGGTAGGAACCGGGCCAGCACGGTCGGCACCTTCACCCGGGCGAACTGCCGGGCGCCCGTCTCGGGGTTCTTGACCAGCACGGCCAGGTTGATGGACAGGCCAGAGATGTAGGGGAAGGGATGCGACGGGTCGACAGCCAGGGGGGTCAGGACCGGGAAGATCCGCTCGGCGAAGAGCTCCCGCATCCGGTCCTTCTCGGGCGCGGTCAGCTGGTCCCACCGCAGGATCTCGATGCCTTCCGCGGCCAGCTCGGGCCGGATCTCGTCGGTGAACAAACGCGACTGTTCGGCCATCAGCTCGCGGGTGCGGTTCAGGATGGCGGTGTGCACGTCCCGGGGCATCATGCCGCTCACGGTGGGCACGGCCACGCCCGCTGCGATGCGACGTTTGAGCCCCGCCACCCGGACCATGAAGAACTCGTCCAGGTTGCTGGCGAAGATGGCCAGGAACTTGGCCCGTTCCAGCAGGGGCACCCGCTGCCGGTCCTTGGCCAGGTCGAGCACGCGGTTGTTGAACGCCAGCCAGGAGAGCTCGCGGTCGGAGAACCGGTCCTGCGGCAGCTCGGGGACCGTCGATTCGGGGGTCGGTTCCACCATGACGAGACCGTTCGAGGCCGCAGTGCGGGTCGGGCCGTGCGTGTCGACGGTGCTCATGTGATCTCCTGCAGAGTGTTGATCTGACTATTTGTACCGCTACCAGCCACCGGATCCCGACCGACGCTGGCATCTGGTCACCGAGACGCGTACATCACATCACGGCTCACCTCGACGAAGCCATGCGCCAGGTAGAGCCCGACGGCCCCTTCGTGGTCGGCCTCGACGTAGAGCTGCACCGCTGTGTTGCCCTGGTCGCGCAGGTGTCTCAGCCCGGCGGCGAGCAGAGCCTTGCCCAGACCCTGTCCTCCGGCGGCCGGGTCGACGGCGAGCACGTACACCTCGCCCAGCCGGTCGGGGTGCTGCTTGGTCCAGTGGCACCCGAGCACGGCATCGCCGCGCACCGCGAGCAGGAAACCGGCCGCGTCGAACCAGTCCTCGTTCTCTCGTTCGGTCAGGTCGGCACGGGTCATCCGACCCTGTTCGGGATGGTGGCTGAAGGCCTTCGCGTTGAGCCGGAGCCACGCCTCTTCGTCGGCCCCCACCCGGAAGGTCCGGATGGTGACGTCGTCGCGGAGTGCGGGCATCAGGATCGGCTGGGTCACATCAGCGATCATCACCAGCAGCTCGCGGACCCTGGACAGCCCGGCCTGCCGGGCCAGCGCGGTCGCGGCGGGGAGACCGTGGAAGGACCAGAACCCGACGGGGGCCGAGGCCGCGTCCAGGACGGCGTCCAGCAGCCGGCGTCCGATGCCGACACGCCGGTGTTCGGGATCCACCACGAGCACCGCGCTCGGGTGCAGCTCGTCGGCCCGCTCCAGCTGCGCGTAGCCGACCACAGCATGGTCCTGGGTGGCGAGCACGTGCAGGACGGGCCCGCGGTGGCGCAACGCCAGGCGGGCGTCGTCGTTGAGCGGGGAAACCCCGTCCAGTCGCTCGGCCCGGGCCACCAGGGCGCTGACCTGGTGCACATCGGAGGCGCTCAACGACGGTTGGAACAATAGAGTCGTGAGCATGCGCGCCATGCTATCCGGGGCCGGCCCGGTCGCTCGTCGCGATCAACCCTTCAGCGCACCGGCGGCGATGTTGGCGATGAAGTGCCGAGAACCGATGATGAACACGCCGATCAGGGGGACGACGCTGATCACCGCCCCGGCCATGATCATCCCGTAGTCGGTGGCGTAGACCGAGTTGAGCGTGGCCAGGGCGGTCTGCAGGGTCTGACGCTGCGGGTCGACCAGCACGATCAGCGGCCAGACGTAGTCGTTCCACGCGCCGATGAAGGTAAAGATGCCCAGGAACGCGAGCCCGCCCCGCAGCATCGGCACCCCGACGTTCCACCAGGTCTTGAAGAACCCTGCCCCGTCGATCCGGGCGGACTCCACCAGCTCGTTCGGGATCGAGGCGGTGGCGAACTGGCGGAGCAGGAAGATGCCGAACGCGTTGGCGGCCCCGGGGATGATCAGGGCCTGGAAGCCGCCGATCCAGCCCAGCTTGGACATCAGGATGAAGCTCGGCACCAGGGACAGGCTGCCGGGGATCACGAAGGTGGCCAGCATGGTCACGAACAGCACGTTCTTGCCCGGGAAGTCGTACTTCGCGAAGGCGAAAGCGGCCAGCGAGTCGAACAGCATCACCAGGACGGCGCAGCTCAGGGCCACGAAGAACGTGTTCAGCAGCGCCTGCAGCAGGTCCACATTGGCGACCACGTTGGTCACGTTCTCGACCAGGTGCGGACCGAAGGTGAGCTTGGGTGGGAAGCCGAAGATGTCGGCGGTGGTGCTGGTCGACATCACGAGCAACCAGTAGAACGGGAAGATCGACAGCAGCACCCCGACGATGATGCAGAGGTGCGTGACCAGTCGGGCGGCCAGGCTGCGCTTCTTGGCGTTCGCGTCGTGGCGGCTCTGGGCGGGGTCGCCGAGCGGGATCGGGGCGGTCCGCAGCATCGCACTCATGCGTCGACCTCAGCTTTCTGGGCAGAGCTCTGCTGAGCCCGGGCGGAGATCGGGTCGCGTTCGCGGACCAGCCGCCAGTTGATGATGGCGAACAACGACGCGATGATGAACAGCGCCCAGGCGATCGCGGAGCCGTAGCCGAAGTCGAACTGGGTGAACGCCTGGTTGTACTGGTAGAGCACGATCGTCATACCCGCCTCATCGGTGCCGCCGGCGTTGCCCAGCAGGATCTGCGGCTCGGTGAACAGGCTCAGCCCCCCGACGGTGGACGTGATCACGGTGAAGAGGATGACCGGGCGGAGCAGGGGGACGGTGATGGTGGAGAAGATCTGCCAGGTGTTGGCGCCGTCGACTTTGGCGGCGTCGTAGAGCTCGGTCGGGATGGACTGCAAACCGGCCAGATAGATGATCGCGTTGTAGCCGGTCCACCGCCAGATCACGATCACCGCAATGGTGATCTTGATGCCCCAGGAGCTGGACAGCCACGCGATGGGCTGGGCGTTGAGAGCGGTGAGCGCGGAGTTGACCAGGCCGAAGCTGTCGGAGAAGACGGAGCCGAACACGATGGCCATGGCCACCATGCTGGTCACGTTGGGGATGAAGAACGCCAGCCGGTAGGCACTCTTGAACCGGATGTTCTGGTGCAGCAGGAACGCGATAACCAGGGCTAGGAACAGCATGGGCAATGTCGAGATGATCCAGATGATGAAGGTATTGCCGACAGCGTTCCAGAACCGGGGATCGGCGACCAGGTACGCGTACTGGGCGAAGCCGACGAACTTGATCGCCCCGATCCCGTCCCAGTCAGTGAAGGACAGGAAGATCGAGAACAGGATCGGAAACAGTCCGAAGACCAGGAACAGCAGGTAGAACGGGGCGATGGCGACGTACTGCGGCCAGAACCGCTTCAGACCGCGTGGCGGCGGACGCATCTCCTCGGCGCTCGGGTTGGCCGAGCTGATCCGGGGGCGCTCGATGGTGGCCATCAGATGACCCCTCTCTTCTTCAGCACTCGGTTGGTCTCGTCGACGGCGTCCTGCCAGCCCCGCTCGGGATCCTTGCCCGCTGACTCCACATTGGCGATCTCGGTGGCGAAGGCGGTCACCTGGCTCTCGTACGGGCTGACGAACGTGGTCGGGACCTGGCTCGCGGCCTGGCGGAAGAACTGCAGGGCGTCCTGGGTCCCGAAGAAGCCCCCCTCGCTCTTCATGGTGCCGCCCTCGAAGCTGAGCGGACTTGACGGGAAGAGCTGGATCTCGTTGAAGGTGCTGGCCTGCTTCTCCGGGCTGGTCAGCCAGGTCAGGAACGCGAAGGCAGCCTCCGGGTCCTTGCAGGTCGCGGGCACGGTGAGAAAGGAGCCTCCGCTGTTGCCCGGCTTGACCGGCTGGCTGGCCAGCCGCCAGCTGCCCTTCGTGTCCGGTGCGGTGTCCTTGAGGATCTCGGCCCACCAGACCGCCTCGATGTGACCCGCCGTCTTGCCGCTGACCCAGGCCGAGTTCTGGTCGGTGGGGATCTGCAAATTGCCCGTCATCCGGGCGTTGATGGCCTTGACGGCGGTGTCCCAGGCGGCTCGGACGGCGCTGCCGGTCCGCTCGAAGACCGGCGTGTTGCCAGGGGCGAAATAGCGTTCGGCGCTGCTGTTGAGATATTGCGTGAAGACCATCAACGCAGTGCTGATCAGTCCGACGTCGGTGTCCTTGCGCAGTTTGGCGCCCAGCTCGACCAGAGCGTCCCAGGTGGTGATGGCGGCGCCGACCTCCTCGGGCTCGCTGGGCAGGCCTGCCTTCTTGAAGAGATCGGATCGGTAGTAGAGACCGGTGGGACCGGTGTCCATCGGCCAGAAGCACATCCGGCCACTCGGCGTGGTGCCGAGCTGCCACTTCCAGTCGTAGAACTGGTCCTTGTGGTCAGCCGCACCGAACTGGTTGAAGTCGGTGAACAGCTCCTCGTTGGGGAAGTAGAGCGAGCAGTTGGAGTTGATCCCGGAGATGTCGGGGATGTAGGCGTGCCCGGAGAGACTCGTCCGGAGCTTGGTGTCGAAAGCGCCGCCGATGAGGTCGGAGCGAAGCCGACGTCGGGTGTCGGGGATCTCTTTCGCCGCCTGGGCCAACAGGGTCGGACTGATGGAGCGGTTCCAGTACCAGAGCACCAGCTCGTTGGGGTCGGTGGAGATCGAGACGCTCGAGCCACAGCCCGACAGGCCCCCCAGGGAGGTGGTCAGGCCGAGGGCGGCAGCGCCGGTGAGCAACTGCCGACGGGTCAGAACGGGCATCGATCGACCGACTCTCTTCGTTGAGACGTGGTGGAGATGAGGTTGAGACACGACGAGCGTGAACGCTCACGCAGGACTTCAACAGTGCACCGGGGGGGCGGGGGTGTCAACCATCTGGGTGGATTCTCGCCTCCCACCCGCCCGAGACACGAGTGTTGACCAGGTGCGAAGACAGGGCTACCGTCAGGAATCGTGAACGTTCACGACGAATGCTCCGCCTCTCACCGAACGGATGTCCCCTGATGAGTAACCCGCCGGCCGATCGCTTCGGATGGGCCGTTCTCGGCCCCGGGAACATCGCACGCCGCTTCGCCTCCCAGCTGCCGTCGAGTCAGGCCGGCGTGTTGGTCGCGGTCGGCAGTTCAGACCCCGAACGGGCGGCGGCGTTCGCCCGCGACCACGGCGCGGAGACGGCTCACGCCGGCACCTATGACGAGATCCTGGCCGATCCCGCGGTGCACGGCGTGTATGTCTCCACAGTGCACACGACCCATGCTCGGTTGGCGCTCGCCGCCATCGCGGCGGGGAAGCACGTGCTGTGCGAGAAGCCCATGGCCCCGAACTCCGGCAGCGTGATGGCCATGGTGGACGCCGCCCGCACATCGGGGGTGAGCCTGGTCGAGGCCTACATGTACCGGTTCCACCCGCAGACCCAGAAGCTGCTCGAGCTGGTCGCCGACCAGGCGATCGGCACCGTGACCCACGTCGACGCCTCCTTCGCCTTCGCCGTCGGGCAGCCCCGTGGCCGACTGTTCGACGTGGACACGGCCGGCGGCGGCATCCTCGACGTCGGCGGCTATCCGGTCTCCCTGGCCCGTGCGGTGGCGGGAGCGGCGACCAACCAGGCGTTCGCCGAGCCGACCGAGCTGAGCGCCACGGGGACTCTGGGAGACTCCGGCGTCGACGAGTGGTCGGTGGCGCAGCTGGTCTTCCCGGGCGGGATGACCGCCTCGGTGCGCACCGGGGTCCGGCTGCAGGAGGCCAACACGGCCACGGTCTACGGCTCGCGCGGCACCATTCACCTTCGGGACCCGTGGACCCTGGGCACCGGTTCTGAGCTGGTGCTGACGGTGGTGGGTGCGGAGCCGGAGACCTTCGGCTTCGGCGACGCGAAGCCGTACGCGTTGGAGGCCGACGCGCTGGCCGCGAGCGTCGGCACCGGCGAAGCTCCCGCGATGTCGTTGGCCGACTCCCTCGGTAACGCGGTCGTGCTGGACCGCTGGCGCGCCGCGATCGGTCTCCGCTTCCCGTTCGAGGCCGACGACGCCGACATCCCCACCGTCTCGGGTGCGCCGCTGACGGTGGGCACGGAGCATCCGATGCGTTACGGCGAGATCGCCGGGGTGGGCAAACCGGTGTCGCGCCTGGTGATGGGGGTCGACAACCAGCCGAACCTGGCGCACGCCTCGGCGCTTTTCGACCACTTCTACAGCCGCGGTGGCAACACCTTCGACACCGGCTACATCTACGGTGGCGGCAAGCTCGAGGGACTGCTGGGTCGTTGGGTGGCCAACCGCGGCGTCCGTGAGGACGTGGTCATCATCACCAAGGGTGCCCACACACCGCACTGCGACCCCGAGTCCATCACCCGGCAGCTGTTGGAGTCACTGGAGCGCCAGGGGACCGACTACGCCGACATCTACATGATGCACCGCGACAACCCCGACGTAGGAGTTGGCGAGTTCGTCGACGTGCTGGACGAGCACGCCCGAGCCGGTCGGATCCGGGTCTTCGGCGGATCCAACTGGAGCCCCGAACGCTTCGACGAGGCGAACGCCTACGCGGCGGCACACGACAAGCAGGGTTTCGCCGTGCTGAGCAACCACTTCGGTCTCGCCGAGGCCTACGACGTCCCGTGGGCCGGCTGCCGCCACGTGACGGACACGGCGTCCAAGGCTTGGCTGGCCGAGCGGCAGGTCCCGCTGCTGCCGTGGTCCTCCCAGGCCCGCGGCTTCTTCACCGGTCGGGCTCGGCCAGAGGACCGTTCCGACGCCGAGCTGGTCCGTTGCTACTACAGCGACGACAACTTCGAGCGCCTGCGCCGGGCGGAGAAGCTGGGGGCCGAGTACGGCGTGGCGGCGACAGCCATTGCGCTGGCCTTCGTGCTGCACCAGCCGTTCCCGACGTTCCCGCTGTTCGGTCCCCGTTCGATCGCCGAGTGCCGCTCCTCGATGGCGGGTCTGGCCGTCGAGCTGAGTCCGGAGCAGGTGGCGTGGTTGGACCTGGCCGGGGAGTGAGCGCGCCCGACGGCTCGTCGGGTCGCCGGGCCACGATCAACGACGTGGCCACCGCCGCCGGCGTCTCGCGGCAGACGGTCACCCGGGCCATGAACGACATGCGGGGGATCAGTGGGGAGACCAAGCTGCGGGTCCTGGCGGCCGCGCGTGAGCTGAGTTATCGACCGTCTCGGTTCGGTCGGGGACTGGTGAAGCCCGGCCCGGGGACGCTCGGCCTGCTGATCGACGACCTCACCAACCCGTTCTACCCCGAGCTGGCCTCGGCGATCCTGGGCCGGGCGTCCCAGAACGGCTGGAACGTGGTGCTGGCCGACGCACGACACACCCCGGACCAGCGGACGCTGATCGCCCAGCTCACCAGCCAGGTCGACGCCGTCGTGGGCTACCTCAGCCTGAACCCATCGGTGCAGCCGTTGCTGGACGGCCTGCCGGTGGTGGAGATCGGCCCGTCGGATCCTCGGTACGGCTCGGTGATGCTCGACCTGGCCCCAGCCATGACCCAGGCGGTGGCGCACCTGGTGGGGTCGGGGGTCCGGCGTCCCGTGATGATCGATCTGTCCGCCTCACGGGTCGTCGGTGGCCGGGCACGATTGCTGGTCGACGCCATGGCTGGTCATGGTGTGCGCACCGAGGTGCACTTCGTCACCGAGAACACGGTGGCCGCCGGCAACCGGATCACCGACGAGCTGATCGACCGAGGACGAGACTTCGACGCGGTCTTGGCGTTCGACGACGTGCTCGCTCTCGGGGCGCTGCTCGCCTGCCGTCGACGCGAGATCGACGTCCCGGGTGCCGTCCGGGTGCTGGGTATCGACGGTCTGACCCTCGGGACCTACGTCACGCCGCAGCTCAGCACGTTGGCCATCGACTTCGCCGAGGTTGCCCGCCACGCAGTCGACCTGGCGATGGGGATGAGCCGGGGGGAGCTCCCCTGGTCCGGCCCGGCCGTGTGCCGTCAGGTGCAGCACCGGCTGCTGCTGCGCGAGTCGGCCTGAGCCCGAATGGCCGCTCACCGCGGCGTGCTGACCCACCTATGCTGACTGGGGGCCGGCACCGAGGTGCTCGACCCGACGTGTTCGTCTCCCGAGCGAAGAGGTAGCCGCTGATGCCGGACCAGGGCACCGACCCGCAGCCGACGGCCGACGACCTCGGCCGACCGACGCCCGGCGACACAGGGAATGCTCGACCCGAGGTCGCGGTGCGGATGACCCCGCAGCTGCGGTTCGCCCAGGTGGGCAACGGTGTCGCGGTGCTGGCGCTCGTCTTCAGCGTCGTTGCCGTCGTCACGTTTCCAACCGCCGGCGGGGGTTCCGCCGGCCAGGGCTCGACGGGGCGGGGCTGGGCCGTCTCGGCGTTGGCCGCCAGCGTGGCGATGCTGGTCATCTGTACCGTCCAGCAGCTGTGCTGGCTGCGGGCCATGGCCGGCTGGCGAGGAAGGCGTGTCGGCGACGTGACGACGGTGACCCGGGTGTCGTTCGTCCTCGAGCTGGTCTCCTACCCGGTGGTGCTGTTCGGGTTGTGGGCCGGTACCGCCGGCAGCGTGGCTGCGGGCACGACCGCCACCTCGTCGGCCCTGCTGGCGTTCGCGTTGCTGTTCCTCGTGGTCGCCCAGGTGCTCGGGGCTGTGCAGCACGTACGGACCTCGGGGCCGTCAGGGACGATCCCGGCCTACCTGCGCCGGCTCTTGGATGCGATCCAGCGTCGGCGCTAGTGGTCGACGACCAGTCAGACGCGCGCTGAGTCCTCGGCCTGGGCCACGAAGCGGTAGCCCACGTTGCGGACGGTGCCGATGACCGACTCGTACTCGGGACCGAGCTTGGCGCGCAGCCGGCGGACGTGGACATCGACAGTCCGCGTGCCACCGTAGTAGTCGTAGCCCCAGACGTCGCTGAGCAACTGCTGCCGGCTGAACACGCGACCGGGGTGCTGGGCGAGATACTTCAGCAGCTCGAACTCGGTGTAGGTCAGGTCGAGCTGGGAGCCGTTGAGCTTCGCGGAGTAGCCGGCCTCGTCGATGATGATGTTGCCGGTCTGGATCAACGGATCACTGGCCGACGCCACCGCGGGGGCCATCGCGAGCCGGAGCCGAACGTCCACCTCGGCGGGGCCGGCGGAGTTGAGGAGCACGTCGTCGAAGCCCCAGTCCGCCGACAGGGCTGCCAGACCACCTTCACTGGCGATGACCAGCAGGGGCGCTTCCTTGCCGGTGGTCTCGATCAACCGGCAGAGCGAACGGGCTCCGACCAGGTCGCGGCGGGCGTCGAGCAGGATGACGTCGGCGGCGGGAGCGTCCAACAACGCGGTGGCCTCGGCCTGGGCCACCTTGGTCTGGTGTGGAAGGAGTTCCAGAGCCGGCAAGATCTCGGCGGACGCGTGCATGTCGTTGGTCAACAACAGCAAGATGGCCATTGCGGTCCCCTCCGGCGGTGATCGCGTGAATAACTCACGACGAGCGGAAAAATGACTCGAGGCCCCAGGTGCGCACCTCAGGGCCTCATCGCATGGTCGACACTACTCCAATGGTGACCATTTCTCTTTATTACTGGGCGGGGGCCAAGGCCGCGGCCGGAGTCGCTGTGGAACGTTTCGAAGCCGGCACCGTCGCCGACGCTCTGCGGTGCGCCCGAGCCCAACGGTCCGACCCGCGGTTTGACCAGATGCTGAGCGTGAGCTCGTTGTTGGTGGACGGGGTGGTCGTGCGCGGCGACGCCCTGGCTCGCCCGCTGGAGGAGCCTGTCCGGGTCGAGATCCTGCCCCCGTTCGCCGGTGGTTCCGTTTGTTGACCCCTTTGTCTCGCTTAATGGACACACGTTTCGGCATGCGAGACAAAATGGCCCTCTGATAGACCTGCCCGGCTAGTGTGAGTCACGTGATACCGACGAATATGTGGGCGACGCCGCTCACCCGCCGTCTAGCTGTGGACCACGGCCGGATGCGCTCGTCGTTGTGTCTGTCCCCCCGAATGTAGAGGCGTTCACCTTCCCTGGGTCCCTGATCCACGACGACTGAACGCAACGCCTCGACTGCGGCTCGGGGATCTGGGGTGCGCCCCGAGCCAGCATCATCGCCACACTGACCGGCACCTGGGTCACCGAACCGAACTGTCAGGAGACATGAACATGAGCAGGCAAGCAGCACTGGTGGACGCCGACTGGGTCGCCGAGCATGGGGCCGATGAGCACGTAGTGCTGGTCGAGGTCGACGAGGACACGACGGCCTACGACGGCGGCCACATCGCCGGCGCGATCAAGCTCGACTGGAAGACCGACCTGCAGGACCCGGTCCGGCGGGACTTCGTCAACAAGGAGCAGTTCGAGAAGCTGCTGTCCGAGAAGGGCGTCGGCACCGACGACACCGTGGTTCTGTACGGAGGCAACAACAACTGGTTCGCCGCGTACGCCTACTGGTACTTCAAGCTCTACGGCCACGCCGACGCCAAGCTGCTCGACGGCGGCCGCAAGAAGTGGGAGCTCGACGCCCGCGAGCTGAGCAACGAGACCGTGACCCGGCCCGCTACGTCCTACACCGCGGCCGAGCCCGATCTCGGCATCAGGGCCTTCCGCGACGAGGTCGTCGAGGCGATCGGCAACAAGGGCTTGGTCGACGTCCGCAGTCCCGACGAGTACGCGGGTCGGCTGCTCGCTCCCGCCCACCTGCCGCAGGAAGCGGCCCAGCGCGGCGGCCACATCCCGACCGCGATCAACGTGCCGTGGAGCAAAGCGGCCAACGACGACGGCACCTTCCGATCCGACGATGAGCTGAAGAACCTCTACGGCGGTGCGGGGCTGGACTTCGACGCCGACATCATCGCCTACTGCCGGATCGGTGAACGCAGCGCGCACACGTGGTTCGTGCTGCACGAGCTGCTCGAGGAGAAGAACGTCAAGAACTACGACGGCTCGTGGACCGAATACGGCTCACTGGTCGGCGTGCCGGTCAGCGTGGGCGACGAGCCCGGGACCGTCTGACCGACCACGCACGGGCACAACCCCCGAAACAGTGAGTCATCAGCAAGGGGGACGACCCCCTTGGACCCGAAGAAAAGTGATTAGGAGCAGCACATGTGCGGAGCAACTCAGGGCGGCCTCAGCGTCGCGGGCCTCGACGTCAGCAAAGAGGCAGTGATCCAGGGTCGCGTGCTGCGCGGCGGCGACCCCGTGGCGGGCGCCTACGTGCGGTTGCTGGACTCCGGTGGCGAGTTCACCGCCGAGGTTCCGACCTCGGCGACGGGACACTTCCGGTTCTTCGCCGGCGACGGGAGCTGGACGCTGCGGACGCTCGCCCCCGGGGCCAAGATCGACCGGACGATCGTGGCCTCTCGGGGCCGCGTGGCCGAGCTGGACGTGGAGCTCGAAGCCGCCTGAACGACGTCCCGCGCCGCCCTGCCTCTGCTCGGAGGCGGGGCGGTGACGGCGTCAGCCGTTAGAGTTGTCGAGGTGTCATCACCGGATCCAGGCCCCGCTCAGCCCCGGGCCCAGCGCCCGGCGCTGCCGCCCGAGTCGGATGCCAGCACCGATCCGGGCCGGGCACAGCCGTACGAGTCGCTCTATCGAGACGCCACGGACGGACGCCCGGCTACGCACCGCACCACCCCCCGGCACTTCGAACCGGCTCTGACGCCCCCCGAGGAACAGCGCGAGACCGGCGACCGGTTCCACTGGCTCTATCGGCCCGAGCCTGATCCTGAGGTGCCGGCTGACTCCCCCAGCGACGAGGGGGCGCCTGGCCGTGCCACGCCCACGGAACCCGCCCCGAGCCTTGAACCACCCACCAGTGACCGGGTCGGTGTGGACCACTTCGCCGACGAAGGACCGCTCGTCGATGAACCGGGAAGGCCCCGGCCGGCCTTGGTCGTGCTCATCGCCGTGGCACTGCTGGCGCTGGGCGCGGGTGTCCTCGCGGCCGCCTGGCTCACCAACCACGACCAGTCCAGCCGGGGTGCTCGGCCCGTCGTGGCCCGCGAGGCACCATCGGTCCCGCCGACGGTGAGGAATGTACCGTCCGGCAGTGCGTCCCCCGTCCCTTCGCCCGGCCGGCCCACGTCGTCGAAAACGGCGTCGGTGCCGAACGACAAGCCGTACGCCGGTGGGGTGGTTCCGATTCCCGTGTCCCGGACGCAAGCGGACTGCCGAGCTCCGGCGTCCACCGACGGGGCCGGCAGGCGAGTCCGCTACGACCCGGAGCAGCTCACCGACGGTGACCTCAGCACCGCGTGGCGGTGTGGGGGTTCCGGAGCGGATCGGAGCATCACCTTCTCCTTCGGCACGCCCAGTCCGGTGGCCGAGCTGGGGTTGGTGAACGGCTACACCAAGACCGACCCGAAGAGTCATGCCGATCGCTACGGCGAATACCGCCGGATCCGGAAGGTGCAGTGGACCTTCGGCAACGGCGTGTCGTTCACCCAGGATCTGGCTGACCGGACCGAGACGATGCAGACGATCCGGATCCCGGTCCAGACGGCTGACCAGGTCCGGCTGACCATCATCGGCTCGACGCCACCGGGCAGCCGGGCGAAGACCCGGGACGCCGTACTGATCTCGGAAGCTGCGTTCGCTGCTCCGCAGTCCTGATCACGCCCGGCCGACTCAGCCCGCTGAGTCCAGGATCAGGGTCACCGGGCCGTCGTTGGTCAGCCGCACCTGCATGTCGACGCCGAATACGCCGGTCTCGACCTGAGCGCCCAGATCTCGGAGCGCCTGGACGAACGCCTGTACGAGCGGTTCGCTGACCAGACGGGGCGCGGCGGCGCTCCAGGAGGGTCGGCGGCCCTTGCGCGTGTCAGCGTAGAGCGTGAACTGGCTGACCACGAGCAGCGGCGCCTGGGTCTGGGCGCAGGACTGCTCGTCGGCCAGGATCCGTAGCTGCCACACCTTGTCGGCGAGCTTCGCCGCGTCGGCCGCGGAGTCGTCGTGGGTCACGCCGACCAGCACCAACAGGCCAGGGCCATCGATCGCCCCGACTGTCTGCCCGGCCACCGTGACGCTGACCGAGGACACGCGTTGCACCACCAGTTTCATGCCCCGAGGCTAGTGGCGATCTCGGCCCACGTTCGGCTCAGATCAGCCGCGACTAACGATTTCGACCACTATGTGGTTACTCTGTCCAGCAATTGTCCGCATCCGGGGGATGGCTGAAGTGCCACGCGGTCACGTCCGCCTCGCGAACAAGGAGTCACACATGTCCACAGCACGCCGACGCATGCGCTGGGGGGCCGTGGCCGTCGCTCTGGCAGCCACCTTCAGCCTCGGGGCCACATCCATGGCTTCGGCCGACCCGACCACGCTGACCCCCACCCGAGAGGCCCGGCAGACCGGAGTCCAGCCGGGCAACGCGTACATGGGGTGGCGCTCGGACTCACCCGAACGTTCCGCGCCCGCCGCGCTCCGGTCTGGTCCCGCCACTGCGGCGGCGGTCAAGCCCGCGGCGGCCACGGGCGTCCAGGGCATCGACGTCTCCGGCTGGCAGAGGACCGTCGACTGGAAGTCCTGGGAAGCCAGGGGCATCCAGTTCGCCTACGTCAAGGCGACCGAGGGGACGACCTACCGCAACCCGTACTTCCCGGCGCAGTACAAGGGTTCGTACGCGGTGGGCCTGATCCGCGGCGCCTACCACTACGCCCTGCCGAACCGCTCGAGCGGGACCAGCCAGGCCACGTACTTCGCGGCCCACGGTGGCGGCTGGGGCAGGGACGGGCGCACCCTGCCCGGTGTGCTCGACATCGAGTACAACCCGTACGGCAGCACCTGTTACGGCAAGAGCAAGGCTCAGATGGTGTCCTGGATCAAGTCCTTCACCACGCAGTACAAGAAGTCCACCGGTCGGGACGCCGTCATCTACACCAACCTCGACTGGTGGACGCGTTGCACCGGGAACACGACGTCGTTCGTCCGGACCAACCCGCTCTGGGTCGCCCGCTACGCCACGGCGGTGGGCACGCTTCCCGGCTGGAGCTACTACACGTTCTGGCAGTACAAGACGACCCCGCTGGACCTGGACCGCTTCAGCGCCAGCCGCAGCCGACTGGTGGCGCTGGCCCTCGGATGACGAGATCGCTGATCGTCAAGATCACCTGCGGCGTCGAAGCCGCTGAACGGGCCAACCAGGCCTGGACCGTTGCCTCACTGGGTCTGGCGGCGGGCGCTCCGGTGACGGTCTGGCTGACCGGGGAGGCGGTCTGGTTCGCCGTCCCCGGTCGGCAGCCCGACCTCGAGCTGCCCTACGCGACGCCGGTAGCGGACCTGGTCGAGCTGGTCCGGTCGGCGGGCACGATCCGGGTCTGCAGCCAGTGCGCCGCTCGACGTGAGCTGACCGGCGACGACCTGCTGTCGGGAGTGGTCATCGCCGGCGCCGCTACCTTCGTCGAGGCCGCGCTCGCCGACGGCGTCCAGGCGCTCGTCTACTGAGTGTCGACGCCCAACGTCTCGGCGAGCTCGGCCGCGCTGATCTCTCCTGGCTTCTGGCCCCGCGTCGCTGCCTGCCGGGCCAACGACGCCACCCGGGTGTTGATCGGGGCGTCCAGCCCGTGCCGGTTGGCGATCAGGGCGATCTCCCCGTTGAGGTAGTCGCTCTCGACGTTGCCGGTGCCGCGGGTCATCGACTGCCAGGTGGACCCACCGAGCTCGGCCGGCTCGCCGGCGACCGGCTCGACGGTGAAGCTGTGCGACCGCGCCTCCCTCTCGTCGGCGTCATCGGTGTACGCCAAACCCGCCGCGTCGAGCACCCGTCGCGCCTCGGCGCCGGCGGCCGCGACCACGGGGTCGAGGTCACCGTTGGTCCCGACCAGCGCCTGGAACGCATTGGCGATGTTGCTGATCAGCTTGCGGTACTTCCACGGCATCACGTCGTCGGGCAGGGTGACGGTGAACCGGGCGGCGGTCCAGTCCGCCGAGAGCTCGGCCAGCAGGACGCGGTCGGCGTCGTCGGTGAGCGTCGCCGGGACCCGCCCGATGTGGAACAGGCCGGAGATCGGTACGCCGCGGATGATGACCTCGCCGGGTTCCAGGTGGACGGCCGGCATCCAGACGCAGACCCCGAAAACCCTGGCGAAGTAGCGCAGCGCCATCTCCTCGCTGGCGACCCCGTTCAGGGCCATGAAGACGGGCAGCTGATCACCGGCCGTCCCGATCACCCCGGCGGTGCCGTGCACGGGCGCGTCGGCCCACTGGGCCAGCGCCGCCGTCGCCTGGTTGGACTTGGTCGCCACCACCAGGACGTCGTCGGCGTGCAGCTCGAGCTCGTCGGGACCGCCGACCGCGGTCACTGGCACGGTGACGTCCTCGTGCGGGGAGCGCAGCCGCATGCCCCGCTCCCGCAGGGCGGCGAGGTGCTCGCCGCGAGCGACCAGCACGGTGGATCGCCCGGCCTGCGCGAGGCGACCGCCGATCCCGCCGCCGATGGCTCCGGCTCCGATGATGATGTAGCGCGTCACGGGGTGCAACGGTAGTACGTGGTCTCCCTATCGACTTGCCGACCGTCCTGGGACCCGTCAGGATCGGGGGATGGTGCGCCGATCCCTTCCCGACGAGGTGCTGCCCACCCGCTCAGGACCGCAGCGTCTGGTGAACTCCCGCTGATGGAGCTGGCGCTGACGGTACGAGATCTCGAGCCGGAGGACTTCGGCGACCTGGACTGGTCGGGCGGTGCTGAGCATCTCACCGCGCTGGCCGAGGCGCTACAGGCGTCCTTCGTCGGCGAGGTGGTGATGATGGTGGTCGCGCTGCCCAACGGACGGCTGATCGCCAACGGCGGCGTCGACCTGCGCAAGAGCGCCGACGCCGGGGTGATCTGGATGCTGGCGGTGCACGAGACGTTCCAGGGCATGGGCGTGGGGACGCTGCTGATCGGGCAGCTCGAACAACGCGTCGCCGCGGCCGGTCGTACGACAGCCCGGATCGAGGTGGAGCACGACAATCCGCGAGCGGCCGCACTCTACCGCCGGCTCGGCTACTCCGAGGTCGGGTCCTCGCTGGACAGTTGGCCGACCGGAGGAAACCGGACGTACGTAACGGTCTGTGCCGTGCTGGAACGGCGGCTGGCGGCGGTTGGCCACTAGACTCGGGCCGTGAATACTGCCTTTGCCCTGGCGGCCGCCCTGGTCGCCGGCGTCGCTGCGCTGGGTCTCACGGCGCTGGTCCTGCTGATCATGATGCTGCTCCGCTCGAGCTCGACCCGGGTCGGGGGCCGCTGAGATGGCGTTCGAGGTGCCGCCCGACCTGCACCCCGACCTGATGGGCATCGCCTGGCTGCTCGGCCGTTGGGAAGGCGTCGGCAAGGGCACCTATCCCGGCACCGAGGACTTCGAGTTCGGCCAGCAGATCGACTTCGCCCAGAACGGCAGCAACTACTTGCACTACCTGTCCCAGACCTTCGAGATGGGTCCGGACGGCAAGGCGATCCGGCCGCTGTCCATGGAGACCGGTTTCTGGCGCCCCCAGGGCGACGGCAGCATCGAGGTGGTGATGTGTCATCCCTCCGGTTACGCCGAGGTCTGGTACGGCAAGATCGCCGGCGCCAAGATCGAGCTCGCCACCGACGCCGTCGTCCGGACCGTGAGTGCCGACGACTACTCCGCCGGCCAGCGCCTCTACGGCAACGTGGAGGGCGACCTGCTCTGGACCTTCGACAAGGCAGCCCTCGGCCAGCCCCTGCAGACCAACCTGTGGGCCCGTCTGCAGCGCGCCTGAGCCTCGTTGGTGCCCCCTGCGCAACCCTCGAGCCCGTGCCAGTTCCCCAGGTTAACCTGGGGAACTGTCGCTCGACGCGCGAAGTGTCGTGGGCAGAGTGACAGTTGTCCGGGTAGAACGGCTCGAGGAACCGCAGGGAGCCGCCACGGCACCCGGGAAGAAATGCGCGCCGGCTGACGCTGACCCACATGATGGCTGGCTCCGGTCGGCAGAGGAGGGACTGCGATGAACGCGATCGTGAGCGAGAAGGGCGTCGACGCCGGCGTGGCCTGGCATCATGGCGACCCGATGCGCGAACAGCGGTTGCTGGAGCAGGGGATCGGCGTCGTCGACCTCTCCCATCGTGGCGTGCTGGCCATCTCCGGCCCGGACCGGCTGACCTGGCTGCACTCGCTGACCACCCAGTACCTCCAGGGGCTGCTCCCCGGCGCCGGCGTCACGGCCCTGGTGCTGTCTCCGCAGGGCCACATCGAGCATGCCTTGTACGGCGTCGACGACGGTGAGACCTTCTGGGCCCACACGGAGCCGGGGGCTGCCGCGGCGGCCGTCGCCTGGCTCGACCGGATGCGCTTCATGATGCGCGTCGACGTGACGGATCGCACCCAGGACTTCGCCGTGGTCTGGCGGGTCGGTGAGCCGCAGGACACCACGGGCCAGGTCGTCCGCGGTGGACTCGACTCGCTCGGCGGCTACGAGACCTTCGTACCCCGGGCCGACCTGGCCGGGTTCCTGGACACGCTCCCGCTGGCCGGCACCTGGGCCTACGAAGCCCGCCGGATCGCTGCCGGCGTGCCCCGGATCGGAGTGGACACCGACAGCCGCACCATCCCCAACGAGATCGGTCTGCTGGGCGTCGCCGTGCATCTGGAGAAGGGCTGCTACCGCGGCCAGGAGACCATTGCCCGCGTGCACACCCTGGGCCGGCCCCCGCGCCGGCTGGTCAGGCTGCACCTGGACGGCACCGCCGAGGCTCTGCCCACCGTCGGGGCGCCGTTGACCGCCGAGGGCAGGACCGTCGGTTTCGTCGGATCCTCCGCCCGACATTTCGAGCTGGGCCCGGTCGCGCTCGGGTTGGTGAAGCGCAACGTCGATGAGGCACAGCCGTTGGCCGTCGAGGAGATCGCGGCCAGCCAGGAGACGCTGGTCGACCCCGACGTCGGCTTGCACGTCCGGGCCCGTCTCTGAACGGTCGACCCCTCGGTGACGGACCGGGTCGACATCTTCGAACACGCCACCCACAGCCCCGATGCAACACTCCCGATAGCCTGCTGCGGTGAGTTCCCCCTTCGAGTCAGATCCCGTCCTGGTCGAGGTGGTGCGCAGTGGCCTGGTGGAGAGCGTGCACCACGGTCGGGTCGCGGTGACCAATGCGGACGGCAGTCTGGCCGCCTCACTGGGTTCGGAGTTCGCGCCGGTCTTTCCGCGCAGCTCCAGCAAGCCGTTGCAGGCGGTCGGCATGCTGCGGGCCGGCCTGGACGTGACCGGTGAGCTGCTGGCCCTGGTCTCGGCCTCCCACTCGGGGGAGCCGTTCCACCAGGAAGGCGTCCGACGGATCTTGGCCAGCCACGGCCTGGACGAGGCGGCGCTGCAGACGCCACCGGACTGGCCGTCGGACGAGGTGGCCAAGGAGGACGTCATCAGGGCCGGCGGGCAGCGGACGTCGCTCGCCATGAACTGCTCCGGCAAGCACGCGGGGATGTTGTCCACCACGGTTCTCAACGGGTGGCCGATCGACACGTACCGAGACCCCGACCACCCGACCCAGCTGGCCATCTTGCAGACGATCGACGACCTGGCCGGCGAGCAGGCCACCGACGTCGCGGTCGACGGCTGCGGCGCACCGCTCTTTGCGATCAGCCTCTACGGCCTCGCCCGGGCCTTCGGTCGGATCGCCGCCGCCCAGGACGGACCGGAAGCTCAGGTGGCCGACGCCATCCGGAGCCATCCCGAGTGGACGTCGGGGACCCGCCGCGACGAGCTCGCCCTGCACCGCGCCATCCCGGGTCTGGTCGGCAAGGCCGGCGCCGAGGCGGTGTACGCGATTGGCCTCCCGGACGGTCGCGGGGTCGCGCTGAAGATCTCCGACGGATCCCCGCGCGCTCGGGCGGTGGCGATGGCCGGGGTGCTGCAACGGCTGGGTTTCGAGCACGACACGCTGACCGAGCAGGCCAGCGCCCCGGTGTTGGGCCACGGTGAGCGGGTCGGGGAGATCCGACCGGCGGCCGAGACGCTCGCCGGGCTCGCGGTATGACCGCGAAGCACCGCGTTGCCGAGCTCAGGTAACGATGCAGTGAAAGGTTTCGTTTTCCGGGGGGCGCCGTTGCCGACTGGCTACTGTCGGCCCACGAAAGCCCTTACGCTTCTCGGGTGAACTGGGAAGACTACGATGCAGCACTGTTCGACCTCGACGGCGTGCTGACCCCGACCGCCGACGTGCACATGCTGGCGTGGGACAAGATGTTCTCGGAGTTCTTGAGCGCCCGGGGGATCGACGATCCCTACACCGAGGCCGACTACTTCGACTACGTCGACGGCAAGCCGCGCTACGACGGGGTTCGCTCCTTCCTGATGTCGCGTGACATCCAGCTGCCCGACGGTCACCCCGGTGACGACCCGTCAGCCGAGACGGTCTGCGGACTCGGCAACCGCAAGAACGACGCGTTCTCCGCGGTGCTCCGCGAGGACGGTGTAGCGGCCTACCCGGGTTCCGTCGCCCTGCTGGACCATCTGGCCACCCTCGGCATCAAGATCGCGGTGGTCTCCTCCTCCAAGAACGCGCCCGCCGTGCTCACCGCGGCCGGCCTGGCTGACCGGTTCACCGTGGTCCTGGACGGCAACGTCGCGGCGGCCGAAGGTCTGCTCGGCAAGCCCTCGCCCGAGACGTTCGTCTCCGCGGCCGAGCGGCTCGACACCCCGATCAACCGGGCGGTGGTGCTGGAGGACGCGATCTCGGGTGTCGCCGCCGGACACGCCGGTGGCTTCGGGCTGGTGGTCGGCGTCGATCGCGGTGTCGGTGCTGACAAGCTCACCCAGGCGGGGGCCCAGCTCGTGGTGGCCGACCTGTCCGAGCTGGTGCCCGCATGATCGAAGAGATCGTGTCGGTCGGCACCCACGGCTCGAGCGGTGACGATCCGATCACCGTGCAGGATCCGCTGGACCGCAGTCGTTTCCCGATCGAGCCGTGGCGCTTCGTCGAGAGCAGCTACAGCACCAAGGACCTCGGGGTGACCGAGACCCTGTTCGCGGTCGGTAACGGCTACCTCGGCCTGCGGGGCAACGTCGAGGAGGGCCGGGAAACCTACGCCCATGGCACCTTCATCAACGGCTTCCACGAGATCTGGTCCATCCGGCACGCCGAGGAGGCGTTCGGCTTCGCCCGCGTCGGCCAGACCATCGTCAACGTGCCGGACAACAAGGTGATGAAGCTCTACGTCGACGACGAGCCCCTGCTCCTGCCGGTCGCCGATCTCGAGGCGTACGAGCGCTCGATCGACTTCCGTGACGGCGTGCTCCGGCGTGACATCATCTGGCGGACCCCCGCCGGCAAGCGGGTGCGTGTCAGCTCGACCCGGATGGTCTCCTTCACCCAGCGACACCTGGCGATCATGACCATCGAGGTCACCATGCTCGACCACGAGGCTCCCGTGGTCGTCTCGTCGCAGATGCTGAACCGCCAGGACGGCAAGGACGAATACCACGTCCGGGCCGCCGCGATGGGCGAAGGCGTTGACCCTCGCCAGGCCGAAGCGTTCGAGGAGCGCGTCCTGCTGCCGCAGACCCACTGGTACGGCGATGAGCGGATGATCCTCGGCTACCGCAGCGCCAACTCGGGGATGACCCTGGCGGTCGGCGTGGACCATCGGATCGACACCGCCAACTCCTACAACGAACGGATCCACGCCGACGAGGACACCGGCAAGATGGTCTACCGGGTGCAGGCGAAGCCGGGCGTGCCGCTCAAGATCACCAAGACCGTGGCGTACCACACTTCACGGGGGGTGCCGGTGCGTGAGCTCGTCGACCGCTGCCGGCGCACCCTCGACCGAGTGCTGGACGAGGGGGTGGAGCGCAGCTTCGTCGACCAACGCAGCTGGCTGGACGCCTACTGGCAGCGTTCCGACGTGGAGCTGGTCGGGCAGCCCGCGGTTCAGCAGGCGATCCGCTGGAACCTGTTCCAGCTCGCCCAGGCCAGTGCCCGCGCCGAGCAGTCCGGCGTGCCCGCCAAGGGCGTCACGGGCTCGGGCTACGGCGGGCACTACTTCTGGGACACCGAGATCTACGTGCTCCCGTTCCTCACCTACACCTCACCGCAGATGGCGCGCAGCGCGCTCCGGTTCCGGTACAACATGCTGGACGCCGCGCGTCGCCGCGCCAACGACCTCACCCAGAAGGGCGCCCTGTTCCCCTGGCGCACGATCAACGGTGAGGAGGCCTCGGCCTACTACGCGGCGGGCACCGCGCAGTACCACATCGACGCCGACATCTCGTACGCCCTCTGCAAGTACGTGGCCGCCAGCGGCGACGAGAGCTTCATGCGCCGCGAAGGGGTGGCCATCCTGGTGGAGACGGCTCGGATGTGGGCCGATCTCGGTTTCTGGCGCCAGGACGGTGCCCGCGGCGACCAGCGCACCTTCCACATCCACGGCGTCACCGGCCCCGACGAGTACACGACCGTGGTCAACGACAACCTCTTCACGAACGTGATGGCCCGCTTCAACCTGGCCATGGCGGCGAAGACGCTGCGGCAGCTGGACCGTGACGAATTGGAGGTCTACCAACAGCTGGTGCGGCGGTTGGAGATCGAGCCCGATGAGGTGGAGGAGTGGGCCGCGGCCGCGGACGGGATGGCCATCCCCTTCGACGCCGCGACCGGGATCAACCCCCAGGACTCGCACTTCCTCGACCGCGAGGTGTGGGACCTGAAGAACACCCCGGCGGAGAAGCGGCCGCTGATGCTGCACTACCACCCCCTGGTGATCTACCGGTTCCAGGTGCTCAAGCAGGCCGACGTGGTGCTCGCGCTCTTCCTGCAGGGCGACCACTTCACGCTCGAGCAGAAGCAGGCGGACTTCGAGTACTACGACCCGATCACCACCGGGGACTCCACCCTGTCCGGAGTGGTGCAGTCCATCATCGCGGCCGAGGTGGGCTATCGGCAGCTCGCCTTGCGCTACTTCCGCAACGCGCTCTTCGTCGACATGGCCGACCTGCACGGCAACGCCGCCGACGGTGTGCACGTGGCGTCGACCGGTGGGGTGTGGAACGCGCTGGTGTACGGGTTCGCCGGTATGCGGGACTACAACGGCGCGATCACCTTCGACCCGCGACTGCCGCGGACCTGGGAGTCGCTGATCTTCCGGATCACCCTGCGGGGCAGCCGCCTGAAGGTGGTGCTGACGTGCGACACCATCACCTTCTCGGTGGAGACCGGGGACGGTGCCGTGCTGGCCGTACGCGGGCACGAGGTCGTGGTGGCCCCGGGTGCTCCGGCCACCGTGGCTCTGGCTGACCAGGGCCCCCGGTTGGACGGGATCCTCGCCCTGCACACCGGCGAGACCCGCCGGGACGGGACCGTCATCACCGCCACGGTCCCGAAGGCAGGCGTCGCCCTCAGGTGACTCGGGCGTCGGCCGGGCGCGCAGCAGGAGGCTCCCGGGGCGGTCAGGGTTGGGGATGGATGGCGCCGCGATGGTCGATCCACAGGACGACCAGCATGTGCGGCACGGTCAGCGCCAGCAGCACCACCAGCGTCGCACCCACCGCTGCGGTGGGCTCTGCTGCGGTGACGGTCACCACCAGCAGGGCGGCGAGCACGACGACGGCGGCCAGGGTCGGCCCGGCCGCAACCCGGGCCAGGGCTCCGATCGCGCGCTGGAGCTGGCCGCGCTCGAGCAGGGCGGCAGACCGCTGTTCCAGGGTCAACAACCGGGCGCTGTGGCGCAGCGCGTGCCAGCCGCCGAACCAGACGGCGAACGCGACCAGCGGGGGAGCGAGCGCACCCAGCGCACCGACCAACATGATGTCCACCACGATGGAGTAGTGCCGTGCCCGGAGCGCGGCCGCGACGGCGAGTAGCGCGGCGCTCGCCCAGACCGCGGCGAGCGCGATCCGGCTCGGCCCGGCGGCGAGCAGCACACCGAGCTGGGGCGAGATCGAGACCGCCACGTCGGCGAGCTGCCGCCCGGAGCGCGCCAACGGCAGCAGCAGGGCGCCGGTCGCCGCCACCCCCACCGTCAGCTGGACCGCACGGGATGGGCGCCACCTCGCGGTCTCGCGGATCACCTCGAGCTCGCCGAGCGCGAAGTGCACCAGACTCAGCACCAGCACCGGTAGGAGCGCGACCGGACCCGTCGTCACGAGCAGCACCCAGGTGAGCACGGCCACGACGGCGTAACCGGTCGCAACGACCGGTGTCGGCCATCCGGTGAGCCGGGCCGCCAAGCGGTGGTCGATCGACCCGTGAGGGAGCCCGGCCAGCAGGCCAGCGGCGACCAGCACGAGGGCGAACACGTTCTCGGCGGCGGCCGGAAGCCCCCTCGCGAAGAGGCAGAGGACGACGGTGCCGAGCACCAGCCAGCGCGACCACTGGACGCTCACCGCCAGGACGTCGCCGCGCAGCGCAGCGGTTGAACGGACACGGTCCATGGGCCCAGTATGCGTCGACCCGGTAGTGCAGAACTGTGACCTATTCCGGGCAACCATTTCTGTCGCACGCACAGAAGAGTCACACGACGATCGGTTGCTCGAAGATTCAGGGCCACAGCTGTTGCGGATCTGATCTCCGTCCCCACCGACCGAACCCGGTACGTCATCCAACGTCCAACGGAGGTCCCATCGTGTTACCCGACGCATTGACCCAAGGTCAGTACAACACCGTCTACAACCTGCTGTCCCTGGTCATCGCCTCTCAGCTGTTCACCGCGCTGTTCCTGGTCATCGCCCAGCCGCGCGTGCTCGCCCGCTACCGGCAGGCCCTCGTGGTTTCCGCGGTGGTGTGTGGGATCGCGGCCTACCACTACTTCAGGATCTTCTCCTCGTTCAAGGAGGCGTACGTCACCGACGCCGTCGGAGGCCAGGGGGTCTACACCCAGGCCGTCGGCCGATCCTTCAACGAGGGCTACCGCTACGTCGACTGGCTCCTCACCGTTCCGCTGCTCCTGGTCGAGCTCGTCGTCGTCCTCACCCTGGCCAAAGCGCTGCAGTCCTCGCTGCTGCGCCGGCTCATCCCGGCGGCTGCCGCCATGATCATCCTCGGCTACCCCGGAGAGATCAGCACCGACAACGGCACGCGCAACATCTTCGGACTGCTCTCCACCATCCCCTTCCTCTACATCCTGTACGTCCTGTTCGTCGAGCTGACCCGATCGCTGGACCGCCAGCCGGACGCCGTACGTCGGACCGTATCCCGGATGCGGATCCTGTTGGTGGCAACCTGGGGTGTCTACCCGATCGCCTACCTCGTCCCTCTCCTCGGCTTCGACAGCGCGGGGGCCTGGGTCGGCAAGCAGGCCGGCTACTCGATCGCTGACATCCTGGCCAAGGCCCTTTACGGCCTGCTCATCTTCCGGATCGCCCGGATGAAGTCCTTCGCTGACGACCCCGAGTTCGCGGCCGTCGAGGGTGGTCACGAGGAAGCGCGGGATGCCTCGTTGCCCAAGCCGAAGCAGGTGAAGGCTTCGGCCCTGAGGTCTTAGAACCGTTCGCCCACCGTCCCCGTCGTCGGCTGACCAGTCGCCGACGGGGACAGGGGACCGATCCTGCTGAGAAGGGCCCCAGGCCGGGCTTGCTGAACTTCAGTTTGCATTTGCTTGCAAATGCAAGCACACTGAGGCTATGGCCAAGATCAAACCTCCGCACCTCACCCCACAGCTCGGACCGTTGGGTGAGTTCATCGCCGCCCAACGCCGGGCCGCCCAGCTGTCCCTGCGCCAGCTGGCCGAGCAGACGGGTGTGTCCAACCCCTATCTGAGCCAGATCGAACGCGGTCTACGCAAGCCGTCGGCCGAGGTGCTGCAGCAGCTGGCCAAGGCGTTGAGGGTCTCTGCCGAGACGCTCTACATCCGGGCCGGGATCCTGGACCCTACGGACCACCCGACGACCACGGTAGAGATGGCGGTGCTCGCCGACCCGGCGATCACCGAGCGTCAGCGTCGAGTCCTCATCGACGTGTACAGCTCGTTCGTCAAGGAGAACGAGCAGGCTCCGGTGAGCGAAGACGCCACCGCCGCGCATCCTCCCATCGTCGACAACCCACCAGCACCTTAGGAGCAGCATGCCCACCACCCAGCGCAAGGAGACCCCGGCCCGGGCCGAGAAGTCAGCCGTGGAGTCCGATTATGCCCCGTTCTACGCCATGGCCGGCCTGACCGACGTCCTGGCCAGCACCGTGCGGGAGTCGTTGCAGCACACCCAGGAGCGTGCGGCCAAGCGGATGGCCGACCGGGTGGCCGTGCTGCAGAGCCGACCGGCCCAGCTGGAGCAGCGGGCCCTGGCCAACGCCGAGGAGCTGACCAAGCGGATCAAGACCGTGCCCGGCCAGGTCAAGGCCTTGCCGGAGACCACCAAGGCCCGGGTGGCCGAGATGCAGCACCAGATCCAGGCCTACCTCGACCAGGCATCGACCACCTACGCCGATCTCGCGGGGCGTGGCAAGCGGGCCGTGGACGAGACGATCGTGACGGCCAAGGCGTTCTCCACCAAGGCGGAGCGCAAGGCCGAGGAGGTGCGCAAGGATGTGGTCGACGCCGTGGACCCAGCCTTCGAGCAGGTCCAGGAGACGGTGACATTGGCCCGCAAGAACGTGACCGGTCGGACGGCCACCGATACGATGACCCCGCGTAGTGCGGCCCGATCAGCGGCGGCGCGTCAGGCAGCCGCCGAGAAGGCATCGGCGGAGAAGGTCGCCGACGAGCGCGTCGCGGCCGAGAGGGCGACGGCCCGCAAGGCGGCCGCCAAGCGTGCAGCGGCCACCCGGGCGGCGGCCAAGAAGGCGGCCGCCGACAACCGCTAGTCGCTTCCTCGGTTCACCGCGGCCGGTCCCGATGGGGCCGGCCGCGGTGCTGCCCGGCCCGCAGCGGCTCAGCTGCGGTAGATGACCACGCGGTCGCCGACCCGCACCCGGTCGAACAACCGGGCGATGCCGGCCCGGTCGCGGATGTTGACGCACCCGTGGCTGCAGCCGTGGTAGCCGTTCTTCAGGAAAGCCTTGGACCAGTGCACGGCCTGGCCGTCGCTGAAGAACATCGCGTACGGCATGTAGACGTGGTAGATCGACGAGGTGTGGTAGCGACTCTTGCGCTGGATGTGGAACAAGCCCTGCCGCGTCGGCGTCCGGGACGCGCAGCCGAAGCGGCTGTCCATGATCTGCACGACGGTCTTGTTCTTCACGAAGTAGAGCTTCCTGGTCGTCTTGTCGACGCAGATCGCGCGACCCCTGATCTTGCACCGGCGATCCAGGGTCTTGACGATCAGGGCCGGCTTGGCGCCGGTCTTCTTCACCAACGCACTCCAGGTGGCGGCGTCGACCTTGCCGGTGGCCTTGACCCTGACGCTCTTCTGGAACCCCTTGACCCCTGCGGTCGTGGCCTTGCCGAAGCCGCCGGTGAGGTAGGACGACTTGAGTGCTCTGGCCTTGACGAGCCGTTGCTGCAGCTCGTAGACCTTGACCGAGGTCTGCCCGCGCTGAGGGTAGGTGGCTTTGTTCGAGGTCGCCGCCGAGGCCGAGACCGTCAGGGTCGGACTCGCGAGCCCGAGGGCGGTCATCAATGCTGTCGCGAGCACCAGGCCCAGCAGGAATCTCAGGATCTTCATGGTGCGGTCTCCCCCGGTCGGGCGGGCGCACCCCCGGCGTCCGCACGTGCTCGGCACCGGCAGCGGCGCCGAACCCTCTCATCACATCACGTCTGCTGCCCGGAGTCGAGGGCGTGTCCGCAGCGCCGACCCCGCGCCGAGATCGAGGTCGCCGGGGTCGTCGGGGGTCGCCGGGGTCGCCGGGGTCGCCGGGGTCGCCGACGATCCTCCGGCTCAGCTGTTCTTGGCCTTGCTGCGGGTACGCGAGCGCTCGCCGGACGACAGCACGACCTTACGGATGCGCACCGCGGCCGGGGTCACCTCGATGCACTCGTCACCCCGGCAGAACTCGAGGGCCTGTTCCATGCTCATGTTCTTGGCCGGGATCAGCCGCTCGAGCTCGTCGCCGGTGGAGGAGCGCACGTTGGTGAGCTTCTTCTCCTTGGTGATGTTCACGTCCATGTCGTCGGACCTCGCGTTCTCGCCGACGATCATGCCCTCGTAGACCTCGGTGGTCGGGCCGACGAAGAGAGTGCCCCGCTCCTGCAGGTTGAACGAGGCATACGCCGTGACCACCCCGGTGCGGTCCGACACCAGGGAACCGCTCGGGCGGGTCCGCAGCTCGCCGTGCCAGGGCTCGTAGGCCTCGAACACGTGGTGCATCATGCCGGTGCCGCGGGTCTCGGTCAGGAACTCGGTCCGGAAGCCGATCAGGCCCCGGGCAGGAACCAAATATTCCATCCGGACCCAGCCGGTACCGTGGTTCACCATCTGCTCGAGCCGGCCGCGACGCAGACCCATCAGCTGGGTCACCACGCCGACGAAGTCTTCGGGGGCGTCGATGGTAAGCCGCTCGACCGGCTCGTGCACCTTGCCGTTGACCTCGCGGGTGACCACCTGGGGCTTGCCGACGGTGAGCTCGAAGCCCTCACGGCGCATCATCTCCACCAGGATGGCCAGCTGCAGCTCACCGCGCCCCTGGACCTCCCAGGTGTCAGGGCGCTCGGTCGGGAACACCTTGATCGACACGTTGCCGACCAGCTCGGTGTCGAGCCGGTTCTTGACCAGCCGGGCGGTCAGGTTCTTGCCCGACTTGCCGGCCAGCGGGGAGGTGTTGATCCCGATGGTCATGGAGATGGACGGCTGGTCCACCGTGATCAGGGGCAGGGGCTTGGGGTTGTCCGGGTCGGACAGCGTTTCGCCGATGGTGATGTCGGGGATGCCGGCGATGGCCACGATGTCGCCGGGTCGGGCGATCTCGGCCGGGACCCGGTCGAGCGCCTCGGTGATGAGCATCTCCGACAGCTTGATGTTCGAGATGGTGCCATCCTGCTTGCACCAGGCCACCACCTGGTTGCGCCGCATTTCACCGGCGAACACCCGGCAGAGCGCGAGCCGGCCCAGGTAGGGCGACGCGTCGAGGTTGGTCACGTGGGCCTGCAGGACCGCGCCCTCGGTGTACTCCGGGGCGGGGATGTCCTTGAGGATGGTGGCGAACAACGGGCCCAGGTTCTCGGCGTCCGGCATCTCACCGTTGGCGGGCTCGGTCAGCGAGGCGCGACCTGCTTTGGCCGAGGCGTAGACGACCGGGAAGTCGAGCACGTCCATCTCGCCGTCGTCGAGCAGGTCGAGGAACAGCTCGTACGTCTCCTCGACGACCTCCTTGATCCGGGCGTCCGGGCGGTCGACCTTGTTGACCACCACGATGATCGGCAGGTTCTTGGCCAGCGCCTTCCGCAGCACGAACCGGGTCTGGGGGAGCGGGCCCTCCGACGCGTCTACCAGCAGCAGCACGCCGTCGACCATCTCCAGCCCGCGCTCCACCTCGCCACCGAAGTCCGCGTGGCCGGGGGTGTCGATGATGTTGATTATGACGTTCTGGCCGTCGGGGGCGTGGTGCAGCACCGCGGTGTTCTTGGCCAGGATGGTGATGCCCTTCTCACGTTCGAGGTCCATCGAGTCCATCACCCGGTTGTTGACGTCCTGGTTGGCGCGGAACGCACCGGACTGCCAGAGCATGGCGTCGACCAGGGTGGTCTTGCCGTGGTCGACGTGGGCGACGATGGCGACGTTGCGCAGATCATTACGTAAGGGCATGCGTGACTACTTCCAAATCTTGGGGACTGCCGTCCTCGGCAGAAATCGGCCGTCGTGACAGCAGACCCAGGATAACCGGCCACCGATGATAGGGCGAAACGCACGACGGAGCCCCGCCGAGCGGGGCCTGACGTTCCACTCGCGTTTCATCATGGACAGGCCCGTTTCGCCCGGGTGCCGTCCGTGCCATGATCGATCTCGTGGTGAACTCTGAAGCACAGACGATCGCTTATCCTGCGCCCGGCGCCCGCAGCTCGAAGTTGGTGGAGAAGATCCCACCCCACGTCATCGTGCTCTTCGGCGCGACGGGCGATCTGGCTCGGCGGAAGCTCATCCCGGGGATGGCGCACCTGGCCCTGTCCGCCCTGACGCCGGACATCGAGATCGTGGGCACCTCGCTCGAGGACTACGACGACGAGTCCTTCCGCGCCTTCGCGAGGGCCTCGCTGCAGGAGTTCAGCCACCGCCAGCTCACGCCCGAGCAGTGGGAGCACTTCGCCAAACGGCTGAGCTACGTACCCCAGTCCGCCGGCCCCGAAGGTCTGGTCAAGGCCGTCGAGGCCGCCGAGCAAGAGCTCGGTGAGGACGTCCGACGCCTGCACTACCTGAGCGTCCCGCCGGCCGCAGCCATGGCGGTGATCAACGCGCTCCGGGAGGCCAACCTGGTCGACCGCTCCCGAGTGGTGATGGAGAAGCCGTTCGGCACCGACCTGTCCAGCGCGATCGAGCTGAACAACCACGTGCACGCGACTTTTGACGAGCGTCAGATGTTTCGGATCGACCACTTCCTGGGCAAGGAGGCGGCGCAGAACATCCTCGCCTTCCGGTTTGCCAACGGACTGTTCGAGCCGATCTGGAACCGCAACTTCATCGACCACATCCAGATCGACATCCCCGAGACCCTGGGCCTGGACCGCCGGGCCGGCTTCTACGAGTCGACCGGCGCCTTCAAGGACATGGTGGTGACGCACCTCTTCCAGGTGCTGGCCTTCGTGGCCATGGAGCCGCCGACCGCGCTGGAGCCGGTATCGATCAGCGAGGAGAAGAACAAGGTCTTCCGGTCACTGCTGCCCATCAACCCCAGAGACGTCGTGCGGGGCCAGTACACGGGCTACCGCGACGAGCAGGGAGTGGCCCGCGACTCCGACACCGAGACGTTCGTGGCCCTCAAGGTCAACATCGACAACTGGCGTTGGGCCGGTGTGCCCTTCTACCTGAGGACGGGCAAGAAGATGGCCGAGGGTCAGCGGATCATCTCCATCGCCTTCAAGGAGGCGCCGAAGTCGATGTTCCCGGCCGGCTCGGGGATCGAGTCCCAGGGCCCGGACCACCTGACGTTCGACCTCGCCGACGAGTCGAAGGTCTCACTCTCGTTCTACGGCAAGCGCCCCGGACCGGGGATGAAGCTCGACAAGGTCTCGATGCAGTTCTCGACCCAGGAGACCGATCGGGCCGACGACGTCCTCGAGGCGTACGAGCGGCTGATCCTGGACGCCATGCGCGGCGACCACACCCTGTTCACCACGGCCGACGGCATCGAGAGCCTGTGGGAGCGGTCAACTCCGTTGCTGGACAACCCGCCGCCGGTCAAGCCGTACGCCCCCGGCACCTGGGGACCGAACTCGATCCACCAGCTCGTCGCCCCGCACGCCTGGCGACTGCCGTTCGAGCGTCGCTGGCGCGAGAAGAAGTAGGCCCGCGGGACGGTTCGGCTGGTTCCCGCGCGGCCTGGGGCTGCGTTTTCGGACCATGGTCCCCATGTGGCGCCGGTTGCCGGGTGGTCGACCCTCGTTTTCGGACCATGGTCCCCATGTGGCGCCGTTTGCCGCGGTGTCGACCCTCGTTTTCGGACCATGGTCCGTACGTGGTGCCGGTTGCCGGGTGCGTACGGCCCACGTCTCTGGACCACGGGTGCGCAGACGCCAACCCGGATCGGATGAGGAATCCGCGATGTCGGATGCCTTGCGTTCGGCGGGAACGTCGACCCCGGCGCGCCGGGCTACCAGCCGGCTCCGAAGCAGACGAACGGCACCGGTTCGGGAGCAGCCGTGAGGGCGTCGGCCAGGGCAGAGGCCGCGCTGGCTCCACCGGACAGCCGCCGGTGGTAGTCGATCATCAGGGCCGCCGCCCCGCCGTCGGAGACCTTGGCCACGCCCGCGACCACGGTCGAGGTGCCGGAGTGCAGCAACGCTCGGGTCAGCCCCAGGGCCTCGTCTCCGGGACGCACGGTGGCCTGGCCCAGCTCACAGGCCGACAGCACCACCTGTTCCGGTGGACGCCGTACGTGGTCCAGGTCGTAACCGACGACCGGACCGTCGGCGAGCCGGATCGAGGAGAACAGCGGGCTGTCGCGCTGATGCCGACCGTGGGCCGCGACGTGCACCAGCTTCGCTCCGTCCATCGCCGCCAGGAACGCCCTCCCGGTGGCCGCAGCACCGGTCAGGGTCTGGCAGTCCGCCCAGGCACCCGCCACGGCGGTCACCTCGCCGTCCGCCCGCGCCAGTCCCGGACCGGCGACAGCGACAGTACGGCCCCGCGCCGGACTGAGCCTGCGGCGGGCCGCGACCCAGGTGCTGGCCGAGGGCGACACCGTCAGCGCCCGACCACGGAACGCGGGAAGATGCCCCCAGGGCAGCGCCGCCAACCGGGCCGGGGGCAGCAGCACCACCGGAGTGTCGGGGAGACCGAGCGGGGCGATCAGCAGGTCGTCCAAGGCCCGGACGCCGTTGACGAACGCCTGCCGGACCGACTGTGGCAGCGGATCCGGCAGGCCGGTCAGCGTCAGCGCATCCATGTCGGCGTTGATCCGGCGGGACAGCACGTCGACGTGGTCGAGGTCGGCGAGGCTTTGCATCCGGCAGCCGCGGTCAGTCAGCACCACCGCGTGCACCCGGCCGTGCAGGGCGAAGATCGCCAGCAACGTCCCCCCGTCCAGCGACGTCTGCAGGGTCTGGATGCTCGCCACGGCCTGAACCCGCCGCGGTCCGGCCAGCGTCCACGACCGGGACTGGATCTCCCGTTCCAGCTGAGTACGGTGTCGACGTAGCGCCTCGTCGGGTCGGCCGGCGGCTTCCTGCTCCTCGGCCGTGCCGGCCAGCCAGCGCAGCCGCGACAGCAGGTCTGCGGTGGTCTTGTCCTCGGGGGGCAGGACCGAGGGCACGCGGCTGGAGATCGCCCGAGCGCGTTCCAGGAACTGCAGCACAGTCGTCGGTCGACCGGCGGCGAGCGCCTCCGAAACCCCCGCGGACGCCAGATCGACCCCGTGCGCCGCGCTGGCCGTCTGCAGGTCGAAGCTGCCGAAACCGGCCTGGTAGTCCGACAGCTCGTCCAGCCCGGTGCGGATCTCGCGCCGACCGCGGATCGCGTCGTGGGCGCCGAAGGCCAGCAGTGCCCGCACCCGACGCACCCGGAGTCGCAGGGTGATCGGCTCGCCCCGTCTGGTCCGGGGCAGCTCGACCACATCGCCGGCTCGTGGCCTCGCCAGGGCGAGCTCGGTACCGATCAGCCGCGCCAGCCGGGCCTGGTCCAACAGCCCGTGTTCGTCCAGTTCGGCCGCCAGCCGCTCGGCCCGGCGGACCAACCGAACGCCACCGAGGCCGGTGGCCGCGTCGCTCTGCAACGTGACCAGCTGGGCCAGTGCCGTCCAGCGCGGGTTGCGTCGACGCAGGAACCGACCGGCGGCCCGGACGCTGAGCTCGCGGGCCAAGGCGGGCCGGTCGGCCAACAACGCAGTCTCCGCGCGGGCCAGCTCGGCCTCGGCGAGCAGCTGGACCAGGTCGGTTCGCTCCAGGGCGGCGCAGGCCTGTTGCAGGATCTCGTCCGCCTCGGTCACCAGCCCGGCGCTGAGCAGCACCTTCGACCGGTCCATCCCCACCACGCCGCGGGCATAGTCCGACGTCGCGGCCGCCGGGGTCGGCATCAGCTGCAACGCCTTGGGCAGGTCACCGGCCAGGTAGTCCATGTAGGCGGCGTTGTGGGTGTTGCGGAACTCGAACTCGACCAGCCCGTGCTCGCGGGCCAGCTCGACCGCGCGGGAGAAGTCAGCCCGAGCCGCCCGGATATGACCGACCAGGTGGTGCGCGTCGCCTCGGTTCATCATGATCTTGCACTGCTCGATCGGTGCCGCGAACCGGACCAGCCGCACAGCCGAGTCGAGGTACGGCAGCGCCTCGCCGGGTCGACCGGCCCGCATCAGCAACACCCCGTGCTGCACCAGCACCAGCACCCGTACCTCCGAGAACTTGGCCCGGGAGGCGACCCGTTCGGCCGCCTCGATGGTGTCCAGCCCGGCCTGCACCCGGCCCAGCTCGTAGGCCGGCAGGGCCATGCTGGTCAGGATCCGTGCGGCCAGTCGGTCACGGTCACGGTCGTGCGGCGCGGCGGCCGGCGGCGCGGCGGGTGGGGCATCGAGCGGCTCCCCGTTCCGGTCGAGGCGCAGTGCAGTCAGCGCTTGCCGGAACAGGTCGGCGGCTCGGGCCAGCTGGCCCTCGTCACCGGCGGCGACGCCGAGACGGTGCAGCTCCTGCGCTCGCTCGAGCGCATGCTCCGCCGTCACCGTCACCCTGGACTCCTCCGCCGAGGGGAAGATTACCGGGCAACGTCGCGGCGTGCCGAGCCGCCTCGGGAGTGGCGGCACCTCCGCCACCCGGTCGGGTCACCGAGGTCAGAAGGTGAAGCCCAACATGGTCAGCGCCGTCCGTGTCCGGGCGTACGCGGCGGTCGGGGAGACGTCGCCGAGGTCCGGGTCGGCCAGCAGCTCCCTGGCCACCGCTCCGGCGAGCACCGGCGCCGCGAACGAGGTGCCGCTCCAGGTGCCGAACCCGGTGTAGTTGTCGGGATCGAGGTTCGCCCGCCAGGTCGAAGCGACCTTGTCGGGCCCGACCGGCTGTCCCATCGCCACCGCGGCCTGTCCGCTGGCGTCGACCATCGGCAGCGAGCTGACCAGGGCCGCACCCGGGGTGTGGCAGCTGACCCAGCTACCGCCGTTGCTGAACAGAGCGACGCTGCGGTCGGGGTTCAGGGCGCCCACGCTGAGCAACGGCGGCCAGTCCTTGCCCTCCCCGTCGGCCGTCTGCCACACGCCGTCGCGGAAGTTCGCGAACCCGGCGGGATACATCGGGCGGGTGGTGCTGTTGTTCCCGGCAGCGGCGGCCACCGCCATCCCCTGCGCGCGCAGCACGTCGAGGGCCTTCTTGACCTTGAGGTCGGACGTCACGTCCCCGGGCTCCTCGTGGTAGTAACCCAACGAGATCGACAGCACGTCGACCGCCTGGCTGACGTCGCCGCCCTCGGCCTGCGCGGCGGCCTGCCGGTCCGACAGGTAGGCGAACGCCGACAGCAGGGCGAACTCGTCGACGATCCCGTCCGAGCCCATCAGCTTGAGCGACAGCAGGTTCGCGTCGGGGCAGGTCTGCCTGATCAGGCCGGCGATGAAGGTGCCGTGGCCGAAGAACGGGTCGATCAGCCCCTGCAGTGGGTCGATCAGGTTGGGATCGACCTCCTTGCCGCTGTCGTCGTCGGCCGGGTCGACGGTGCCGGTGGCGGGGTCGACGAGCATCCGGGTGACCAACCCCGGCTCATCGAACCACTCGTGGTCGGCCACCCCGGTGTCGAGGATGGCCACCACCGGCCGGCGCCGCACATCAGGATCCCGAGCGGGCAGGTCGGCCAGCCAGGCCACGGGAGCCTTGCCACCCCAGCCCGGCAGGCTGTACTCGTACGGGCCGGCCGACACCCCGGAGTTGAACGTGACCCCGGAGTTGAAGGTGACCCCCGAGTTGAACGTGGTGCCCCCGATGCCCGACCCGAACAGGATGTGGTTGAGCCCGATCTGCATGGTCGGGTCGGCGTTGTCGTCGCGCAGCTGCTGGACGAGCTTCCACGCGTCGGGCGGACTGCCGTCGCTGTCGTCGGCAGCACTCAGGTTGAACCGGACATAGCTGGGGACCACGTCCTGCGGGACCGCCCCGTCGGGAGTGGGGTCGTTGGGTCCACGACGCAGCCGCAGGGACCGACCGCGACGTTCGGCCCGTTGTACGTCGCCCTCGACCGCCTCGACGGTCATCGCCGCCCGGGTGGCAGAGGCCTGAAGGCTCGACTGCAGGCCGTCGGTGTCGAAGAACGTCACCGGCACCAGGATCTGGTCGGCGACGTAGGCGGTGGTGCGGTAGCGGATCGCCCGCGTGTCGTTCCCGTTCTGCCGCCGCCGCCGTTCGCTGGACGGCTGGGGTGCGGTGGACGGGTCCAACGTGCGGCCGCGATAGCGGCTGAGGGCCGCGTCGGAGAGCACCGGATCGGTGTCGGCCGACGTAGCGCCGGTCGTGGTGCCGGTGACGGCCGTCCGCCCGTTGACCGGGAAGACGACTTTTCTGGCGGGGGGTTCGCTCATCAGGGTTTCCTTGCTGTGGCCGGAGACTGGGCTGCGACGTCCGCATCACCGGGGTCGCCGAGCGCGCGGAACTGCTTCATCATCTTGACCTGCCAAGAGTCCGTGGTGGCCGTTCTGATACCACCGTCTCGTCACCGGCGCCCCGTACGCTGGGCTCATGGCAGGCAGGGAGTGGTTCACCGAGTCGTTTCGTCACGAGTTCGACAAGCAGTCGGTGGCGATGGGGCGGTTCAACCTGGTCATCTTCGGCAAGACCGGCGTGGGAAAGTCGACGCTGATCAACGCCATCTTCGGTGAGGACGTGGCCCGGACAGGGATCGGCGAGCCGGTCACCCGCGGCAGTCACCTCTACATCGACACCGTTGGTCATCTCGGCATCGTCGACACCCAGGGGATGGAGGTCGGCAAGGACAACAAGGTGATCCTGAACGATCTCAGCTCGGCGATGAAGGACATGCGCAAGATGCCGTTGTCGGACCAGATCCACGTGGCCTGGTACTGCGTCCGGGGCATGGACCGGCGGTTCGAAGACACCGAAGCGGAGTTCATCAGACGACTCGACGAGCTCAACCTGCCGGTGATCGTGGTGCTCACCCAGGTGCCCAGGCGGTGGGACGCCGCTACCGGGTCAAATTCGGGCGTCGGACAGGTCCATCCCGACGCGATCGAGCTGGCGGAACAGATCCAGCGCCGGCAGCTGCCGATCGTCGGCGCGAGACCGTTCCTGACCTACGCCAAGGCTGACCCGTTCACCGGGCAGCCGGCGTACGGCCTGCAGGAAGTCCTCGATGCCACCTTTCGCGTCGCGCCGGAAGGCGTCCACGGAGCCCTCGTCGCCGCCCAGGAGATCGATCAGACTCGGAAGGCCAGGGAGGCGCAGAAGCACATAGCGGTGGCGGCGGCCAGCGCGGCGGCGGCGGCGGCCAGCCCGATCCCGTTCTCCGACGCCGCGATGCTGGTGCCGATCCAGCTGGGGATGATGGCGCGGATCGCCCAGATCTACCAGATCAAGTTCGACCGGGCGGCGCTGATGGCTATCGCCTCGGCGACGGCGGCCACCTCGGCCGGACGGGCCACGTTCACCGGTCTGTTGAAGATGGTGCCGGGTGCCGGCACGGTGGCCGGCGGAGTGGTCGGCGCCAGTGTCGCCACCTCGTTCACCTACGCGATGGGTCAGGCGTGGCTCACCGTCTGTCAGCGGGTGGCCACCGGCAAGCTGGGTGGGGTGGGCACCGTTCTGGACAACACCGAGGTCAGGGACCTGTTCGCCGACGAGTTCAAGAAGCGGCTGCGGATGCGGACCAAGGACGTCTCCACGAAGCTCTGACGCACACGACGCGATCTCCACTACCCTCGGTGCCTTGACTACCATCCCGCTTCCCGCCGAGCTGCTCGCCGACGAGCCGGTCCACGACCGCGTCGTGTTCGAGACACGGCTGCAGCGCTATTGGCCAGACCTGCTCACGGGCCTCAGTGGCGCCTATCCGGACCAGGCGCCGGAGATGGCCGAACGGCTGGTCTCCATCGCCGCACGGAACTTCCGGGAACGCTCCGCCGATCTCCGGCTCCTCGATCTGCGCCGGCACGCCGACCCGCAGTGGTTCCAGCACCAGCGGATGCTCGGCTACGCTACCTACGCCGACCTGTTCGCCGACGACCTGGCCGGCGTGGGGTCACGGGTGGACTACCTGACCGAGCTCGGTGTCACCTACCTGCACCTGATGCCGCTGCTGAAGCCGCGCCCCGGCCAGAGCGACGGCGGCTACGCCGTGATGGACTATCGAGCCGTCCGGGAGGACCTGGGCACCATCGAGGACCTGCGCGACCTGGCCACCACCCTGCGCGGCCGGGGCATCTCGCTGACCCTGGACCTGGTGCTCAACCATGTGGCCGCCGAACACGAGTGGGCCGAGCGCGCCCGCGCCGGCGACGACTTCTACCGCGGCTTCTTCCACCTGTTCCCGGACCGGACCCTGCCGGAGGCGTACGAGAAGTCGCTGCCCGAGGTGTTCCCCGACTTCGCGCCCGGCAACTTCACCTTCGACACAGAGGCGGGTGCCTGGGTCTGGACCACGTTCAACACCTGGCAGTGGGACCTGAACTGGCACAACCCCGAGGTGTTCTACGCGTTCGCGGACCTGATCTGCTGGCTGGCCAACCTCGGCGTCGAGTGCATCCGGCTCGATGCGATCGCGTTCATCGTCAAGCGGATGGGCACCGCCTGCCAGAACCAGCCCGAGGTGCACTCCATCACCCAGGCGCTCCGCGCGGTGGCCCGGATCGCTGCTCCGGCCCTGATCTTCAAGGCCGAGGCCATCGTGGGCCCGTCCGACCTGCTGCCCTACCTGGGGGTGGGCAAGCACGCCGGAAAGGTCAGCGACCTGGCGTACCAGAACTCCCTGATGGTGGAGATCTGGTCGGCTCTGGCGGCCAAGGACACCCGCCTCTTCTGCGCCGCCCAGAACCGGTTCCCGGCCAAGCCGACCACGACCACCTGGGGCACCTATCTGCGCTGCCACGACGACATCGGCTGGGCGATCGACGACGGGGACGCCGCCTCCGTCGGACTGCAGGGCTGGACCCACCGGCGCTTCCTGGCCGACTTCTATGCGGGCTCGTACCCGATGAGCGACGCGCGCGGTTTGGTCTTCCAGGAAAACCTGGCCACCGGCGACCGGCGGATCAGCGGGACGGCGGCTTCGCTGGCCGGGGTCGAGGCCGCGCTGGTCAGCGGCGACGAGGCACACCTGGACCTCGCGGTGCGCCGGCTCATCCTCGCGCACCTGATCGTGCTCGGTTTCGGCGGCCTGCCGTTGCTCTACATGGGCGACGAGCTGGCCCTGACCAACGACTACGGGTACGCCGACAACCCTGACCACCGAGACGACAACCGCTGGGTCCACCGGCCACAGATGCCCTGGGAGGTGGCCGAGCGGCGGCACCGGCCGGGCACGGTGGAGCACCGGGTCTGGCACGCGCTGCGGCACGCCGTGGCCGTCCGTTCGGCCCTGCCCAGCCTGCACGCCTCGGTCGAGTCCGAGATCATGGACCCGGTGAACCCGGCGGTACTCGTCCTCGTCCGGCGGGCGCCGACCCAGACCCTGATCGGCGTCTACAACGTGACGCCGGACCAGCAGCGGCTGCCGCGCTGGGTCGTCCCGGTCGCCAACTCCGCCTGGGATGCCCTGACCGAGGACACCCCGCTGACCGACGGTGAACTGGCGGTGGAGCCGTATCAGGCACGCTGGTTCGTGCAGCAGGTCTGAGGATCGACGATGGCGGTGCGCACCCTCGAGCACTACTTCATCGTGACGGGTGGACCCGGCGCCGGGAAGTCGACCCTGCTGGACGAGCTGGCCGGGCGGGGACACCCGCATCTCCCCGAGGGGGCCCGGGCCATCGTTCGGGCCCACGCTGGGCTCGGGAGCCCCGTGCGGGACGACCCGAGCCTCTTCGGAGAGCTGATGTTGTCCTGGGAGATGCGGTCCTACGAGCAGGCGGCCACGATGGATGGGCCGGTGTTCAGTGACCGGGGGATCGGGGAGCTGGTCAGCTTCTTCGCCGACCAGGTCGGACACGTGCCCGATCACGTGTGGCGGGCTGCTCGGGAGTGGCGCTACGCCGAGACGGTCTTCATCGCGCCGCCGTGGCCGGAGATCTACCGCACTGACGACGAGCGGGTGCAGACCGTCGAGTTCACCGCCTCGATCTTTCCGCCGCTCGAGGCCGTCTACCGACAACTCGGCTACGACGTGGTCGTGCTGCCCCGGACCACACCGGCCGAACGAGCTGACTTCGTGCTCTCGACGATCAGGGGGCGCCCATGACCAAGCCCTCGATGGTGTGCTTCTGCACGATCGGCACCAGCTCCTCGACCACCCTCGCCGGCAGGTGCCGCCAGACGCCGTCGGGCAGTGCATCCCGGAACGAGCGCGTCACCATCATGTCGTGCAGCTCGGCGTGACCTGCGCCCGGAGCATCGACCCCGAGCACCAGGACCGGCCGGGCCACCTCGGAGTGGTTGGCCGTGCCGCGATGGATGGTCAGCGCCGACCGAGCGGACATGTCACCGCGCTTGGGGAGCTTGAGCTGGCCGAGCTGCTCGTAGCGCGGCCATTCGCTCTCGGCCGGAAACATGGCGTGGGCGAAGTCCAGACCGCTCTCGAACTGGGTGCCGACCGCGATGTGGAAGGGACCCATCTCGGGTTCTGTGTCCACTGCGGTGAGGTTGAACGCGAGCGAGGTGAGCCGGTGCTGCTCGTACGTCTCCGGCGGCGACGGGAAGTCCCGGTGCCAGGGCTGGTCCTTGGCTCCGGCGAAGGGGATGTCGAAGCCGATCTCGACGATCTCGTAGTCGGGGCCGAGCACCGCCTCCGACACGGCAGTCACCCACGGATGGGTCACCAGGTCCACGAACCCACGCAGCTGCTCGGGGTGGATCTCGACGTAGTAGCGCTGGGGACCGCGCCCGACCGCTCCGCCCTCTCGGCTGATCGCCTCGTCGAAGGCGGCCAGGATGTCGGCGTGCATGACGTCGGCCCAGTCGCGGGAGAACGCCTTCGGGCAGGCGGTGATTCCGTCGCCGTAGAGAGCGTCCACCGCCGCCGTCACGCGTTCGTCGGTCGTCGGTCCGGCTTGGCTCATCGCTTCACTGCGCATACCCAGGAGCGTAGGTCACAACTGCTCCGCCGGGGAAGCGTCAGCCGCTGGGTAGGCTGCGACGGGTGAACGACGAGCGGCAGGCCGCCCTGGACGCGATCCGCGCGGCCCTGACCGGGCTCGGGGTCTCGTGGTCGGAGACCAGACCTGGCGTCTTCGCCGTGACGTTGCCGGGGACCCGGAAACTGACCACCGAGTGTGCCTTGGACGTCGGCCAGCACGGCGTCAACGTTCGCGCCTTCGTGGCCCGCAACCCGGACGAGAACCACGCCGGCGTCTACCGCTGGCTGCTGATGCGCAACCTGAAGCTGTACGGGGTGGCGTTCTCGATCGACGCCCTGGGCGATATCTACCTGACCGGCAAGCTCGCGCTGGCCGGCGTGACCGTCGACGAGGTGGACCGGATCCTCGGGTCCGTCGCCGAGACGGCCGACGCGAGCTTCAACGCGATCCTCGAACTGGGCTTCGCCACCAGCATCCGGCGCGAGTGGGTCTGGCGACGCTCCCGGGGTGAGTCGACGGCCAACCTGTCTGCGTTCACGAGCCTCGACCCGGAGCGGCAACCGGACTGATCCTGGCGGCCCGTCGCGCCGGCTCGGCGATTGGAGCACGCCGGCGTGGTCACCGGTCCAGGCGGGCGGCCACGTCGGCGGGGAAGCCGCCGGTGGCGATCGGCCCCCAGCGCGTCGGCGTGATCCGGATCAGCGACTTGTTCTGGATCCGCATCGCCTCCCGGTACTCGTCCCAGTCCGGATGCTCGCCGGCGATGCAGCGAAAGTAGTCGACCAGACCGTCGGCGGCCTCGGGCATGTTTAGCACCTCGGCGTCACCGTCGACCTGCACCCACGGTCCGTCCCAGTCGTCGCTGAGGACCAGCACCGAGACGTGTGGGTCCTTCTCGGCGTTGCGCGTCTTGGCGCGTCCCGGGTAGGTGGAGATGACGATCCGGCCCTGGTCGTCCACGCCGCCGGAGACCGGCGAGATCTGCGGACGGCCGTCACGCCGAGTGGTCGCGACGAGCAACCGGTGACGAGGGCGGACGAAGTCGAGCAGCTCGGCGAGCCCGACGGAGCTGTTGGTCGCGATGGATCTGGCCATGCCCGCACCCTACGCGCCCACCCCCACCCGCCGACGAGGCACTTATCCGGCGCGACACGCAGGGTTGCGCCGTGGGTTTAGCGCCTACTCGGTGAAGACCCGGTGCACTTTGTGCTGGGCGGCCTGAGCCCGGGGTCGGACCGTGATCCGGTCGATGTTGACGTGCGCCGGTCTGGTGGCGACCCAGCTGATGCAGTCCGCGATGTCGTCGGCGGTCAACGGACGCGCCACACCGGCGTAGATCTTGTCCGCCCGCTCGGTGTCGCCGCGGAACCGCGTGGTGGAGAACTCGTCGGTGCGGACCATCCCGGGCGAGATCTCGGCGATCCGGACGGGCTGGTCGAACAGCTCGAGCCGCATGGCTCCGGCCACGGCTCGCTCGGCCGCCTTGGCGCCGCAGTATCCGGCCCCGCCCTCGTAGGGCAGGTCCGCCGCGGTTGAGGTGATGAAGATGATCTGGCCCTCGGAGGCGACCAGACTGGGCAGCAGCGCCTTGGTCACGGCGACGCTGCCCAGCACGTTGGTGGCGTACATGGTCTGCCACGCGTCGAGGTCGGCTTCGGCGACCGGCTCCATCCCGAGCGCCAGTCCGGCATTGTTGACCAGCACGTCACAGCTCGCGCCCACCGCGTCGGCCAACGCGGCCACGGAGGCCGCGTCGGTGACGTCGCAGTGGACCGCCACCCCGTCGATCTCCGCCGCCAGCGCGTCGATCCGGTCTCGCCGTCGGGCCGCGCACACGACCTGGTAGCCGGCCGCGGCGAGCGCCCGAGCCGTTGCGGCACCGATTCCGCTGCTGGCGCCGGTCACCACGGCGACCGGTCGGGCTGGGGGCTGAGTTGGTTCCGTCATGACGTCAGTGTTTCGCGCTGACCTTCCGGTCTGAGTGTCGGGTCGGGCTCCCGGCGGCCCCCCCGCCGGTCGCGAACGCGTCATCCGGCAGCCGAACATCCGCGGCGAACGCCCCGTCGTTGTCGCCGGCCCCGCACCACTTAGGCTCGGCGCATGACTTCTACCCTGATCCTGCTGCGTCACGGCGAGAGTGAGTGGAACGCGAAGAACCTGTTCACCGGGTGGGTCGACGTCGACCTCAACGCGAAGGGCACCGCGGAGGCCGAGCGTGGTGGTGAGCTGCTCGTCGAGTCCGCCCTGCTGCCCGACGTGGTGCACACCTCTCTGCTCAAGCGGGCCATCCGGACGGCCCAGATCGCGCTGATGGGCGCCGACCGCCACTGGATCGAGACCAAGCGGTCGTGGCGGTTGAACGAGCGTCACTACGGCGCGCTGCAGGGCAAGGACAAGGCCGAGACGCTGGCCGAGTTCGGGGAGGAGCAGTTCATGATCTGGCGCCGGTCCTACGACGCTCCGCCGCCACCGATCTCTGACGACGACCCGTACGCCAACTTCGCCGACGCACGCTACGCCGTGCTGCCGTCGGAGGCCCGTCCGCGGACCGAGTGCCTGAAGGACGTCCTCGGCCGGGCGCTGCCCTACTGGTACGACGAGATCGTGCCGGACCTGCGACTCGGCAAGGTGACGCTGATCGCGGCCCACGGCAACTCGATCCGCGCCATCGTCAAGCACCTCGACCAGATCGGGGATGCAGAGATCGTGGGCCTCAACATCCCGACGGGCATCCCACTCGTCTACGAGCTCGACGACGACATGAAGCCCCTCACCCCGGGTGGTCGCTACCTCGATCCCGCCGCCGCCGCCGCGTCCATCGAAGCCGTGAAGAACCAGGGTAAGAAGAAGGCGTAGCGGGTATCCATCCAGCCGGCCCGACCGCGGAGACCGCAGTGCCGGGCCCCGGTGTTACGGCTGCGGCCAGTCCGCGTCTTCGGGGAAGGAGCCGGTGACGACGTAGATGATCCGGCGAGCCATCGAGGCGGCGTGGTCGGCGATCCGCTCGTAGTAACGCCCGAGCAGCGCCACGTCCACCGCGGCTTCCACGCTGTAGGGCCAGTCCTCGCCCAGCAGCACGCGGAACTGGGTCCGCCGCAGCTCGTCCATCTCCTCGTCACGGTCGCGCAGCTCCTGGGCGTTCTGCAGGTTGCGGTCGTTGAGGGTCTGACCAGCGGTGACGACCATCTTCTCCGCCACGTCACCCATCCGGACGAAACTCGGCCGGAGCAGCTCCGGGACGGCGGTCTCGGGGTAACGGAGTCGAGCGATCTTGGCGACGTGAGCCGCGAGGTCGCCCATCCGCTCCAGCTCGGTCACCATCCGGAGGGTCGCCACCAGGGTGCGGAGCTCACCCGCCACGGGGGACTGCCGGGCGAGCAGCTGAAACGCGCGGGCCTCGATGTCGGCCTGCTTGTGGTCGAGCTTCTGGTCATCCCCGATGACCTGCTCAGCCAGATGGATGTCGGCTTCGAGCAAAGCCGTGGTGCTGCTGCGCACTGCCGAGGACACGACCTGCGACATCTGGACCAGATCGGCCAAGATGTCGTCGAGCTGCTCCCGGTAGGAGTCACGCATGAGATGTGTCCCGTCGTCGAACCTGGATCGCCAGCAGGGTTGCGGCTTTACTCCACTCTAGGTCCGATCACTACGAGCAGTGTGCCCACGCATGAACGGAGCGTGAACATCTTCCCAACGGTCCGGCCTCGGCACCCTGGGCGCAAATCCAGCTGGGCCGCGACGGGAATATTGCACCTTAGTATCTGGACTGTGAACACGACCGGTGTCGCGATCGTCGCGACCGTGGCGGGGCTGCTGCTCGGGAGTCTGCTCACCTGGGCGGCCCTGCGCCGCCCTCGTACTCCCGAGTCCCCTGACTTCGAGGACGCGCCCTCCGTGGTGCCCCAGGGAGTGTCGGAGGTGCTGGAGGCGCTCAGGTCGTCGGCGGTGGTCGTCGGTCCGCACGACGAGGTGCTGCAGGCCAGCGCGCCGGCTCGTACGCTCGGCCTGGTCCGCGGCAGCCGGGTGGTCATCCCGGAGCTGCTCGACCTGGTCCGGACCGTCCGGCGAGACCACCTGATCCAGACCATCGATCTCGAGATCCAGCGTGGCGCCCGTGCCGCCTCTACGTACTTCTCGGCCCGGGTGGCCCCACTGGCCGAGGACCTGATCCTGATTCTGGCCGACGACCGCACCGCCGCCCGGCGGATCGAGGAGACCCGGCGCGACTTCGTGGCCAACGTGAGCCACGAGCTGAAGACCCCGATCGGAGCGATCTCCTTGTTGGCCGAGGCGGTGGAGGAGGCGTCGGACGACCCACCCGCCGTCCGGAAGTTCGCCACTCGGATGACCGTCGAGTCGGCCCGGCTCAACGCCCTGGTGGCTCAGATCATCGACCTGTCCCGGCTCCAGGCCGACGACCCGCTGGCCGCCCCGGAGGAGGTCGACATCGACCAGGTCCTCGCCGAGGCCGTGGATCGCAGCCGGGTCGAGGCGGAGCGCCATCAGGTCTCGCTGACCGTGGCCGGCACCAAGGGCTGCCAGGTCCTCGGCAGCGCTCGCCAGCTGGGCGTCGCGGTCAGCAACCTGGTCGAGAACGCCCTGATCTACTCCGATCCCGGCGCCCGCGTGGTGGTGGCCGCCCGGCTGCAGGTGATGAGCGACGACGACTACGTCGAGATCACTGTCTCCGACAACGGGATCGGCATCGCCCCGGCCGACCTGCAGCGCATCTTCGAGCGCTTCTACCGTGTCGACTTCGCGCGCAGCCGCGCCAACGGCGGCACCGGCCTGGGCCTGTCCATCGTCAAGCACATCGCGGCCACCCACGGAGGTGAGGTCGCCGTCTGGAGCCAACCGGGTCGCGGATCGACCTTCACCATCCGCATCCCCGCGCACCTCCGGATCGAGCCGGTCCGCACCAGCGCCCGACCGGGCCAGCTCGACGACAGCGTGCCCGATGCGGTCGCTTCTCCCCCCTCAGACCGTCAGAACCGTCAGGAGATCATCAGATGACCCGCGTGCTAGTTGTCGAGGACGAGGAGTCCTATCGCGAAGCCTTGGCCTACATGTTGCGCAAGGAGGGCTTCGACGTGGTCGAGGCGGCGGACGGCACCGCCGGTCTGGCCGAGTACGACCGGGTCGGTGCCGACATCGTGCTGCTCGACCTGATGATGCCGGGACTGCCGGGCACCGAGGTCTGTCGCCAGCTCCGACTCCGGGGACCGGTGCCGGTCATCATGGTCACCGCGCGCGACTCGGAGGTGGACAAGGTGGTCGGGCTCGAGCTCGGCGCCGACGACTACGTCACCAAGCCGTTCAGCCAGCGCGAGCTCGTGGCTCGGATCCGCGCCGTGCTGCGCCGTGGCCAGGACGTCGACCTGTTGCCTGACGTCGTCGAGTCGGCGGGGGTCCGGATGGACGTCGAACGCCACGAGGTCTCCGTCGAAGGTTCCCGGGTCAAGCTGGCGCTGAAGGAGTTCGAGCTGCTGGAGATGCTGCTCCGCAACGCCGGCCGGGTGATGACCCGCGGCCAGCTGATCGACCGCATCTGGGGCGCTGACTACGTGGGTGATACGAAGACTCTCGACGTGCACGTCAAACGGCTGCGGACGAAGATCGAGCCGGATCCGGCCAATCCCCGCTACCTGGTCACCGTCCGCGGCCTGGGCTACAAGTTCGAGGGCTGACCGAACACCGCTATCCTGCTCGGGTGACCGGCGACATCACTGTTTTTTCAGGTTCGGCCCACCCAGAGTTCGCCGAGGAGATGTGCAGGATCCTGGGCGTCGACCTGTCCCACTCCAACACCACACGGTTCAGCAACGACTGCCTGCAGGTTCAGCTGCGCGCCAACTGCCGGCAGCGCGACGTCTATGTGGTCCAGCCGCTGGTGCCTCCGGTGCAGGAGAACCTGATGGAGCTGCTGTTCATGCTGGACGCCGCACGCGGAGCCTCGGCCGCGCACATCACCGCCGTGATCCCGCACTTCGCCTACGCCCGGTCGGACAAGAAGGACCAGCCCCGCATCTCCATCGGCGGTCGTCTGGTGGCCGACATGATCGCCGCCGCCGGCGCCACCCGGGTGCTGACCATGGCCCTGCACGCGCCCCAGGTTCACGGGTTCTTCTCCGTACCGGTCGACCACCTGAGCGCCATCCTCGAGCTGGCCGCGCACTTCCGCCGACAGGACCTGACCAATACCGTGGTGGTCTCGCCCGACCTGGGCAACGCCAAGGTCGCCTCCGAGTTCGCCCGGGAGCTGGGGGTGCCGGTCGCCGCCGGGTCGAAGCAGCGCCAGAGCGACGACACGGTGGTCATCGACAGGATCGTCGGGGACGTACACGGCCGCGACGTGATCATCCTGGACGACGAGATCGCCACCGGAGGCTCGATCATCGAGCTGCTCCGGGTGCTGCGCAAGGAAGGCGTCCGGCAGATCTCGGTGGCCTGCACCCACGGACTCTTCACCGGACCGGCCATCGAGCGGTTCAAGCAGGAACCCGACATCTTCGAGATCGTCACCACCAACACCGTGCCGCTTCCTCCGGAGAAGCAGCTGGCCAACATCACCAGCCGCTCCGTCGCGCCCCTGTTCGCCGAAGCGGTCCACCGGATCAACTGCGGTGAGTCGGTCAGCAGCCTGTTCAGCGACAAGGACACCTACGGCTGATCACGCCGACCCGCCACCGGTCTTCAACTGTTGGTCGGACCTACGACTGGCCGCCTCAGCTGCTCGGCGCAGCGCTCGGTGTCGGGCTGATGGTGGAGTACTGCGGCGACAGGCCGTCGACCACTGTCGTGTTGATACTCACCACGCCGGCGTTGCTGAACTGCAGAGTCACCGAAGCCGTCAGACCGGGCTTGAGGTCGGCGCTCTTGACGGTGATCAGCGGGCGGGCGGTCAGCACGACCAACGTTCCGTTACCCAGCGCCACGGGATCAGGCAGGGTGGCGGTGAACGCCGCGCCATCGCTGCCGTCGGTCTTGATCGGCTTGCCCGACACCGCCAGCAGTGCCTCGGGCTCGGTGGAGACCATGCTGCCGGCCAGGTATCCGTCGCCGGCCGCCCGGCTGACGATGGTCAGGTTGCGGACGTGCACCGTGCCGACGTCGATGCTGATCCCGTCGGCGGGGGTGTAGGGGTTGTTGGTCTGCACGTGCATCCCGCACGCCGTGGCGGTCAGCACGAGCCCGAGGGCCAGCATCGTCGCCACGGTGAGCCGGGAACCGCGCACGGCGCGACCGATCAGCTGGGCACGGGGTACACGGCGCGAGATGTGCGTCACGATCGATGACTCCTACTGCTCGGGAACAATCTGGCGGGCTGGGCGGGACCACGACATGGCGCCGGTGCGACGAAGTGGAGCGGTCAGTTCGAGATCCGCGCCGACTCCGCGTCGACGTGGAAGCAGCCTATCCAGTCGGCACCCCCACGTGCAGCACAGGCATCCCCCGGGCCTCGTCGTGTGACCCAGCGCACACACAGGGCACAGGTGCTGGGGGTTTGTCAAGCCCGTCAAAGCACCAATACTGCCCTCTGGCTAGCGGAAACGCGACTGAGAGAACGCTGTGAGCGTGCTAAACTTGGACACGCGAAAGGGGTTCAAACAATATGACCTTTACAGTCGGCGAAACGGTGGTCTACCCCAATCATGGGGCTGCCGTCATCGAGGATATCGAAACCCGCCAGATCAAAGGTGAGGACAAGCTGTACCTCGTCCTGCGTATCGTGGGCCAGACCGATCTGATCGTCCGTGTCCCAGCATGCAACCTCGACCTGGTCGGGGTGCGCGATGTGGTGGACGCGGATGGCCTCGAACGAGTATTCGGTGTTCTGAGGGCACCACACACTGAGGAGCCGACCAACTGGTCGCGCCGTTACAAGGCCAACCTCGAGAAGCTCCACTCGGGCAACGTCATGAAGGTGGCCGAAGTCGTCCGGGACCTGTGGCGTCGCGAACGTGAACGCGGCCTGTCGGCCGGCGAGAAGCGCATGCTCGCCAAGGCCCGTCAGATCCTGGTGTCCGAGCTGGCTCTCGCCGAGCGGGTTGCCGAAGACAAGGCGGAGATCCTGCTGGACGAGGTTCTTGCGTCCTGAACACCCCCCGGCCCTGATCTCCAGGGAGAACGGGCCGCCACGATGAACGTCCGCACCGGCATCGGTGTGGACGTTCATCGTCTTGTGGCCGGTCGGCCGATGACCGTGGCTGGGCTGGACTTTCCCGAGGAGACGTCCGGTCCGGAAGGACACTCCGATGGAGACGTCGCCGCCCACGCCGCCTGTGACGCGCTGTTGAGCGCCGCCGGCCTCGGTGATCTGGGCAGCAACTACGGGACTGACGACGAGGTCTGGTCCGGCGCACCCGGGGTGGCGTTCCTGGTGGAGACAGCGGCCAGGGTGCGGGCTGCAGGCTTCGAGATCGGCAACGTCGCCGTCCAGATCGTCGGCAACCGACCCAAGCTGGCCGGCCGGAGGGCCGAGGCCGAGTCCGTGCTCGGTGCCGCGATCGGCGCTCCGGTCAGCGTCTCGGCCACCACCACCGACGGGCTCGGCCTCACCGGTCGCGGCGAAGGAGTTGCCGCCGTGGCCACCTGTCTCGTGCTGATACCTGACTGAGCGTCAGCGTACCAACGACTTGGAGGCGGTGAAGGTGTTGCACTTGCTCACGTCGCTGGTGCCGAGCCCGACGGTGCCCCAGTACTGACGGGTCTGCGACCGCCCGTGATTGCCGACCACGTTCGCCTTGCCGGACAGGGTGTCGTCACCCACGGCCGCGAACGTACCCTCGATCCCCTGCATGTCGCTCTGCTGGATCCCCAGGGACTGAGCGACGGCGCGGGTGAACATGCCCGCGAAGCAGTCCGCCTGGGTCTCGAGCCGCCGGCTCATCTCCAGCTCGGTGGCTTGGCTGCCGGAGTTCTGCCCCAATGCGTGCGCCGAGATCAAGATGCCCGATCGCGCCTGCAGCGCGTGGCCGAACTCGTGCGCCATCACCACGTCGGCCGCCCACTTCTCGGTCTGGACGATGGTGACGTAGTCGGGTAACAGGTTGCTGAAGTAGACCTGCTGGTCGGCTGAGCAGTAGAAGGCGTTCACATCGCTCTTGCCGCACCTGGTGGTCACGTTCTTGCCGTATATCGTCACCGTGGGCCGGACGAGCTGGAAGCCTGCCTTGTCGATCGGGGGCTGCCATACGCGGAACGTGCACTCCATCAGCGTCTCGAAGTGCGACTGGAGCGCCGCGTCGGACGCGGTGGACACGTTGATGGGCTGCGCGTCACACCGGACCGGGATCGGTGCGGCCTGGGCGTAGAACGTGTTGCGGGCCACGAACTGCAGGGCGTCATCGTATGTCTCCGGCAACGGCAGCGCGGGAGGGTTCTGGTCCGGCGGCGGGACCTGGTAGGCGTCGTTCTGGTACGCCACCTGTGGCGACGGGCTGAACAGGCTGGTACCCCCCAAGCCGATCACCGCGACCACGGCGAGTCCCATCAGGCCGAGCAGCAGGCTGCGCAACGGGTTCTTCCGTCGCGGTGGCGGCGGGCCGAACAGTCCTGGTGCGTAGTGTGGCTGGCCCAGCTGGGGTGCGCCGAACCCGGGTGACTGGGGACCCCGACCGAAACCGACCTGGGGACCCGGCTGAGTGAAGCGGGCGGGGGGATAGCTCGGCTGGTTCCAGGGCCCCCCGCTCGCCCATGGTCCGCCGCCCTGGTTGCCGGGCGGCCGACCCCACTGCTGCTGCGTCACACGGGCAACGATAGCGGGAGGGTCGGGAGGCCTCAGGCAGAGAACCCGCGCGCGACTTTTGTGATGGTGCAACGCGCGATGCCGGTGTTGCATGGGAGGCTGGTGCCTGTGTCGGACACCTCCCCTCTTGATGGGCCTGCCCAGACGTCGGCCCGGCGCCGGCTCTGGCGCCTCGTGGCTCTCGGCGCCCTCGCCCTGGGGCTCGTCGTCGGGCCCCTCGGCCTGACCGCGCACGCGGAAGGCAACGCCGCTTCCTTCGTGGTCGCCGCCAACCTGACCAAGGACGGCGCGCTGAAGGTCGAGCAGACCATCACCTTCACCGGCCCCGTGCCCGCCGAAGTGAGCCAGAAGATCGAGACCCGCGAGAACCTGATCGGCAACCGGGAGTACGAGCTGACGCTGAGCGGCATCAGCGCGTCGGCCAAGGGCAAAGCCATCAGTCCAGACGTCAGCCCCGCCGGTCGTTTCACCACCATCAGCGTCGCCACCGGTGGCGCCACTGAGATCGTGGTGAGCTACACGGTGGTCGGCGCGGTGGTCAGGATGGACGGCGGGGGCACTGCGCTGCGCTGGCGGCTGCTGCAGGGTCTGAGCGCTCCGGTGACCGCATTCAGCGGCACGGTGCAGATTCCGAGCGACTTCAGCTACGTCAGCTGCACCGCTGGCGCCCCCAACTCGACCACTCCGTGCGCCTTCGCCGCCTCCGGTGTCGAGAACGCCCAGGTCCCCACCTTCCGTGACGGCCCGCGCGGCGAGGGAGAGGTGGTGGCCATCGACGTCGGCTTCCCGGCCGGCGCGGTGGCGGCGAACGAGCGCATCGACGACCAGTGGACCCTCGGTCGGGCGTTCTCGGCCAAGCCGCTGCCGCTCGCCCTGGCCCTCGGCCTGCTGGTGCTGGGCGGCCTCGGTCTGCTCGCCCTGCACCGGAGAGCGGGTCGGGACGCCCACTTCAGCGGACAGGTCAGCAAAGCGGGTGAGTTCGTGCCGGTCGGTCCCGGCGTGACCGAGTTTCGGGTGGTGGGAGACGTCCGCCCCGGTCACGTCGGCACGATCGTGGACGAACGTGTCGACCCCATCGACATCACCGCGAGCCTGCTCGACCTCGCGGTCCGGGGCTATCTGCTGATCACGGAGCTGCCGCGGACCTCGACCTACAGCCCGACCGACTGGACCCTGACCCGCCTGGAGCGCGACCCCGCGGCGCTCACTGCGTTCGAGCAGAAGCTGCTGGACGGTCTGGCCCCCGTCGGCGCATCCCTACCGGTTTCCGAGCTGTCCCAGCGGGTGCAGCAGTCCATCGGGGAGGTTCAGGACCAGCTCTACGACGAGATGGTCACCCGGGGGTGGTACGAACGTCGGCCCGACGCCACCCGCGACCGATGGACTCAGCTCGCCCTGGGTGGGCTGATCATCGCCGTGGTGATCACCGGGGTGCTGGCGGCCTTCACCACCTACGGGTTGGTGGGGCTGGTGCTGGTGGCCCTGGGCCTGGGGACGGTGTTCGTCGGTCAGGAGATGCCGGCCCGGACGGCCAAGGGGTCGGCGCTGGTGGCCGGTCTGGGCGCGCTCCGCTCCGACCTGCTGAGCCATCCGACCGACCAGATGCCGCCCGGCGCCGAGCTGCGCGAGCTGTCCGAGGTGCTTCCGTACGCTGTCGTGCTTGGGGGTGCGGATCGCTGGCTCAACGCGATCGTCAGCACCGACACCGAGGAGCAGCCGGACTCCCACGACCTGTCGTGGTTCCACGGTCCCGACGACTGGCACCTGCGCGATCTTCCGGGCTCCCTGCGGAGCTTCATCACCACCGTCTCCGGCGGCCTGTTTTCCCGCTGAGGCAGACTGGCTCGATGCTTCGTCGTCGTTGGCTCTTCGCCGATCAGCTGGGGCCGCTGTTCCTCGACAACGCGCAGCAGCCGGTGCTGCTCGTCGAGTCGCGTGCGGTCTTCGAGAGGCGGGTGTTCCATCGGCAGAAGGCGCACCTCATCCTCTCCGCCCTGCGTCATCGAGCGGCCGAGCTGGGTGATCGATGTCGCTACCTGCAGACCGACACCTACCGGGAGGCAGTGGCCCAGCTGGACGACCCGCTGAGCGTGGTGCAGCCCACGTCTTACGCCGCCCTGCACCTCGTGGACCAGCTGGCGGCCGAGCGTGACCTCGAGCGGCTACCCGCCAGGGGCTACGTCACCACGCGTACCGAGTTCGCCTCCTGGGCGGACGCCCGGGGCGGCAAACGGCTGCTGATGGAGGACTTCTACCGCGACGCCCGGCGCCGGGTCGAGGTACTGATGGACGGCGACGAGCCGGTCGACGGTCGCTGGAACTTCGACGCTGAGAACCGCAAGCCGCCGCCCAGAGCGGCCGACACCCTCGGCGTCCCGGAGCCCTTCTGGCCGGTCGAGGACGAGATCGACGCGGGGGTACGGAGGGATCTGGACCGCTGGGCGAGTGAGGGCGTGCGCTTCGTCGGTGAAGACGGGCCGCGAACCTTCGCGGCGACCCGGGAGGAGGCGCTAGCGGTGCTGGCGGACTTCATCCAGCACCGGCTGCCCATCTTCGGCGCCTACGAGGACGCAGTCCTGAGCGGCGATCGCTGGATGGCTCACTCGCTGCTGTCCGCACCCCTCAACTTGGGTCTGCTGGACCCGCTGGAGGTGGTTCGGGCGGCTGAGGACGCCTTCCACGAGGGTCACGCGCCGATCGAGTCCGTCGAGGGTTTCGTCCGCCAGGTGATGGGGTGGCGCGACTACATCTGGCACCTCTACTGGTACCTCGGGGAGGACTACCGGGAGCGCAACGCGCTCGAGGCACGCGGCGACCTGCCCACCTGGTTCGTCGAGCTGGACTCCTCGGGCACCGAGGCAGCCTGTCTGGCCAGCGCGCTGGACTCGGTGCGTGAGGTGGGCTGGGCGCATCACATCCCGCGATTGATGGTGCTCGGAAACTATGCGCTGCAGCAGGGCTGGGAGCCGCAGCAGGTGACCGACTGGTTCCACCGCTCGTTCGTGGACGGCTACGACTGGGTGATGGTGCCGAACGTGGTCGGGATGTCCCAGCATGCCGACGGCGGAGTGCTGGCCACCAAGCCATATGTGTCCGGCGGCAACTACATCAACAAGATGACCGACCACTGTGCCGGCTGCGTGTTCGACCCCAAGGTCCGCGTCGGAGACAAGGCCTGCCCGTTCACCTCGGGATACTGGCGTTTACTGCACCGGCACCGGGAGCGGTTCTCCCACAACTACCGGATGGCCCAGCTCGTCCGAGGTTTGGACCGGCTGCCCGATCTGGAGGAGCTGCTGGAGGACGAGCACCGCTGACTCTGCCCCCCTGTCTCGCCGACTGGGCGCTGGACCTGCGGTTTGGACGGCGTGTCGTGGGGGCTGGGCTGATGCGTCAGCCCGAGGTGGCCAGGTTGCGCAGCGGGTAGCCGTGGTCGGCGCAGCCGCCGACCAGCACCGACTTGGCCCCCTTGGGCATGTCGTTCGGATCTGTCGTCTTCAGCGCACCGATCGCGGCGTCGATCCACTTCGTGGTGCCGGCACCCAGATCAGGCTGCTGGCGCAGCTTCTCGAGTGCCGCCACGGTGGCCTTGCTGCCGAGCGTCCCGCCGGCGACCACCGCGTCCACCGCCGGGCAGCCGATCTTGTAGGCGTCCGTCTCGCTGATGCCCGACCCTGAACAGCCGACCAGACCGGACAGGCCGGCCACGGCCGCCACGCTGACTGCTAGTCGTCGTCCCCAGGTACGCATGAACCGAGGGTACGACCGGAAACTGAGAGCCGCGTGAGATCAGCGCTGCCAATGGGCTCAGGCGTCGATCGAGGACATGTCGGGGTAGCGCTCGCCCACGACGGCCTCCACCGGGACCGCCTCGGCCAGCTCGGTCAGGTCCTGCTGGCTGAGCCGGACGGCGGCTGAGCCGACGTTCTCCTCCAGGTACGTGACTCGCTTGGTGCCGGGGATGGGCACGACGTCGTCACCCTGGGCCAGCACCCAGGCGAGGGCGAGCTGTCCAGCGGTGACTCCCTTCCGCTCGGCCAGCTCACGCACGGCCGCCACCAGAGTGAGGTTGGCGTCGAGCGCTGCACCCTGGAACCGGGGGTTGTGACGGCGGAAGTCGCTCGGGTCCAGCCCGTCGGTCGAGGTGATGGTGCCGGTGAGGAAGCCGCGGCCCAATGGCGAGTACGGCACCAGACCGATACCCAGCTCACGCAGCAGCGGCAGGATCTCGGACTCGATGTGCCGCGTCCACAGCGAGTACTCGGTCTGCAGCGCGGTGATCGGATGCACGGCGTGTGCCCGACGGATGGTGTCCGCGGACGCCTCGCTCAGCCCGAGACGCCGCACCTTGCCTGCTTGGATCAGCTCGGCCATGGCACCGACGGTCTCCTCGATCGGGACCGTTTTGTCGACCCGGTGCTGGTAGTACAGGTCGATGTGGTCCACGCCCAGCCGGGACAGACTCTGATCGCACGCCCACCGGACGTACTCCGGCGAACCGTCGATGCGGCGTTAGGTGGGGTTCGCGGGGTCGCGCACGTTGCCGAACTTGGTGGCCAGCACCACCTCGTCACGGCGCCCTCTGATGGCGCCGCCCACCAGCAGCTCGTTGGTGAACGGGCCGTACATGTCGGCCGTGTCGAGCAGAGTGACGCCGAGGTCGAGGGCGCGGTGGATGGTGTCCCTTGCTTCGGACTCGTCGATGGTGCCGTAGAACTCCGACATGCCCATGCAGCCCAGCCCCACACTGGAGACGACGAGGTCAGAGCCGGTGTCGACCGAGCCGAGCGTGCGGGTCCCCAGTGGGGCGGGGCCCATCAGAGCTCCAGACCCGGATACAGCGGGTTGGCGTCGAGCATCTCGGCCGAGGCCGACTTCGTCGCGGCGGCCACGCCCTCGGCCAGAAGGTACTTGGCCTTGCCCGGAGCGCCGGCCGCGGTGACGGTGGGCGTCGTGTTCTCGAGGACGTTGACGATCAGCGCCGCGACCTGGTCGAAGTCGTCGCCGCCGAATCCGCGGGTGGTCAGGGCCGGCGTGCCGAGCCGGACCCCGGAGGTGTACCAGGCGCCGTTGATGTCGTTGGGCACGGAGTTGCGGTTGGTCACGATGCCGGCGTCCAGCAGCGCGGACTCCGCCTGCCGCCCGGTCAGACCGTAGCCGGACACGTCCAGCAGCACGATGTGGTTGTCGGTGCCGCCGGTGACCAGCTGCGCACCGCGGGTCAGGAAGCCCTCGGCCAGCGTCTTGGCGTTGTCGGCCACCGCCTGGGCGTAGGTCTGGAACGACGGCTGACGGGCCTCGGCGAAGGCGACCGCCTTGGCCGCCATCACGTGCGAGAGCGGACCGCCGAGCACCATCGGGCAGCCGCGGTCGACCGAGTCCGCGTATTCCCTGGTGGCCAGCACGAGGCCGCCCCGCGGACCGCGCAACGATTTGTGGGTCGTGCTGGTCACGATGTGCGCGTAGGGCACCGGGTCCTCCTCGCCCGTGAAGACCTTGCCCGCGACCAGGCCGGCGAAGTGCGCCATGTCGACCATCAGGGTGGCGCCCACCTCGTCGGCGATCTCGCGCATCTTGGCGAAGTTCACCCGGCGGGGGTACGCGGAGTAGCCCGCGATCAGGATCAGCGGCTTGAACTCCTTCGCGGTGGCGCGCACGGCGTCGTAGTCGAGCAGCTGGGTCTCGGGATCGGTGCCGTAGGAACGCTGATGGAACATCTTGCCGGAGATGTTGGGCCGGAAGCCGTGGGTCAGGTGGCCGCCGGCGTCGAGCGACATGCCGAGCGCGCGCTGGTTGCCGAAGGCGTGCCGCAACTCCTCCCAGTCGTCCTCGGACAGGTCGTTGATGCCCTTGACGCCACGCTCGGCCAGGGTGGGCAGCTCGACCCGGTGGGCCAGGATGGACCAGAAGGCGACCAGGTTGGCGTCGATGCCGGAGTGCGGCTGGACGTAGGCGTACTCGGCACCGAACAGCTCGCGGGCGTGCTCGGCGGCCAGCGCCTCGACCGTGTCGACGTTCTGGCAGCCCGCATAGAAGCGGTGTCCGATGGTGCCTTCGGCGTACTTGTCGCTGAACCAGGTCCCCATGGTCAGCAGCACAGCCGGCGACGCGTAGTTCTCCGAGGCGATCAGCTTGAGCGAGTGTCGCTGGTCGTCCAGCTCGGCGCGGGTGGCTGCGGCGATCCGCGGCTCGACCGTCTCGATCACCGCCAGGGCGGCGCGGTAGGCCTCGGAGGCCTTCGCCGCGTACTCCGCGGACATCTGGGTGCTGATGGGCGTGATGGTGTCGGTCACGCCACCAATCTATGGGCCCGCCCGCGCAAGTCCAAGAATTCGCCCCTCGTCGGGGCGTGCACCGCGGACACGCCGCCGCACGGGGCTGACGCCTCCGACGACCGTGGTATTTCTGGACGACGGCCGGTTACTGCCGGGCGCGGGCGATCTCGTACAGCGCGATCCCGGTGGCGACGCCGGCGTTCAGCGACTCCACGGTCTCGATCATGGGGATGGAGACCAACGTGTCGCACGCCTCGCGGACCAACCGCGACAGGCCGTCGCCCTCGCTCCCCACGATCAGCACCACCGGACCGGTGGCCGCGGGCAGGTCCGCGATGTCGGTCTCAGCCTCGCCGTCCAGTCCGATCAGGGTGAACCCGGCGCCGGCGTACTGCCGGAGCGCCCGGTTGAGGTTGGTCGCCTTGGCGATCGGCAGCCGCGCCGCTGCCCCCGCCGACGTCTTCCAGGCCGACGCGGTCATGCCGGCCGAGCGTCGTTCGGGGATCAGCACCCCGTTGGCCCCGAACGCCGCCGCGGACCTGACGATGGCCCCGAGGTTGCGCGGGTCGGTGATCGAGTCCAGCGCCACGATCAGCGGCTGACCACCGGCCTGGAGCGCGGCCGTCAGCAGGTCGTCGGGATGGGCGTACTTGAACTCCGGCAGCTGCAGGGCCACGCCCTGGTGGACCGCTCCACCGGTCATCCGGTCGAGCTCGACCCGGGTGACCTCGAGCATGGGCGTGCCCCGGTCGGCGGCCAGCTTGAGCACCTCGCGCAGCCGGTCGTCGCGTTCGGCGCCCTCGGCGATGTAGGCGTTCTTCACCGGGATGTCGGCCTGCATGGCCTCCAGCACCGAGTTGCGCCCCGCGACCCATTCGGCGCCACCGGCGCCGGGACGTGACGTCTTGGCGCCGCCGCGCGTCCGGTCAGTCGGTCGTTTGCTGGCGTCGGCCTTGCGGTACGACTTGTGGTACGGCCGGTCCTCGGCCTTGGGCGTCGGCCCGCGGCCCTCGAGGGCGCGGCGGACCCGACCGCCGGACCCGGCGGTGTTGCCTTTGCCCTTGTGCGCGACCGCGCCCTTGCGTTGACTGTTTCCGGGCATGGTTACGCTCCTCGATCGGGGTGGTCCACGCGTGTTTCGGGGGCGCGGTTCAGTGACCAACGTGGCCCCCTCGGGGTGTCGGAGATCTCGACCCCCATCGCGGCCAGTGAGTCGCGGATGCCGTCGGCCGCCGCGAAGTCCTTGCGGGCGCGCGCCGCCCCACGCTGCTTGAGCAGCTCGGCGACCAGCTCATCGACCACGTCGGTGAGCTGGCGGTCCTCGCCGGACGCGCGCCAGGTCGGCGCGTCCGCGGCCAGACCCAGCACGTCGAGCATGCCGTTGACCTCGCTCAGCCGGTCGACGATCTGCTGGGTGTCTCCGGCCTCCAGCGCGACGTTGCCCTCGCGGACGGCGCTGTAGAGAACAGCCACCGCCGCCGGGGTGCCCAGGTCGTCGTTCATCGCCGCGGCGAACTCCGTCGGCACCCGGCCCGGCACCCGGCCGACCGCGTCGGTGGCGCGGCCGGCGAAGTTGTCGATGCGTTGCATCGCGGCGGCCGCCTCGGTCAACGAGGTGTCGGAGAACTCGATCGCGGAGCGGTAGTGCGGCTGCGCCAGATAGAACCGGACGGCGCGCGGCGGGTACTGCTTCGTCACCTCCGACACCAGGGCCCCGTTGCCGAGCGACTTGCTCATCTTCTCCCCGGCCGCCGTCACCCAGGCGTTGTGCATCCAGAACCGGGCAAAGGCACGCCCGGCGGCGGCGGACTGGGCCAGCTCGTTCTCGTGGTGCGGGAAGCGCAGATCGATGCCGCCGCCGTGGATGTCGAACTCGTCCCCGAGATACTTACCGGCCATCGCCGAGCACTCGAGATGCCAGCCGGGGCGGGCTCGTCCCCACGGCGTGGCCCAGGACGCGGACAGCGGCTCGTCGTCCTTGTGGCCCTTCCACAGGGCGAAGTCGCGTGGGTCGCGCTTGCCGCGGGGATCGGCGTCGGCCGCGGCCTCCATGTCGTCGATGTTCTGCCGCGACAGGCTGCCGTACGAAGGCCAGGACCGCACGTCGAAGTAGACGTCGCCGGAGCCGTCGTCGGCGGGGTAGGCGTGACCGCGCTCGACCAGCGTCTGGGTGAGCTCGATCATCTCCGTGATGTGTCCGGTGGCCCGCGGCTCATAGGTGGGCGGCTCGCAGCCCAGGGCCTCGTAGGCGTCGTGCAGCTCACGTTCGAAGCGATACGCGTGAGCGAACCACGGCACGCCGGCCTCGGCCGACTTGGTCAAGATCTTGTCGTCGATGTCGGTGACGTTCGCGATCACGGTGACGGCGTAACCGGTGGAGGACAGCCAGCGCCGGAGCACGTCGTAGACGACCTCTTTGCGAATGTGGCCGAGGTGCGGGGCCGACTGGACCGTCAGCCCGCAGTGGTAGATCGACACCTGGCCGGCCACGAGCGGCTCGAAGTCCCGCACCTCTCGGGTGGCCGTGTCGTAGAGCCGAAAGACACTGGTCGCTGCGGGCGTGGAGGTGCTCTCGACGTCGGTGGGGTCGGTGGCGGTTTCCTGCACGGTCACTGAGAAAGCCTATCGGCGGTCATCAACCGACGCATCACCTCGAGGCCTTGGCGCAGCGCCTTCAGATCCCGCTGCGGCAGCCTGGCCAGGTGCGGCTGGACGTTGGTGCCGAGCGAGGCGCGCATCTCGGCCAGCTGCTGCTCACCCTGCTCGGTCAAGGTGATCGTCCAGGCCCGGGCGTCCGACGGGTCGGGGGCGCGGGCTACCAGGCGGGCCGCCTCCAGCCTCTTCACGTGGTTGGTGATCGTGGGCTGGGAGGAGCGCTCGAGGGCGGCGAGGTCGCTGATCCGCGACGGACCGTTGTCGAAGAGCCGGGCCAGGATCCGCGCCGAGGCCAGGCTCAGGGTCAGACCGTCGGTCCGGACCCACCGCACGATGCGTGCGGAGGTCGTGATCAGGTCTTCGCCCAGCTGGTTCAGATCGTCCTCCATGGCCGAAGCCTATTCTGCTTTGACCGGGTCCCGCTGCACTTCCGCGCCCCGCGGGCGGTGCTGGTGCACCGGATCGCGGGTCTGGCGGCTGACCGCCGACACCACCAGGCGGGCCAGCTCCGTGTACGCCGCGGCGTCGCTCAGGCCGGCGGAGCGTTCCACCTCGCCCGAGGTGATCCGGCGCATCGTCGCGGTGACCACCTCGGCGATGAAGGGGGTGTTGACGTTGCGGAAGGCACCGGCGGCGGTGCCTTCGTCGATCAGCTGCCGGACCCGCTGGGCGGCAGCGACCGTGTTGGCCTCGTAGATCTCGCGCGCGGGGGCGAAGTCGGCGACGTCGTTTTGAAAGGCCCGGCCGGCGGGGGCGAGGGTGCGCGCGACCGCTTCCAGATAGCGGGTGACGCGCTGGGTCGGCGACCTGGTCCGGGCGATGGTGGCCTCGACCTCGGCCGTGGCCTGGCGGAAGAAGTCCCGCACCGCGAGCGTGGCCAGCTGCTCCTTGCTCGGCGCGAGGGCATAGAGAGTGCGCTTCGAACAACCGAGCCGGGCGGCGACGTCATCCACGGTCAGGTGGCTGAAGCCCTCGGTCAGCACCAGATCGACCAGAGCCACCCGCAGGCTCGCCTGCCGGCCGGTGAGCCGCCGGTCCGCGTCGACGGCCTCTGTCACGGTACGAGCGTACTCTTGCCAGTACCGGGTGTCGTGATGCGCCCGGGCTGGGTCACGCAGGTTTCGGGGAAGCGAGGACGATGACCGTCGACCGGATGCTGCCGCCCGCCGCCGCCGGTCTCGTGGCCCGGGTCCGCGATCTCGCGCAGGACGACCTGGGCCCGCGAGCCGCGGCCGCGGAGGCGACCGGTACGTTCCCCCGAGACATCTTCACGCTCCTCGGCGACGCGGGACTGCTCGGCCTGCCGTATCCGGTGGCGCTCGGTGGCGGAGGCCAGCCGTACGAGGTGTACCTGCAGGCTCTGGAGGAGATCGCGTCGGCCTGGATGACGGTCGGGGTCGGTCTGTCGGTGCACACCATGAGCTGTCACCCCCTGGCCACCTGGGGTCGGCCGGGCCAGATCAGCGACCTGCTGCCGCCGATGATCAGCGGGGACCAGCTCGGCGGGTACGCGCTGTCGGAAGCGGCCGCCGGTTCCGACATCACGGCGATGACCAGCCGGGCGAAGCCGACCGACGACGGCTACTCCCTGGTCGGGGCCAAGAGCTGGATCACCCACGGCTCGCACGCCGACTTCTACACCGTCTTCGCCAGGACCAGCAGCGACCGGTCCCGGGGGATCAGCTGCTTCCTGGTGCCCGCGGGCAGCCCGGGCCTGACCTTCGGAGCCCCGGAACGCAAGATGGGACTGACCGCGTCGACCACGGCGGCGATGTATCTGGACGCTGTGCCGGTGAGTGAGGACCGACGGATCGGAGACGACGGCCAGGGCATGCGCATCGCGCTGTCGGCGCTGGACTCGGGCCGGCTGGGCATCGCGGCCTGCGCCACGGGTCTCGCCCAGGCTGCGCTGGACTGTGCGGTGGCGTACGCCCGGACGCTGATCGGTGGCCGGCGGTCCGCCGACGACCAAGGCATCCAGTTCCTGCTGGCCGAGATGGCGGCCCGGGTGGACACCGCTCGGGCGACGTATCTGATGGCGGGGCGCAAGCGCGACGCCGGGCGCCCGTTCACCCGCGACGCGGCGGTGGCGAAGATGGTGGCCACGGACGCGGCCGTGCAGGTCACCTCGAACGCGGTGCAGGTGCTGGGCGAGGACGGATACACGGACCGCTACCCGGCCGAGCGCTATCTGCGGGAGGCCAAGGTGACGCAGATCTTCGAGGGCACCAACCAGATCCAGCGACTGGTCATCGCCCGACAGCTGCTGGGCTGACGGCGAGGCTGCGATGAAGCTCTCCGGACGAGACGTCGTGCTGGTGACCGGCGGCGCGTCGGGCCTCGGTGAGGCCACCGTGCGGGCCGTGGTGGCGACCGGTGTCCGGGTGGTGATCGTGGACCTGCCCTCGTCCCGGGGTGCGGAGCTGGCGACCGAGCTGGGCGACGGTGTGCGCTTCGCCGCGGCTGATGTCCGCGACGAGGCGCAGGTGGCTGCCGCCGTCGACCTCGCGGTCGGCCTGGGTGCGCTCCGGGTGGCGGTCAGCTGTGCCGGGGTCGCCACTCCCGGCCGCATTCTCGGGCGTCGGGGCGTGTTGGCGCTGGAGAGCTTCCGCACCGTGGTGGAGATCAACCTGATCGGTACCTTCAACGTCCTGCGGCTGGCCGCTGAGGCGATGACCGCCAACGATCTGCTGGACGGGGACCGTGGGCTGGTGGTGATGACGGCGAGTGTGGCTGCCTTCGACGGCCAGATCGGGCAGGCTGCCTACGCCGCCAGCAAGGGAGGGGTCGCCGCCCTGACGATCACGTCCGCCCGGGACCTCGCCGACCGGGCCATCCGGGTGATGACCATCGCCCCCGGGGTGATGGAGACGCCGATGATGTCTGGGCTGCCCGGGGAGACGAAGTTGACGCTCGAGGCGTTGGTCCCGCACCCGTCCCGGCTCGGCCGTCCCAGCGAGTACGCGATGCTGGTCGAGGCGGTCATCGCCAACCCGCTGCTCAACGGTGAGGTCATCCGGCTGGACGGCGCCCTGCGGATGCCGCCGCGCTGAGACCTCAGCCCTTGGGGGTCCGGGCTCGCAACGCCGCGATGTCGAGATAACCGCCGGAGCTCGGCTCCTCCTCCTCGTCGTCGGGGGCGTCGTCGCCGTCCTCCCACGGGTCGTAGGGCTTGTCGGCGGAGTCGTCGGCGTAACCCTGTGACGGGTCGTACGGGTTAGCCAGCACACCGGTACCGTCCTCGGCCATCGACACGGCCTCGTCGGGCAGCTCGCTCAGGATGCTGTTCACGTATCCCTTGGCCGCTACGTGGATGGGCACCTCCGCGCCGGCCTTCTCCGACATGAACCAGCGGTGCTCGAGCACCTCGTGGTAGACCTCAGCGGGCTCCAGCTTGCCTCGCATCTCGTTGGGCACCGTGGCCAGCACCGGCTCGAAGCGCTCGGTCAGCCACTGGTGAGCCACGATCGACTCGTTGGCCCCCTGCTGGTCCGTCCGGGCGCGAAACGAGTCGAGGTCGTTGAGCAGCCGCCGAGCCTGGTTCTCCTCGGTATCGAGACCGGTGAGGCGGATCAACCGTCGGGAGTGGTGCCCGGCGTCCACGACCTTGGGTTGGATGCGGATGGTCGAGCCGGCGAAGTCGGTGGTGATGTCCAGCTCGGCCACGTCGAAGCCCAGCGCGTTGAGCCTGCGCACCCGACTCTCGATCCGGTGCATCTCGGTACCGTCGAACTCCTCGACGCCGGTCAGCTCGGCCCACAGCTCCCGGTAGCGTGCCTCGATCGTCTCCACCAGGATCAACGGGTCCAGCGCCTCGTCCAGCAGGCCGCCCGCCTCGAGGTCGAGGAACTCCCCGAAGAGGTTGGTCCTGGCGATCTGCAGGTCGTGCTCACGCTGACCGGCGGTCAGCTCGTCATGCAGCTCGCCGGTCTCGGCGTCCACCAGGTAGGCCGCGAAGGCGCCGGCGTCGCGGCGGAAGAGGGTGTTGGACAACGAGACGTCGCCCCAGAGGAAGCCGATCAGGTGCAGCCGGGCCAGCAGCACGACCATGGCGTCGACCAGCCGGTTGACCGTGTCCTGTCGGACGCCGCGGGAGAAGAGCGAGCGGTAGGGCAGCGAGAAGGACAGATGCTGGGTGATCAGGACCGGGTCGAGCGGTTCGCCGTCGATGTCCACCCGGTTGGTCACCACCCCGACCGCCTCGACCGAGGGGGTGTCCAGCCGGGTCAGGTCACGCAGCAGGCGGTACTCGTGCAGAGCGAGATGCTCCAGCACTTCCTTCATGGCGTAGATCTCGGTGCCCACCCGGACGAAACGGACGACATGGCGAGAGATTCCTCGCGGCAACGCGACCAGATGGTCCTTGGCCCAGTACTCCAGCGGCGTCTCCCACGGCAGGGTGATCAGACGGCTGTTGGTGTTGGCGGAGAGAAACCGGGGCACTGACCCATCTTGTCAGGGATCACCGAAGCGTCCCACGCGCCGCCCGGCGAATGACGCCCTGGCAGACCTGGCCCGGGCAGACCGAAGGCCCCCGCGACGTGCGAGGGCCTTCGGGTTCGATCAGGTGCTGCTCAGGACAGCCGGTCGCCGCTCTTCGTGGAGAAGACGTGGAAGTGCTCGGAGTCCGCGTTCAGCCGGATCGTCGACCCGCGGGCCGGAGGCACCAGGGACGAGATCCGAGCCACGATCTGCTGGGCGGTGAGACGCTCATCCTCTGCGGTCCCGGCCAGCGTGCCGTAGAGGAACGCGTCGGCCCCCAGCTCCTCGACCACCGCGACATCGAGACCGATGCCGTCGTTGGTGTCGGAGATGGAGAAGTTCTCCGGCCGGATGCCCAGGGTCAGCTTGCTCTCGCCCGCCGCCTTGGCCAGCCAGTCCCGGGGGACCGGAACTGTGAAGTCGCCGACCTGGATGCCGCCGTCGACGACGGTGCCCTCGATCAGGTTCATCGCCGGCGAACCGATGAAGCCGGCCACGAACAGGTTCCGAGGCGTGTCGTACAGGCCCAACGGGCTGTCGACCTGCTGCAGGACGCCGTCCTTCATGACCGCAACCCGGTCGCCCATGGTCATGGCCTCGACCTGGTCGTGCGTGACGTACACGGTGGTGACCCCGAGTCGGGTCTGGAGCGCCGCGATCTGCGTACGGGTCGAGACCCGAAGCTTGGCGTCCAGGTTGGACAGCGGCTCGTCCATCAGGAACACCTGCGGAGAGCGGACGATCGCGCGACCCATGGCGACGCGCTGACGCTGACCACCGGAGAGGGCCTTGGGCTTGCGGTTGAGGAAGTCCTCCAGGCCGAGCAGGTGCGCGGCTTCCTGGACCCGCTGCTGCCGCTCCGCCTTGGGGACGTTCGCCATCTTCAGGGCGAAGCCCATGTTGTCGCCCACGGTCATGTGGGGATACAGGGCGTAGTTCTGGAAGACCATCGCGATGTCGCGGTCCTTGGGCGGCAGGTCGGTGACGTCACGGTCGCCGATGTAGATGCTGCCCTGGTTGACCTCTTCGAGACCCGCCAGCATCCGCAGGGACGTCGACTTGCCGCACCCGGAGGGTCCGACGAGGACCATGAACTCGCCGTCACCGATCTCCAGGTCGAGCTTGTTGACCGAGGGGTGGTCGGCACCCGGATAGACCCGGGTTGCCTGCTTGAAACTGACTGTGGCCATGCCACACTTCCTTCCACGGGCAGGTACGTGCCCGACGATCCGTAGTGGTAAGTGTGGCCAGTATGTCCTGCCGAGGTGACACGAGCAAGTAAGCCGCGCCGACCGTGAGACGAGCCCAGCTCAGAGCAGGGCGAGGGGCTGGCTGCCGTCGTCGAGGGGGAAGTCGTCCACCACGGCGCTGACCTCGAGCCCGCTGAGCTGCACGTTAGCTCCGAAGCTGCTGAGGAACGCGGTGTCGGCCGCGTCTCTCCCCGTGGACACCCGCAGCAGGCTCTGCCGCGGCGCCAGCCGGGTGGGGTCGACGGTGTACCAGCCGCCGTCGACGTAGGCCTCGCAGACAGCGTGGTACTCCATCGGGCTCAGCCCGGGGGCGAAGACCGCAGCCAACCGGGCCGGGACGTTCAGCGCGCGGAGCAGGGCGATGCACAGGTGGGCGTAGTCACGGCAGACCCCTTGACGCGCGAGGAAGGTGCGGACCGCGCCGTCGGTGGGCAGGCTGGAGCCGGGGACGTAGGTCAAGATATCGGAGACCCAGTCGGTCACCGCGGCCAGCAAGACTTGGTCCTGCAGCCCGGAGAACTCCCTGGCGGCGGTCGGAGCCAGCGAGTCGGACTCGCAGTAGCGGCTGGGCCGGAGGTATTCGATCAGGTCGAGCTGGTCCACCGGAGCGGGGGCGAACTGGCCGTCCACCACAGCGCGGTAGTGCACGGTCAGCAGGTTGCCTGTGGCCTGGACGACGTGCAGCCGGCTGCCGTGGGCGTCCACCAGCTCATCGGCCTCGACGACGCGGCCGTCCAGCACGACCGACAGCTCCTCGCTCTGGATCGGCGCTCCGTCGGCGACCGCGATGCTGAAGACCAGCTTGACCGGACCGGAGAGGGTGAGGTCGAGAGAGGACGTGACAGTGCGCAGCATGGCCACAGTCTGTCGGAGGACGACCGTCCGATCACACCAGGACTGACCCCCCTCTTCGCCGACTGGTCAGTTTTCCGGCACTCCTGTCGGCGTGTCGCCCCGGGCGCTTTCGCGACACGCCGGCAACCGTGCCGGTTTCGTGCCCACTCGGCTAGCACTCGACGATGTTCACGGCGAGGCCGCCGCGGGACGTCTCCTTGTACTTGACCTTCATGTCGGCGCCGGTCTCCATCATGGTCTTGATCACCTTGTCCAGGCTGACCGTGTGTCGGCCGTCGCCGTAGAGGGCGAGCCGCGCGGCGGTGATGGCCTTGACCGAGCCGACCGCGTTGCGCTCGATGCACGGGATCTGCACCAGACCGCCGACCGGGTCGCAGGTCAGGCCCAGGTGGTGCTCCATACCGATCTCGGCCGCGTTCTCGACCTGCTCGGGGGTGCCGCCCAGGCTCTCGGCCAGGGCGCCGGCGGCCATCGAGCAGGCCGTACCCACCTCGCCCTGGCAGCCGACCTCGGCGCCGGAGATGGAGGCGGTCTGCTGGTAGATCGAGCCGAGAGCCCCGGCCACCAGCAGGAAGTCGACGATCGCGTCGTCGCCGGTGTCGGGGACGAAGGTGACGGCGTAGTGCAGCACGGCCGGGATGATGCCGGCGGCGCCGTTGGTGGGGGCGGTGACGACCCGACCGCCGGAGGCGTTCTCCTCGTTGACCGCGAGCGCCCACAGGGTCACCCAGTCCATGGCCGCCAGCGGGTCGATCTGGTGACGGAACTGGCCGGCGTCGACAACCAGCCGCTGCTGCAGCTCGGCCGCGCGTCGCCGGACCTTCAGACCACCCGGCAACGTCCCGGTGTGGGCGATCCCGTTGGTGACGCACTCCTGCATCACCGCCCAGATCTTCAGCAGGCCCGCACGGACGTCCGCCTCCGGTCGCCGAGCGCACTCGTTGCCCATCATCACCTGGCTGACGGACAGCCTGTGGTCGGTGCACTGCCGCAGCAGCTCGCTGCCGGTACGGAAAGGGTAGGGCACCACGGTCGGGTCAGGCCTCAGCTGCGGCTGGCCGGAACCGTCGTCGGCCAGGACGAAGCCACCGCCGATCGAGTAGTAGGTGCGCTCGCTGACGATACGGTCGCCGGAGAACGCCGTGAAGGTCATGCCGTTGGGATGGAAGGGCAGTGATCTCCGTCGGTGCAGCACCAGATCGGCGTCCGAGTCGAAGTCGATCTCGTGACTGCCGTTGAGCAACAGCCGTCCCGAGGTCCGCACCACGGCGGCGCGTTCGGGGCCCAGCTGGGTGTCTACGTTCTCCGGGTCCTCTCCCTCCAACCCCCAAACCACGGCGTCATGGCTCCCGTGGCCGTGCCCGGTCGCGCCGAGTGAGCCGAAGAGCTCGCCGAGCACCCGGGTGGTGGAGGCCAGCAGTCCGTCCTCGGCCAGCGCGGCGGCGAAGCTGTGCGCGGCCCTCATCGGTCCGACCGTGTGGGAGCTCGATGGACCGATGCCGATGCTGAACAGATCGAAGACGCTGACGCTCACACGCTCAGTCTGCCGGTTCGGCGGTCGACGCGGGCAGGCCGCGGTGCGTGGGATGACCGAGACAGCGGTGCTCGGCGTGAGAAACCCTGCCGGCGGTCGAGTCCGGCAGGGCTGCTGGATGCTCGTGGCACCCGCTCTCAACAAGGTGGAAGGCCTCGGGACCAGTCTGCGCCCCGGCGGCCGCCGGAGGTGTTCGACACGCCGCGACCGTCACCGGCCACCCAGCGATGCCCAGCCGCGCGTACGGGGCGCGGGCTCGTCCGCGTGCCGTCCTCGTACCATGAGCCGTCATGCCCAATCATCAGCAACCGTTCCTGCACGAGCTGGTCACGACTCTGGCGGCTCCGACGCAGGTGCTCTCGGGCCCCAACGGCGACGTGACGTCCAGCCAGCACGTCTCCTCGGCTCAGGGCGTGATCCACGCCGACGTACGAGTGCTGAGCGAAGCGGTCATCAGCGTGAACGGGCAGTCACCGGTCCATATCGCCACCACCGACGCCGGCGATCCGTCAGACCACACCGACGGCACCACCTTCGTCAGCCTGATCCGCGCGCTGCCGGTGGAGGTGGAGGTCGGGGCCGACCCTCAGCTCAGGCTGGACCGCCGCCGGGTCGTGACGCCCGGCCGGGTGGCGGAGACGCTGACGTTCAGCTCGACCCTGGACGTGCCACTGCAGCTCTCGGTCACGCTGGCGCTGCGCGCAGACTACGCGTCGATCGAGTCGATCAAGTGGGGACTGACGGCGGAGCCGCAACCGCTCGACCTCAGCCGTGACGGTGACACCTGGTCCTGGTCGGCCACCGATCTGCAGCTTCGGCTGATCGCGCCCCACGCCGAGGTGGAGCAGCGTGACGAGCAGACCCGGATCGAGCTGGGTTGGTCGGTCCCGGTGCCGGCGCTCGGGCAGGCTGCGGTGGAGTGGGCACTGGAGCTGGTCGACCGCGGTGCTGCCGTGGTCGCGGCCCAGGGCCGGCCGCTGGCCGTGGCTGAGCTGGTCGAGTCGATGCTTCCTGTCCCGTTCCCGACCGGAGGGGCCGCCGACGCACGGTTGGCCCCCTGGCTCCAGCGCTCACTGACCGACCTCAACGCGTTGCGGATGGCGACGCCCGACGCTCCGCACGACGCGTTCTTCGCGGCCGGATCACCCTGGTACCTCACCCTGTTCGGGCGAGACAGCCTCTGGGCGGCCCGGTTGTTGCTACCGGTCGACGTCAACCACGCAGGATCGACGTTACGGACGCTCGCCGCCCGGCAAGGCGTGGCCGTCGACGTCGACTCCGCCGAGCAGCCCGGCAAGATCCTGCACGAGCTGCGGCGCGGGCAGTTCTCGTTCGGTCAGTCGTCCCTGCCGCCCGTCTATTTCGGCACCGTCGACGCAACGTTGCTCTGGGTCTGCCTGCTGCATGATGCGTGGCGCGCCGGACTGCCCGAGGACGAGGTTCGCGCCTTACTGCCTGCGCTGCAGGCGGCCCTCGGCTGGTTGAGTGAGTACGCCGATGCCGACGGTGACGGTTTCGTGGAATACATCGACGAGTCCGGGCACGGGCTGGCCAACCAGGGGTGGAAGGACTCCGGCGACTCGATCCGGTTTGCCGACGGCAGCATCGCCACCGGAGCGGTCGCCCTGGTCGAGGTGCAGGGTTACGCCTACGAAGCGGCCCGGGTGGGCGCCGACCTGCTGGAGGCCTTCGGACTCCCCGGCGTCGATCGGCACCGCCGCTGGGCGGCCGAGCTGGCCGAGCGCTTCCGGACGTCGTTCTGGTGCGGCTCTGGTCCGGACCGCTACCCGGCCCTCGCCCTCGACGGGGCCAAGCGCAGGGTGGACTCGGTCACCAGCAACATGGGGCACCTGCTGGGCACCGGCATCCTCGACGCCGAGGAGGAGCGGCTGGTCGCCCGTCGGCTGGCCGCCCCCGACATGGACTCCGGTCTGGGTCTGCGGACCATGTCCTGCGACGCCGGCGGCTACTGGCCCCTCAGCTATCACTGCGGCTCCGTCTGGCCGCACGACACCGCCATCGTGCTGGCCGGTCTGAACCGGGCCGGTCTGCTGTCCGAGGCGGCCGGCCTGGTCGAGGGGCTGCTGCAGGCGTCGCTGGTCTTCGACGGCCGACTGCCCGAGCTGTGGTCCGGTGAGGGGACGACCGGCGTGCCGTATCCGGCCTCGTGTCGACCCCAGGCGTGGTCGGCGGCCGCAGCGGTCACGGTGGCCGAGGTGCTGGGTCACGGGGAACTGTTGGCCCGCGGTTGATCGGCCGTCACCTAGGCACCGCGCCTGCGGGCGGTTCGCAAGAGCATGCCGGCACGCAGGTCCGGATCGCCGGTTACGGTCCCAAGGCGGCGAACGTGGTCGGTCTGACCGACCAGACCGACCTGCACTTCACGATTGCGTCGGCACTGTCTCTGCCGACTCCGCGCAAGGTCCGCTGACCCGGGTCCGTTCACGTCTTGCCCGTACGGGGCGGGCGGTCCGGCTCAGGAGCTCGGGCCGAACCGCTCCACCCGGATGACCTCGGTCGGCACCTGCAGGTCCATCAGCAGCTGACTGGCTGCCTCGGTGAATCCGGTCGAACCGCAGAGGTAGTAGGTCGCGTCGTCGGTGATCACCGGGGCGAGCTCGGCGGCGGCCAGCCGACCGGCCGCTCGACCCGCTCTCCCCTCGCGCCCCACCAGCTCGTCCCGGCTGAGGGCGACGATCGCTCCGGCGTCCATCAGCTCGTCGGCGTAGGGGAGCTCGGCCAGCGTCCGGGCCGACGCCACCACCCTGATCAGGTGCTTGGCCCCGATGTGGCGGGCGTAGCGGAGCATGGCGACCAGCGGCGCCACCCCGGTGCCGCCGCCGATCCCCACCGCTCGGCTGGTGCCGTCCCAGACGAACCAGCCGCCGATGGGTCCGCGCACCTCCAGCTCGTCACCCGGCGCGGCAACGTCGGCCAGGAACCCGGAGACCTCGCCGTCCTCCAGTCGTTCGACGTACATCTCGATCGACGGATCGGACGGTGCCGACGACAGCGAGTACGACCGCTGCGCCACGTAACCGTCCTCGGCGGTCAACCGCACCACATAGTGCTGTCCGGGCAGGTGATCGATCCGGTCCGGCACGTCCATCCGCAGCACCACGGCCCGGGGGTTCGGGTGCGTGATCTCGCGGACGATCGCCCGGCGCCAGGCCCCGACGGGGGCGTCCACCCTCAGTCGCCCTGGTAGCGCTGCTCGCGCCAGGGGTCACCCAGGTCGTGATAACCGTTGCGTTCCCAGAAACCGTGCTGGTCGTGGTCGAGCAGTGTCAGCTTGGTGATCCACTTGGCGCTCTTCCAGAAGTACAGGTGCGGCACCAGCAGCCGGACCGGTCCACCGTGCTCGCGGGGCAACGGCTTGCCGCCGAAGCTCCAGACCACCCAGGCCCTGCCGTCGCGGACCTGCTCCAGCGGCAGGTTGGTGGTGTATCCGGTGGTCGAGGTGCCCAGCACGTGGGTGGCCTCGGGCAGCACGCCGGCGGCGTCCAACAAGACGTCGACGCTCACCCCACCGAACGTGACGTCGAACTTCGACCAGGTGGTGACGCAGTGGATGTTGCCGTCGTAGCGCGACTGGGGGAGCGCATGCATCTCGTCCCAGCTCCAGGTCTTCGCGGTGGCCACCAGACCGTCGATGCTCATGGTCCACTGCTGCGGGTCCAGCTTGGGGGTCACCTCGGCGGTGAGCACCGGCCAGCCGTCGCCGACGTCGTACTGACCTGGGGGCAGGCCCTCCCGGGGCGGACGACGGCGGCTGGTGAAACCTCGGGTCAAGGCCATGTCGGGACTTCCTGACTGTGTGCGACCACGGCAGATGCCGTGGGAGGAGCGTACTGAACCGATTCGGGGAGGGGTTGGCCCCACCCGGCCGTGCCAGGTGCGTCAGCGCCGCAGGTCAGAGCCACTTATTGTGCTTGAAGGCGGCGAACAACGCGCTCGCGAGCAGCACGATGAGAACCACCGAGGCGATCACCCCGGCCGAGGTGCCGAACCCGGGGTAGGGCACGTTCTGGCCGAAGAACCCCGTAACGGCGGTCGGCACCGCCACGATCGCCACCCACGCCGTGATCCGGCGCATCTGTTCGTTCTCGACCACCGCCGAGGCGGCCGACTTCTCCGCCGCCCGGGTCAGGTGGGTCGAGGTCCGGGTCTGGTAGAACTCGATCACCCCGTGCAGGAAGTCGCGCTGCCCGTCGGCCATGGTGCGCACCACGTCGAACTGGTCGGCGATGTCGGCGAACAGGGGTGGTGCCGCGTCGGGCAGGAAGCGCACCAGCCGCGCCATCCGTCCGTACGTGGCACTGCTGTGGGTCGCCATCGTGCGGAGGGCGAGCAGCACGTACCAGGCCTGGAACAGCTCCTCCAGGAAGGCCTCCGGATCTTCACGATCCTCGCCGGACATCACCTGCTGCTCGAGCTGGCCGGAGTCCCGGGCCAGCTCGGCCACCAGATCCGACTCCCGCCGGATGAGCGACGACACGATCCAGTGGGACAGCTCGAAGGCCGAGTTGATGTGCAGATGCTTCTCCTCGATCCGGCGCAGCACACCCGCCGTGTCGAGATGGGCGACCCGGGGGTCAACTACTGCGTTCAGCGGTCCGTGCACCGTGATCAGGTAGTTCTGGCCGATGAACTGGTCGAGCTCGACGTAGTGCACATGACCGCGCTGACCCACCTTCGGGGCGTGCAGCACCGTGAAGACGTGATCGGGATAGACGTGCAGCTTGGAGACGTGGTTGCGCTCGACGCAGTCCCTGACGGCGATCGGATGGAACCCGAACACGTTGAGCAACGTGTCCTGGGCCTCCGCGTCGCAGACCGGCATGTCGACCCAGACGACGGCATCCTCCCTGGTCAGCAGCTTGGGCAGGTCCTCGACGCCGTGCCGTTCCACGCCGGTGTCACAGACCACCAGCACATCCATCCGCCCTCACCCCTCACCACGAGGCCCGACCCGTCGGATCATGGCCCGGCTATAGGAAACAGCTCGACGATAGTCCAGGTCTACTCCACGACGGCGAACGTGCGGTCAGTATCCGGGGAAGGCGTTGCGCAGCGCGTCGAGGTCCAGACCGTCGGCCTCGACCAGCGGCGTATGAGCAGGGTCGAGCCTCCCCGAGACGAGCCGGATCAGGGCCTCAGCTGGAAGCGTCAGGTCGGCGGGATCGGCGTCGGCCACGACCGGGGTCAGCCGGGCGCCATCAGCGTCCACGTCGAGATCGAGCCGCCTCTGCGGCCGGGTCGTCTGGACCGACACGTGCAGCGGCAGCTCGCTGGCCCGGCCCGATCGAGTGACCACGGCATCCAGACCGTCGAGCAGCAGCGCGGCGGCGACGTCGGGCAGGGTCGCTCCTGGGTCGATGGCCACGGCGACGTCCCAGGTGTGCAGGGTGTGTTCACTGAGCCGCATCCGCAGCAGGCCGGCGAGATCCTGGTCGGCCCCGAACAACGGCATCCGCCAGGTGGCGCGCTGGCCCGGGGTCAGCGCCTCTACGGCGTCCAGGAAGGAGCCGTCCGACGCCAGGGAGTCACGGAGCTGGTCCTCGGGGCTCTTGGCGTTCCACACGTCCCAGATGGCCTGGAACCTGGCGAACTCGGGGGCAGCATCGCCGCTGGCTCCAGCCGGCACAAACAGGGTGAAGATCTCTGCGCCTGATCCCAGGTGGGACAAGACGTCGGCGATGGTCCACTCCTTCGCGTACGACGATCCGGTCAGCTGGTCGGTCGTCAACGCCCCGGCCACCCCGACCAGCAGGTCATGTGCGCGCCGCAGCGCGCCGAAGACGTCGTCGGAGCTGAGAGTCGGAGTCGACCCGTCGACCTCCATGCCTGCACATCCTTCTGATCATGGAGCCTCGTGGTGGTGCAGCGAGGTCATCTGAGTAAAAACCAGCAGCGTAGCAACTCCCAGCCCGTGCGGCGCGGACGGCTTCGTGGCCGGTTACCGCGATCGGGGCCGCGCCCCTGCAACCATGACCACGTGCGGGTGATCCGATGGGCCGATCTGGCCGGCAAGCTGCTGCTGGTCGTTCTGCTCGTCTCCGCTGTGATCTGGCCGGACCTCTCCGGCATCAAGGGCAAGGCCTCGACGGCACGGTTGGTCGTCTACCCCCTGGGTGCGATCGTGGTGCCGGTCTGGTGGTTCGCGTACGGACGCCGCCGGGCTGCGCGCGAGTCCGGTGACGTGGGATACCCCTGGACCGCCGATCTGTTGATCACGGTGCCGTGGCTGCTCGACCTGCTCGGTAACCGGCTCAACCTGTTCGACACCGTGACCTGGTGGGACGACGTGATGCACTTCCTCAACTGGGGGCTGCTGACGGCCGGCGCACTGTGGGCTTGGGCACCGCGCCGTCGCGTCTCTCGTGGGCTGGTGGTGATGTGCGGGTTGGGCTTCGGGGCGACCGCGGCCGTGCTGTGGGAGCTGGGGGAGTACGCGGCGTTCGTGCGCACCTCACCCGAGCTGGCTACGGCCTACGTCGACACCTTGGGTGACCTCGCCCTGGGATCCCTGGGGGCGTTGCTGGCTGCACTCCTCGTCGGTCAACTGTGGCACCGTCGGCCGGAGCCGTCGTTCCAGCTCAGTGATGGAGGGGCTGGTCAGAGCCTCGAACGGTGACGACGAGTGCGGCCCTCGAACGCGATGGACGTGGTCCACGCCAGTGCGGACTGCCCGGCACCGGCGAAATCGACCGAACGCCGCCAGACCTTGGCGTACACGGTGACCACTTCGTCGTCGGCTTCGGCCGCTGACGACGTGCGTCGCGCGATCAGCGTGTAGATCCACGGGCTGGTGAGTTCGTAGAACCGAGCCAGCGCGGCCTGGTCACCGTGCGCACAGTCCTTCAGCAGGGCGCTGAGGACGGCGTTCTGGTGGCGTCGCGCCGCGAGATCGGCGCAGTCAACGGTGTCATCTGCAGGAGCCGACATGACGTGGACGCTCATGAACCGGTCCGTTCGAGGTGATGGCGCGACGGTGGGAGCTGAGCGCGGGTCGTGTCGGGAAGGCGGTGACGCGCCAGTGGCGCGGGCTTGGGTTGATCGAGCTCCGGCAGGCATCGGTCCCTGACCACCTGCTCGGCGATCTGGTGCAGATCCTGGTCGAGGTAGGCCGTGTAGCGGCCCAGCACGGTGAGCGCCTGATCGGCGGTGACACTGTGACGCTGCATGAGAATCCCCTGCGCCTGCCCGACGATGCCGCGGTTTCGGACCGCCTTCAGCAGCTGCTCACGTTCGCTGGCGATGGCCAGGGCGATGGAGGCGTGCTGGGCGAAGGCCGAGGTGAGAGCCAGGTCGCCGGAGTGGAAGTACGAGGGCGTCCGGGAGTAAAGCGTCAACGCGCCGACCGTGTCACCGTTGGCGAGGGCCACCGACAGCACGGACCGGAACCCCAGTCCGGCCACCTGCGGACCCCAGAAGCGCCACCGACTGTCGGAACGCAGATCCATCACGATGACGGGTTGCTGCCGCGCCACGGCTTGTTGCGCCGGACCCTGGTGACATTCCTGCATCAGGATCTCCGCTCGCTGGGCGTCGGCGTCGGTCGCCGCCGCGGGCGTGGTCGGCCCGGCGGCGGGGTCGGACAGGGCCACACCGACGGCGTCGCAGCCGAAGGTGCGGCGGGCCAGGTCGGCCACGGTGTCCATCGTGGCGGTGACGTCAGCGCAGCCGAACATCTGCTCGGCCAGGTCGGCCAGCTCGCTCATGCGGCGCTCGGCGGCACTCGCTTCGGAAACTGTCTGCGTGAGGATCGTCATGTCTGGACTCCCTGCCCGAGGATGAGTAACTGTTCGTCTCTCGCAGTATGGCCCGAACTTATGCAGTTCTGCAACCTCATGCATAGATTTGTCTCACAGTACGGTGATCACCAGCGCGGCGAGATGCGGTAGTCGGGGGCGAGGGGCGGAGAATTGGGCTTATGACCGGGAACTCGAGCGCCCTCGAGGGGGACGGCGCGACACTCGGCGACGGGTCGGATTCCCCTATCGAGCTCACCATCCAACAGGCTTCGCGGCTGCTGGACGTCCCCGCACCGACCATCCGATCCTGGGAACGTCGATATGGGGTTCCGTCGGCCAGCCGGAGCCAGGGAGGACATCGCCGTTACAGCCCGGATCAGCTTGACCTGGTCCGGCGGATGCGGGACCTGGTTGCCCAGGGGCGTCAAGCCGCCGACGCCGCCGCTCAGGTCAAGGCCGAGCGCGACACCTCGCCCGGGCCCCTGATCGAGGGCTTTCTACGGGCCGCCCACACGCTCCAGACCGACGGAATCGAGGAGATCCTCGACCACGCCCGCCTGGTCCTGGGCCTGGACCGCACGGTTGACGAGATTCTGCTGCCCGCGATGCGGCAGATCGGCCAGCGCTGGGAGGCGGGTCTGACCGACGTCGGTCACGAGCATCTCGCCACCCACGCCGCGCTGACCTGGCTCGCTAAGGTCGACAGGACCGTGCCGCCCCCGGTTGCGCACCACCCGATCATCTTGAGCTGTGGGCCGGAGGACCACCACACCATCGGCTTGGAGGCACTCGGTGCGCTGCTCCGCCAGCGGGGGTGGGACTGCCGCATCCTGGGTGCCCGGACCCCGGTCGAGTCCCTGAGCCGTGCGGTGAGGGAGACGTCGGCCGTCGCGGTCGTCGTGGTCTGCCACCTCAGCCCCGGGCGGCAGGCGGCCGTCACGTCGCTCCGGTCCATCGCGCTGGGCCACACCAAGATCTTCTACGCCGGTGCGGCGTTCTCGTCCCGCCAGTCCCGCCACGGTGTTCCGGGTCGTTATCTCGGGAACAACTTTGCCGCCGCCGCCGACCTGATCGCCGTAACCGTACTGGCCGCGCGAACCGGCGCCTGGTCTCCTGGGCCCGGGCCCGTTGACGCGGACGCCCATCCGGCGCTCTGAGGCGGTCAGTCACGGGTGGCGAAACAGATCCAGTTGCCGTCGGAGTCTTCGAAGACGACCTCCGTGGTGGCCACCGGAGAGCTGTCGTAGTGCTCGGGCCCTCGCCGGGCGGTGAGCCCGGCGGCGCTCGCCGACGCGACCCCGGCATCGAGGTCCCGGACCCACACGAAGGCGTCAGCCACATGCATGCCGTGCCGGTGGTTCGGGTTGCTGTCGCGACCCTGCATCAGATGGATCTGGGCGTCCTGCAGTCCCAGCACGACGTACTCGTCGTTCCCAGCGAAGTACGCCAGGTCCGCGAACCCGAACCAGCGGCTGTAGTCACCGACCGCAGCAGCGACATCGGTGACGATGAGGATCGGCGCGGCCGTGCTGAGTGCAGTCATCCGGTCAGAGCGACTTGAGCCCGCGCGGGCTACCGAGCCCGGTCGGGGCGTCGTAGCCCTTCACCCCGGTGCAGAGGTACCCGCCGTGGCAAGACCCGTTGCTGCCGCCGACGACGTCGTACAGACCCGTCCGGTGCTGGTAGAGGTAGGACGGTTTCGCCACCTGCTTGGCGTTGCCGGCGAGTCCGATCATGCCGGAGATCAGCGGCGCCGACAGGCTGGTGCCGCTCGCCTGGGTCCAGCCGTTGTCCGCGCCGAGTCCGTACGTGTCGTAGACGGCGAAGCCTTCGGCGGAGTCGGCAACCGCTGAGATGTCGGCGACAGTGCGCTTCGAGCACTTCTTGTCTTTCTGCACGCTCGGTTTCGCAACGTAGGCCGAGCAACCGCTGCCGGCGAACTCCCACGCGTCCTCGGTCCAATTGCCTTTCTGGGTCGGTTTCAGCCAGGTCCCTCCGACGGCCCAGGTGCTGGGCAGCACGGCCGGGAAGGACGCGGCGGTGTAGCCGTCGTCGCCCGAGGAGGCCACGATCGGCACGCCTGGGTGGGTGTAGTACTTCTTCCCGTTCGTCTTCATGCTGCCGAACTCATCGGTGCCGTAGCTGTTGGAGACCACGGTGGCTCCCAGCCGTACCGCCGTGTTGACCGCGGAGCCGATCGACGCCATCGAGTCGTTATCAGCTTCGACCAGCATGATCTTGCAGGTCGGGCAGGAGGCGGAGACCGCCTGCACGTCGAGCGCGATCTCGAAGCCCCAGCCCGGGTCTCCCTTGGGGTACTTCTTGCCGCCTCGCTGGTCCACCTTGCGGAAGCAGGCCGAGGCGGTCGAACAGGTCGGAAGCTTGTAGGCGGCCCGGTAGGCCTTGAGGTCCTGTTCGACCCGCGGGTTGTCGAACGCGTCGACGATCGCGATGGTCTGGTTCTTGGGGCCACTCGCCGGCAGCTTGTAGGCCTTGCGGATGTCGGCCGGAGCGAGCCCGAGCTTGGGCGGTTTCACCGCCGCGGCCGGCGAGGTCCGCGCCGAAGCCTTCGAGCGAGCCGTCGGAGTCCAACGGGAGAAACAGTGCACCGTGCCGGGAGCGGGCGTGGCACACGAGTGGTAGCGGGGCTGCGGGTCACGCTTTCCCGGACTACTCGGCACAGCCGCAGCCGGACTGACCGTGACGGCGGCGACGAGTCCGGCGAGCGCAAGCACGAGGCCGATGATCGGGGTGGGGCGTTGGTGGCTGGACGCCATGGCGCCTCCTTCGGGTGTGCGGGTGATGTGGGCGTGCAGGACGGTCGTGTGATCGTGCTGCCGGCCTTGTCCGACCACTGATCGGACGTCCACCGAGGTGCCGGTGGTGTCGCGGTCGTTGTCGATGGGGCCGCCATGTCGGCCACCACCCTTCGACTCGAAGGGTAACGGTTTTCCATCCGTAACGCTCCGGGGCCGGGGGACCAGCTCGGCTGAGGTGGCCCACGCAGGGGGTATCAGGAGCAGGGTCTTCGGCGCGAACTGCTCGACGTGATGTGGGGTTCCGGTCATCCAAGGGACACGTGATGGACGCATCCGCTGTTCACACTCGAGGAGTGACCACCAAGGTTCGTGCGGCCAGGATCGTCGCTCATCGCGGCTTTTCCTCGCGACAGCCCGAGATGACACTGGCCGCCTACGAAGAGGCCATCGAATGGTCGTTGCGGACCGGAGTGCCGCTGGGTCTGGAGTGCGACGTGCGTTTCAGCCGCGACGACCATCTGGTGTGTCTCCATGATCCGAGCCTGAGTCGTACCTCCACCGACAGCGGGCTCGTCGAGGACAAGACCTTGGCGGAGCTGCGAGCGCTCGACTTCGGGTCCTGGAGGGTGACCGAGCCGACGGAGGCGCAGCGTTCACTGGTGACACTGGCTGACCTGTTGGCCCTCGTCGCCGGCGCCCGGCGGCGGGGGGCCGACGTGGTGCTGAGCGTCGAGACCAAGCACCCGAACAGCCAGGGCCTGCAGGTCGAGACGCGCGTGTGCCAGATGCTGGCCGAGCGGGGATGGAACCGGTCCGGATCGCCGGTGCGGCTGATCACGTTCTCCGTTCCCGCGGCGCGACTCCTGGCCGAGCTCGTCCCCGGGATGCAGCGCACGCTGTTGGTCACCGGCAGTCTCGACGAGTGGGTCAGCGGCGTTCTGCCGAGCGGTATTCGCGACGTGGGGGTCAACATCGGACTGCTGAGACAGCACCCTGGCTTCATCAGTCGAGCACGTCGAAACGGCAACCAGGTGCACGCCTGGACGGTGAACAGCCCCGCGGATCTTGCGTTCTGCCGAGCCCACGGCATCACTGGGGTGACGACCGACGATCCTGAGCTGGCGTGGACCGTGTTGCGAGCCACCGAAGCAGCGGACCGGCTGTTGGGATCGCCACGGACCCGCAGGCGGTGGCTGGCGCCGTCCTCGGCCGCCTAACTGCCGTCGAAGGCTCATCGCTCAGACGCGGAACCGTCTGGGGATGGGCGGAACTGCCATGGCTACGACTATCTTCGGGCTATGGTGTGCGAGCTGTGACGACCGAGTTGAGTATCGAGGCTGTGCGTCAGGTCCAACTGGGGATCTTGTCTGTTTTCGACGACCTGTGCCGCAGCCACGGGCTGACCTACTACCTGGCCTACGGCACGTTGCTGGGCGCGGTCCGGCACCGTGGCTACATCCCGTGGGATGACGACGTCGACGTGATGATGCCTCGGGCGGACTACGAGCGGCTGCCGAGCCTCTTCGAGTCGGTGCCGCCCGCGCACCTCAGCCTGAGCATGACGCAGACGCGGGCCCACTGGCCGTTTCCGTACGCCAAGATCGGCGAGGACCGCACCGAACTGTGGGAGCCGATGGAGGATCCGCTTGCGCTCGCCGTGAACCTCGACGTCTTCCCTGTCGATGAGCTGCCGTCGAGCAAGTTCGGCCGCGGAGTCCAGTCGCAGGTGCTGCGGCTGCTGCGCTGGGCCGTGGAGCTGAGATACATCGCCGCCGAACGGGGTCGGGACTGGCATCACCCGTTGGTCATCTCGCTGGCGAAGCCTGTTCTCGGGCTGCTTCCGGTGGAGACGTTGGTCTCGGCGCTGACGCGGGCCGCGCGCCGTGGGCGCGGCACTGGCGATCGTGTCGGGGTGCGGGTCGGGTCGTTCGACTGGTCGGTGCCGGCCAGTGATCTGGGGACTCCGACGGAACTGCCCTTCGAGGATCTGAACCTGTTGGTGCCGGAGAACTCAGACGCGGTGCTGACCGCCATTTATGGTGACTATCGCCAACTCCCGCCCGAAGCTGAGCGGACGTCACACCATGCGTTCACCGCCACCTGGCGGGGCGTCGTCGAGTAACGGCGGCTCGTCGACCAACCCGGCGTCGACGACCGCTCCTACGTCCTCGCCCGGCACGGCCACGAGCAACCCATCGCCCATGTTCAGATCAGCGCCGAGCCGGTCCCCTGCCTCGGCGTGACCAACCGCGAGCCCGTCCTGACGGATCAGGTGAGACGGGCAGACCTGTCCCACGGGACGTCCGTCACCCGACAGTCCGGTGTCGTACAGCGTCACCGTGCCGGCGTCGGCGATATCGCCGAGGTCCTCCCCGGGGCGCCGACCGCAAAATCAGCGCTCGACGAACCAGAACCGTCCATGTCGGCTGGGCAGTAGAAGGTCGCCTCCAGAGAAGTGCCGAATCCGTCTCCGGCCTCGACGCGTCCCGGAACGCGCTCACTGTGCTGGGTCACGGCTTGTCGGTGAACGTAGTGCACGTCGTCGGGGTCACCCCACTCGTCGGTCAGCAGATCGACCGCTCCGGCGTTGCTGGCCGTCCCCACATCCTCTCCCGGCGCCCCTACGGCCAGCGTGTTCGCATCAAGGTCGTCACCGATGGCGATGGCGCTGCCGAATCGGTCACCCCGTTCGGGGACGCCCAGCGGCCCGCCATTGCGTTGTCGGTAGACGGAACTCGAAGGACCTCCACCATCACCGACAAGGGTGACCTGTTCGACGATTCCGGCGTCGGTGATCGCGCCCACGTCTTCCCGCGGCACGCCGACCACGACGTCCAAGGCCTTCTCACGCTGAGGAAACGGTGTGCTGAGCACCTCCCCGAACCTATCGCCCAACTCCGGGGCCCCCGCCACTTTGGCAGTTGCCTGGCTGAGCACCGTCACCTCACCAGGCCCGGTGGCTCCAGGCCGGAACCAGGCGATCACGCCGGCGTCCGCCGCACCGCCGACGTCGCGACCCGGAGCTCCCGCAACCACCACCGGGCCGGCGGAGTAGCCGACCGTCAAGCTGTAGCCGAACTGGTCGCCGGGTCGAGGATGGGGGAGGCGCACTGCGTAGGCGTTCCCGACACCGGCAGGCGACCCGCTGAAGACGTACACCACACCAGCGCCGCCGACACCGGGGGCACCGACGAGGAAGTCCAAGCAGTCGTCACCGTCGACGTCAAGGGGTCCCTGCACGGCCGCTCCGAAATGATCACCCGGCGCTCGAACACCCACGCCGAGGGAGGATCGGGTGAGCACCTGCCGGTTGTATCCGGTCCGCAACTCGATACCTCCGCGACCACCGTCCAGGAGCGGCACCCCGACCACGGACGGATAGGGAGAACCAGCGCAGCTCGGGACGAGCGCCGCCGCTGGCACGGGAGTCCCCGAAGCCAGCGCGAGCAACGTCGCGGCGACGGCCACAACAGCTGTGATTGCTGTTCCGATACCCACGATGCCCTCGATCCGAGGAGAAACGGACAGGCTCAATTAGACCGTCAATGGTGTGAACGACCATCGCTCAGGATGGTCTGTTCACCCACTGCCGTTGGGGTGCCGGGGCCAGGAGCCGCGCTGCGGTGCCGTGACGCCAGATGCATGAGGCACAGTGGAGGCCATGGACATGTCTCACGCGCTGAGTCTGGTGCTCGTGCTGCTCGGGGTCCTCTCGCTGCTCGGGGTGGCCGTCATCGGGTTCGTCATGTGGCGCTACCGCATCCCGCCACGCGGGCTGATGGCGATGTTCGGGGCCCTGATCTACCTGGCGAGCCCTGTCGACGTGTTACCTGAGGTGTTGCTGGGACCGATCGGCCTCCTGGACGACGCCGGTGCCGTTACCGCCGCTGCGGTGTTCGTCTACAAGCTCGTGACGGTCAAGAAGCGGCTCGAGGATGCGGGCGTGAAACGCCGGCGCAAGCCGGATCAGCTGGAGTGACCGGCGACTCGGACCACCCGGCCGCCAGGGTGGCCGACCGGCCAGGTGAGGGCCGCCAGGTCTCAGGAGGCGTCCGCAGCAGGACTACTTCCCCCATCAGCCGAGGGCTGCGCGGGCGCACTCGGCGGGCCATAGTGGTCCCATGAACGCATCTCAGCAGACGGCGGACGAAGTCGCGGAGCGCCTGTTCGGGTCGCTCCTCGGAATGGTAGAGATCTTGTCGATCTATGTGGGAGACCGTCTGGGTTGGTACCGCTCCCTGGCCCACGACGGTCCTGCCAGTGCGGTCGAACTCGCCCGACGCACCGACACCCAGGCCCGCTACGCCCGCGAGTGGCTCGAGCAGCAGGCCGTCGCCGGGCTGTTGGTGGTCGAGTCCGAGGGCGCCCCCGACGAGCGTCGCTTCGCCATCCCGACCAGCACGGCCGAGGTCATGACCGACCCGACGAGCCTGGCCTACCTGGCGCCGCTCGGCCGGATGTTCGGTGCGGTCGGACCCATGCTCCCGCAGCTCCTCCGGGCCTACCGGAACGGAGGCGGCGTCAGCTGGGACGAACTCGGCGACGATGCTCGGGAGGCTCAGGCCGACGGCAATCGCCCGTGGTACGAGAAGCAGCTCGGGCCGGCCCTGGCCGGGGTACCCGCGGTCGACGACGCCCTCGCCGCTCCGGGTTGCCGGGTGCTCGACGTGGGCTGCGGAGGGGGTTGGTCGAGCATCTCCCTGGCTCGGGCGTACCCCTCGGCAACGGTGCTCGGAGTCGACATCGATCAGCCTTCGGTCGACTTGGCCGTCGCGAACGCCCGCGACGCAGGCATGAGCGAGCGGGTGCGCTTCCTGTGCCTCGACGCCGCCTCCCTACCTGAGGGGACGGTCGACGTGGCCTTCGCTTTGGAGTGCGTGCACGACATGGCTCGACCGGTCGAGGTCCTCAGCGCGGTCCGGCGGACCCTCGCGCCCGGCGGCTCCCTGATCGTGATGGACGAGGCCGTAGCGGACGCGTTCGCCCCTGACGGCGATGAGGTGGAGCGGATCATGTACGGGTTCAGCCTCTTCGTGTGCCTGCCGGACGGCCTTTCCTCGCCCCCGAGCGTGGGGACCGGAACCGTGATGCGCCCGTCAACGCTGCAGGCCTACGGTGAGGCCGCCGGTTTTGGTGCATTCGAGGTGCTGCCGATCGAGGGCTTCGGATTCTGGCGCTTCTACCGGCTGAGCTGATCCTGTTTCGGGGCTGACTCCGGTGTCCTGGCGATGGTGGGACGGTGGTTGGTCCGCGGAATCTGGTTCGCTCGGTCGACCAGCGGTTCCAGCAGGACGCGGTGGGTAGGGAGCCGTTTGCGCAGAACGCCCGCCCCCGGCCCGAGAGGTCGCTAGAGTCCCGTGTACGGGGGCCGGTCTTCCTCTGACGGCTTCGAATGCAGTAGCAAGTCACTACAACTTGGGAGCAACGATGACCGATGCGACGCGGCGGAGATTCCTGGCGATGACGGGGGCTGGTGCCGTGGCTGTGAGTGCCGTGACACTCACGCCAAGCGCGTTTGCCGGCGATGAACATGGCGGTGCAGTCAGCGCCGACGGTCAAGGGGGGCAGGCACAGGCGACTGCGGGGCCCCTGGTGGCCTACGTGAACGACGTGAGCACGGGGGAAATCTCGGTGATGGCGGGTGATCGGGAGGTCACCGTGGTCGACCGAGACTTGGCCGCGAGAATCGCGCGCCTGTCCAGAGCGGGGGCGTGATCATGTCGTCGCACCGCGAAGCGCCAGAGATCTCCAAGGACCCAGTCGCCGACAACACTGACGTCTATGCGTTCGTCAGCCCGGACGACCCCGACGACGTCACCCTGATCGCCAACTTCATCCCGTTCCAGAACCCGCAGGGCGGCCCCAACTTCTACGAGTTCGGCGACGACGTCCTGTACGAGATCCACGTCAGCAACCGAGGTGACGCCCGCGCGGACGTCACCTACCAGTTCCGGTTCCACACCGAGATCCGCGACAAGAACACTTTTCTGTACAACACGGGCCCGATCGCCAAGGTGACTGACCCCACGTGGAATCGGCCGCAGTACTACTCGGTCACGCGCGTGGCGCGGGGCGGTCATACGGAGGTGCTGGGCAGTAACCTCACGGTGCCACCGGTCAACGTCGGGCCCCGGAGCACGCCGAACTACAAGCACTTCACCGCAGACACGATCCACAGCCTCAAAGGCGAGCGTAAGGTCTTCGCCGGTCAGCGAGCTGAAGGCTTCAACGTCGACCTCGGCAGCATCTTCGACCTGGGCACGCTGCGGCCTTTCCAGATGGCTCACCTGATCCCGTCTGCGGCTGCGGTGGGGGTCAACGGGACACAGGGCCTGAATGTGCACAGCATCGCGATCCAGGTCCCGATCGAAGACCTCACCCGGCACCACAACCGTCCGACGGATGTCGCAGACGCAGCATCTGTCATCGGAGTGTGGGCCTCCGCGAGCCGTCGGAAAATCAGGGTGTTCGACGAGAAAACCGGCCGCACCCACAGCCACGGGCACTATCGCCAGGTCTCACGCCTGGCCAACCCGCTGTTCAACGAGGTCATCAACCCGATGGCCATCAAGGACCTCTGGAACGCCGAGCCACCGCACCTGGACAGCGACTACGCCAAGTACGTGTCGGCACCCGAGCTGGCACGGCTCCTGCCTGTGCTTTACCCGGGTGTCTTCCCCAAACTGGCCGCATACACGAAGCCGCGGGCCGATCTGTTGGCCATCTTGTTGACGGGCATCCCGACGGGTGTAGTCCCCGGCTTCCAGAACTACACCGGGCCGACCCAAGCCGATCTGGTCCGACTCAACGTGGCAGTCCCGCCGACGAGGAAGCCGAACCCGCTCGGGCTCGTCTACGGGGACCCGGCCGGCTTCCCGAACGGCCGACGCGTCATCGATGACGTGGTGACCATCGAACTGCGGGCGATCGCCGGGCTGACCATCCCGCTCGTCGACCCGGGTTACGTCCCTGACGCGGCCGCGGGAACGTCGCACACCCCGAGTGCCGGTATCAAGGACGGGACGACGAACACCAACAGCCCGTTCCTGAACCGGTTCCCCTACCTCGGCACCCCGGCCGGCGGATATCAGACCCTGCCCGGCACCCCGAAGAGCTAGCAGCAGCAATGCATCCAGTGTGGGGCCGCCGGCTCGGAGAACCGGCGGCCGCAGGCCCTTCCCAGACGTGGCAGCGGAAGCGTTCGCCCGTGAAGGTGAGGATCCTCCGATGAGTAACGCAGAAAATCCGTACGCGGGACAGGGGCCGGTGCTGCTCGACATCGGCGACGACATCGGCGCACTGGTCGTCACCATGCCGGCCGAGCTGGACGGGATAGAGGTGGAGATCCGCCCGAAGGGAGACGGCTCATCCGCGGTCCATCGTCATGATCACGAGCACACCGGTGAAGAGCACCATACGCATGACCACCAGGGCCATTCGCACGCAGACGAGGGCCTGCGGCTTCCGCATGTGGCGGTGGTGGCGAGGCCCACGGCAGGCAACCAGATCCATAGCCTTGTCTTCCCCGAGCTGGTCGAAGGGGTCTACGAGTTGTACCAACGTCCCCATGGGCCGGTCGAACTCACCACCACGATCACCGGCGGCCACGTCACGCAGGCAGCCTGGCCCGGGACGCCGACCGAGCCACAGGGAGCGGGTGGATTCTGACCTCGGGGATCGATCCATGACCACAGCCGAGCGCGACGCTCTGACCGGAGCGTTGTCCACAAGCCGGGCCCACGTGCTCAGTCAGATTCAAGGTCTGACTCAGGACCAGCTACGCACCCCGGTGGCCCCCTCAGGGTGGACACCGCTCGGTCTGCTTCGCCACCTCACAATCTCAGACGAGCGTTACTGGTTCGAGGTCGTCATCGACGGTCGCCCCCTGGACTTCTGGCCGGAGGGTCACAACGCGGACTGGCGGGTGAACGCCGACGAACCAGCCGATGCGGTGATCGCCGCGTACGTGGCCGCCATGGCCGGCTCAGACGCGATCATCGCCGCGACCGACCTCGACAGCCCTCCGGCGTCCCCCGAACCGGGTTGGGATCAAGCAGGGTTGGCGTTTCCCGACCTGCGCTCCGTCCTGGTTCACGTCATCGTCGAGACGAGTGTGCACGCCGGACACCTTGACCTGGTCTGTGAACTGCTCGATGGCCGTCAGCACATCGTTCTCTGATGTCGGCGTGAGGGCGTCCCGCGCGACTACCAGCCGTCTCGCAAGCCGACGGGCCATCGAAACGTCACGATCGGGCCCACCCGCTGACCTCGGCCGTCAGCCGACAACACGCTGCTCGACGCGCTCGACCAGCATCGAGATGCGGTCGACGATCTCCGGCCACAGCCCCGCCGGCAGGTCGTGGCCCATCCCGTCGATGACCACCAGCTCCGCTCCGGGGATGGCCGCGGCGGTCGCCCGACCGCCGCTGACACCGATGAGCGGGTCCTGAGCGCCGTGGACCACCAGAACGGGCACGGTCACGCCCGCCAACAGCGGGGTCCGGTCGCCGGAAGCGAAGATGGCGGCCAGCTGGCGAGCCACGCCGACCGGGTCGAATGCGCGATCGAAGGCCTGCGCGGCGTGCTCGCGCAGCTCGTCCTCGTCGGTCGGGTACGCCGGTGAACCCGTCACCCGGTGAGCCATCACGTCGTTCTCGATGGCCCCATCGCGGTCGGTGCTCGGCGGCCCGAAGAGCATGGCCCGGGCCGCCTCCGACGACTCGCCCACCCTAGGGTCGCCGGTGGTGGACATGATCGACGTCAGCGTACGTACCCGAGTCGGATGCTCCACGACCATGGTTTGCGCCACCATCCCACCTATCGACACTCCCACCACGTGCGCTGAGTCCAGACTCAGCTCGTCCAGCAGTCGTACGGCGTCGCCGGCCAGGTCGCTGAGCGTGTAGGTCACCAACGACAGATCGCCACGCGTGATCGCTTCGAAGTCCGGCTGAGGCGCGTCGTGCAGGTGGGTCGACAGGCCGACGTCGCGGTTGTCGTAGCGGATCACGAAGTGACCCCGGTTGACGAGCGCGCCACAGAACCCCTCCCGCCAGCCGAGCAGCTGCCCGCCCAGGCCCATCACCAGCAAGAGTGGGGTATCGGCCGGGTTTCCCAACGTCTCGTAGGCGATGCTGATGCCGGCGACCGGGTCGGCCGGAACTTGACCTGTGTTCGCCATCCCGACAACGTATCCCCTGGCCGAACGGCGGCCGGCACGCCTGGCCGGCCGACCAGCGAACTCGAGGCTGAGGTCCGGGACAGGCCGTCAGACGGATGCCAGCTCCTCGACGTGCTGCTGGATCCAGTCGGCGTCGTCGCGGTAGATCTGGGCGTGAGCCGCGACCTGGGTCGCCCCACCCGCAGCACGCTCTGCGGTGAATGCGGCAAGGTCGTCCAAGCGCTCGGTCGCGGTCCGCAACAGGTCTGGAGGTCCGATCTCGGCGCGGTCACCTGCTTGGGAGTAGGCCTGGCACAGCCGTTCCACACGGTGACGACGGACCGCCATACTCGTCATGCCTGCGCCAGTGTCCTCGAGGTGGGTCAGCGGTGCCAGCCGATACGCCAGATAGGCAAGATCCCAGACTCTCGGGCCGGGAGACGCGGTGTCGAAGTCGATCATCCCGATGAGCTGCTGGGCGTCGTCGAAGACCATGTTGTACGGCGCGACGTCGTTGATGCAGATCACCTCCGCTGGTTGATGTGCGGGGATCTGCCAGATCGCGCCGGTGGCATCGAAGTCCGCGCAGGCGCGGTGGAACTGGGCCAGCCGCATACCAGCCTCGACCAGCACCTCTTCGGACCACACCCAAGAGGGCATCGGATAATTCGGCGCGGTCCCCGGGAGGTAGGTCAACACTTCCCGGCCGTCTTCGTCGAGACCGAGAGGCCGAGGCAGCCAGGTGACGCCGTGCCGGTGGAGGTGGTCCAGCAGACGATGGATCGTCGGGGTCCAGGGCCCGGCACTTCGGTGCACGTGGGGTCCACGACGGACCACGTCGCTCATGTTCCCTCCGGCCAAGGTGACCTCTGGCTCGCCACCCACGTCTCCTGGCACGCGAGCCATTATCGCCGCTCTGGATACCCCACCAGTCCTGTGACGTCAGCGCCTCCTCTGCAAGCTGACTGGCTCACGCGACGATCTGGTCGAGGACTGCCGGGTAGTCCGCAGCGATGGTCTGGATGTGGTGGCGGAGTTCAGCGGGACGGTTGAGGCTCACGCGCCAGGGAAGCGCCTCCAGCTCCTGGACGAAGCGGGTCAGTCGCAGTTCCGCCCACCACTGGTCGGTCGGACCGGTCGAGCCGCTCGCCGAGGAGAGGTGGTGCAGGTAGTGCCCCAGGACAGTCTGCTCGTCCTGGCCCGAGACCTGAACCAAGGTTTCCAGCAGGTTCGCGATATCGGCGAGGCGTGCCCGGCTGCCGACCGTGGCCAGATCGAACAGCACCAGCCGACCGTCCTCGGTCCGCCCGACCTGCTGGGCTGCAAGCTCGCCGTGGGTCAGTGCTTGCGGCAGAGTCAGGTAGATCCGGGCTGCTTCTCGGTACGCCTCCAGCCAGGCGCCTGGTCGGCATTCTGGCCACACAGCAGAGATCTCGTCGAGAGCTCGGGCGAGGAGCTGCTCGAACTCTGACTGAACCATCCCAGGACGAGTGGCAGCTATCGCGCAGGGCACGTCGGTCAACGAGTTGAGAGCGGCGACCAGCTCCACGAGCTCGTCGACGTCGATAGCAACGACTCCAACCGACGGCACGAACTGCACAGCGAGCACCTCTTCGCCCTCGCGTTCGACGCACAGTGCGACGTCGGGCACGGAGATTCCGCGTCCGGCGAGGAACCGGTAACGCTCAGCTTCACGGGAGTCGTCGCCGTTGAGCTTGAAGAACAGTGTCTGGTCGCGACGGGTTCCGTCTGTCGCGCCATAGGTCAGCGTCATGATCATCGAGGGGTGGCCGCCCTGATGCCGTCCACGCTTGGCGTACGAGATGAACGCTTGTCCTCCCGTAGCGGCTGTGGGTAGAGCAACCGCGAGGTCCGTCCACGTCACACCGAACGGCAGCTCACTCGGTGCCGGCGACACCCGCACAGGCGACAGCTGTTCGGGAGAAGTCACGCACCCCATGATCCACTCACCCGACCACGTCCGTCCGGAAGCGCCTGTCAGCGAGTTGCCAGAGTCAGCGAGGGGATCGTGCCGGTGAGTGTTTCCCCGGCTTCAAGGCCCAGATGCCGCCACTGGTCAACAGGGCAAGAGCGAAGACGCAGTAGGCGAAACCGGTCAGATCGGCTGCCATGATCACGCCGGCCACGCCCGCGCAGGTTATGGACCCCAAGGTGTCGGCGGCTCCTTGGAAGCCGACCAGCCGATCCACGAGCCGTGCACTGGTTCTCTCCTCGGTAGTCAGCACCAGCAAGGGGTAGCAGGGTGCGACCGCGAGACCGAGCAGGACAATTCCCGCAGCAGACGGGATTGGTTGGCGCGACAGCAAGAGTGCAGCTGCGATGACAGCCGCCACGGACGCTGCCGCCAGAACGGGCCAGGTTCCGACGCGTTCGGCCACGGAGCCGAGCAGAACGCGGCCGACGACAAGGGCGGCCCAGTACCCCGAAACGATAACTCCAGCCATCGCCGGCTCAAGCGTGACGCCCTGGAGAAGGAAGACGAAGGCCCATAGTCCGACCACCGACTCCAGTCCGGATTCAACCGCGACGACCAGCAGCCCAGCCACCGCCCGTGGCGGCGGACGCCACTGCGGGCCATCCGGAGACGGCGATGACGACCCTGGCGCAGCCCGGGTTTTGGCGGCATCGTTCCATCGTCGCGCGGAGGCGGCGAACATGACCGTCAGGAGGACCTGGATGATCATGACGATCAGGTAGGCCCATCGCCAGCTGGAGCCGGTGCTGACCACTATCGTCACGACCAACGGCGACGTGGCGGCCCCCATTCCGTAGGCAGCATGCATGAAGTTGATCGCGCGTGGCCCGAAATGCCGGGCCGCATAAGAGTTCAGGGCGGCGTCGATCGCTCCGCCTGACAGCCCGAACAGAACGGCGCAGGCCACGATGACCCAGTAGGTGGTGGCGACAGCACAACACAGCAGAGCCACCGCGGAAAGGGCGACGCTGCCGGCGAGCAACCGGCCCAGACCGAGGCGAGCTGCGGCCCACGTCCAGCCGCTGGCGGACACCAGGGTGGCTGCCACTCCGAAGGGAAGGACCAAGGTCATCGCCGCCAGCGGCTGGTCGAGGGTGACCCGCATGAAGGGCCAGGCAACACCCAACATGGCGTCGGGCAAGGCGATGGCGAAAAAGGCCAGCAGAGCAAGGAGGAAGAACATGGTGGGGGGCTACTTCCAGAGAACCGTGCGAAGGGTGGAAGGTCGCTGCCCTGATGCTCAGGTGATGATCCGGAGGCGTCGGTCGATCAACAGAAATGCTCTGCGGTGTTCGGAGCCGGCACGCCCTGACTCAGGGTCAGCGCGTGCCCTGATGGCCGGGTACCGGAGTGTTCACGCACGAAGTATGGCAGCACGGTCGGACTGTTCACCACCTCCCTTCGGACGGCCCCGTGCTGCCATGCTCATGACATGAGCGAGACGCGTGACTACCAGGAATGGCATCACCGCTATGACGACCCACAGTCGGCTCTGTCTTGGCGGCTGCAGCTGGTCCGCCGCTCGATCGACGACGCGCTGAACCGGTATCGGGGGAGCGTGCGCCTCATCAGCATCTGCGCGGGGGACGGCCGAGACGTTATCGGGGTGCTCACCGAGCGGACCGACGCACACCGGGTATCGGCGGTGCTGCTGGAACTGCACCCCGAACTATCCCAACAGGCCCGAGATGCCGCAGCGCTCGCGGTCTTGCCGCAGGTCGAGGTACGCACCACGGACGCCAGTAGCGCCGACGCCTACCGCGGAGCGGTTCCGGCCGACATCGTCGTGATGGTTGGCATCTTCGGCAATATCGCAGACGTCGATGTCTGGCGCTTGATCGCCTTCGCACCGCAGCTGTGTCGGCCGGGTGCCACGCTCATCTGGTCACGGGGCCGCAGATTCAGTCGCGGGCTGCCCGGGGTGACGGCTGGTGACCTCAACCACGAGGTGCGCGCCCGTTGTGCAGCCGCTGGCTTCACGGAGCTCACGTACGAGACGCACGAGGACGGCGGCCGACCCGCTGTGGGAGTGCTTCGCTACACAGGTCCCACGGTAGACCTCCAGCCGGACCAACCGGCGCTCTTCACATTCCTCCGGTAAGGCATCGACGTCCCCACCGGGCGACTTGACCAGGATGCAAGCGGGGAGGCGCCCATGAGCAGCGCAACGAGCAGGGATAGCTTGAAGTCCGCCGCGACACTGCTCGAACGCCTGGGAAGAGGTGGCTCATGGGATGGGAGGCCCTCGAGCAGTGGGGTGACGTTACTCGGGTAGAACGGCTCGCCGGCGGAGTCGCCAACCAGGTGTGGAGCGTGCGCGTCAGCGGGCAGCTGGCGGTCGGTCGTCTCGGCGCCCGAAGCGACGCTGACCTTGCGTGGGAGACGCGCCTGCTGCAACACCTCGACCGCGAGGGGCTGACGGTGCCGGTGCCGATTGAGACGACGGCCGGCCGGCTGTTCGCCGATGGTCTGGTGGTGATGACCTACGTGGAGGGCGGACCGCCCGCGACGGAGAACGACTGGCGTCGCGTGGCCGACACACTTCGCCAGCTACATCGCGTGACGCAGGGCTGGCCGCAGCGCCCGGGCTGGCGTTCGTCGACCGACCTGCTGCACGCGGAGACCGGGACGAAGATCGACCTTCGCGCGATGCCGGCAGAGGGCGTTGCCCGATGCCGAGCAGCGTGGGCGCCGCTCGCTGGGCGTCAGACCTGCGTCGTGCACGGAGACCCCAACCCGGGCAACATCCGCATGACCGCAGATCGGGTCGCGCTGATCGACTGGGACGAGTCGCACACAGACGTCGCGGACCTCGATCTGGTGCTGCCCGGCAACGCCGCCGATCTCGGCGAGGGCGCGTACGACATCGCGGCCCAAGCGTCGGCCGCATGGGAGGCCGCCGTTTGCTGGGACGACGACCACGCGAGGGAGCAACTGGCCCGGGTTCGACCAGTCTGAGCGCGCGGTCAGCTCTTCTGCAGCTCCTCGGTGAGCATCACGATGATGCCGCTGGGGCCGCGAAGGTAGCTGAGCTTGTAGACGTCCCCATAGGTCGCCACTCCGCGCAGGGGGTGACAGTCGTGCCTCGCGGCGATCTCCAGGGCCTCATTGATGTCATCGACGGAGAAGGCGACGCGATGCATGCCGATCTCGTTGGGCGGGGTCGGACTCCTCTCGATCGCATCGGGGTGAATGTATTCGAAGAGCTCGATGCGACCGTTGCCGTCTGGTGTCTGGAGCATGGCGACCTTGGCGTGGTTGCCGTCGAGACCGACGGCTGTGTCGGCCCACTCTCCGCTCACCGTATCGCGGCCAACGACCGTCAGACCGAGGTCGGTGAAGAAGGTGATCGCCGCTTCGAGGTCGCGTACGGCGATGCCGACGTTCTCGAGTTTGATAGGCATGGCTTGCATGTTAGCCAGACGGGCGGTTCCTTGACGTTCGTGGATGCCGGTTCTGTGCTCAGCAGGGCAGAGGCAATTCCGCAGAGCACAGAGCTTTGGCGCTGGTGGTCGCATTGGTTCTCGGCCGACTCCTGATAGCGGTGGCGGCGCGCTGACGCTCATGATCTCGAATGGACGGTCGTGGACTGCGACGAGCATGGGGCGTACCTCGGTTTTTTACGACCATGCGGTCTGCCAGCGCGAAAGGTGAAGCATTTCCTATTGAGTCAGCTCACGTAGTCGAGCGTTACGAGAGCGGTGGCCAGCTTGGATAGTTCATTCGAGGTTGCGGTTCCATGTATGCCTCATCCACGGACGGGTTTCGCTATGATCTACACAGGGATTGCTCGAAGATCAGCCTGATGACCCGTCCTGCATGTGCTTCGCAGGAGGCACGCAAGAATGCAACAGCAAGCTAGTGGACGTGGTCAGCAAGCTTCTTCGTCAGCTGGCTCCGTCGGCCGCCCCTGGCATTTCTTGTCGCTTGGGAATTCATATCCGGGTGCCTATATGGGTGGACGCTAATCACGTGTACTGTGCAGGATGATCCCGCAAATCCTGGGAGCCCGAACCGGGGGGCGACGAGGTTGAAGAATGCGCATTCACAGCACGGACAAACCCCCCACCCGGCAGCCGGTGACAACTCTCGTCACTTTGACGATGACGCCGCAATTGGCGCTCGATGTGGCCACGGCGATGTTGCTCGCGGAGTTCGACGAGACCGACCCTTTTGACGACCTCGTCAGGATCAGCGTTGCCCTTTGTGACGTGGTCTATGACACCCACGTCTTGATGGACGACACCGATACGACATGGGAAGTCGAGTCCACAATCACGCAGGCCACAACGATTCGCGCGTCTCTGCCCGATCCGGGCTATGCGGACCTGGGGCGACTGGCCAGACGTCGACTTGACGAAGAGGCAGCGGACACTCGGCACCTATCGCGAAGTCAGCATACTGACACAGTGAAGGTTGAGGTCGTCCCGCCGCCGGCAGACATTGAGGGCGTAGCTGATCTCGTTCCAGCCACGGCCCCAGCGGAGATCGCAGCATTCCTCGAGGCCCAAGACACTGCGGACGCGCAGACGTCGGCCGTGGTCGCTGAGGCAGTGGAGATCACCCGGGTGGCCGTCATGGCCGCCGCCGAGACCAAGGCGGCCACTGCTGAAGCATTGCGCGGTGCGAATGCGATCTCCACCGCGATGGCCGCCGAAGACGTAGCGTCTGACGCGGCCCGCACCGCACACAGCGTCAAGGCGCAGGCCGACGCAACTGCAGTCACCGCCGCAGACGCAGCGGCGGACACCGCGGCCCGGCTAGCCACGACAGTCACCGCAACTGCCGCCGCCGCGGCGTCAGAGACCGCCCGGGCCGCCTCGACCGTGGCACGAGCCGTCGCCGCGGCCGCAACACAAGCCGCCACCCTGCCGCCCGGAGGAGCCACAACAACGGCTAAAGCGCTGACCGCGCAGGCGATCGCCGACACCGCTGCTCAAACAGCCGTGGGCGTGCAACAGAGAGCCGACGTTGCCGCCTCACTCGCCGCGGACGCGGCCAGTGACGCCGCCACACGGCTAGCAGCCACAGTCACCGCTACCGCCATGACCACGGCGACGGAAACGACCCTCGCGGCGCTGGCCGTTTCCAGGGCAGTGGCCAGCGCTGCAGCCCTGGCCGCCGCTGCCGCATCGACTGCCGCTACATCCCTGGAGTTGGACGTCCGACAAGCTGCTCTTGCCGTGCAGGCCATCGCTTCTGCCGCCACCCAGCAAGCAGCGGCACACGCTGACGTCAGGAACGCACTGGTCGCGCTCGCCACGAGATAGCCGTATACGGTGAGGTGACCGCCGTTGAAAGTCGCTGTTCGGCGATAATTCTTCACGGTCATCCCGGGAGACTCCTGCCAGGTCGAGCTCCCCATTGGATGTGACCGGCAGGTCACATCGACTTCACCTCACGGCAGTCCGTATCGAACACGACTGGTGGTATTCGAGGACCGCACCTCGACGGGCTTCCGGTAACGATTAGGCGTTTGTATTGTCGGGTGTCATAGTCATTGAGAAGTCCGCAGCTACCTGATCCCCCGAGCAGGCGGCTGCGGACTTTTCTCTATCCAGTCGTGTCACGGATTGAGTGGCATCGCTGCTCAACTCCGTCCGTCAAGTCATGAGTTCAGGCTGACGCCCAGGCTGAAGTGAGGATCTTTCCCCCAACGGAAGATCATTCATCCCGATGATGCGTGCGGTAAACACCACTGATCGTGCTCGCCTCACTCCCCAATGCGTTTCTCGGAGAAGCGTGACGACAGCCGGATCGGTGATCTCGGTCGTGAACATAGGCAAACCATGACCGGACATAACTTCTGGATGACTCAGGGCGGAAGCGAACGCTACCTTGGGAGCGGCCCTTCGGGGCGGCTACACAAGTCCCAGACCGGCTACTTTCTAGCGCGATTAAATTATCAACTAATCGCCACTGTGACAAGTCGCGTGCGGCTGAGGTTCAACAGGGCCGTTTCGGTGGGTATTCCAGCGGTCAAGGCATGGTGCCGTGCCCCAGACATTGCCGGGACTGCCCCATCTGCGTTGGGCAACCTGTTTCCTTGGCCCGCTCGCTTCCCGTTGTAGCTGCGACATGTGGCTCATATGTGTCCAGGTCATCGCATCGTTGACCGCTTCCGTGTCAGTGGGACCAGCCGGACGCATGTGCGGCACTGCGGTAGGGCGACAGGGCCACCCGGGCGGGACTGTCCGAGACGTATGCGGACGACCTAAGACACTGTTTGGGTCGCACTGGCCTGTCCCCGATGACTTCTTCTGACTCGGTGAGTCGAACCTACTATCCGAACCCGGTTCACGTGACTCCAGAGCACGACACGATCAGGAAGTGATCATGAAACTCCTCCTTACCTCAGCGGGTGTCAAGAACGCGAGTATCCGTGGCGCACTCGTCGATCTGCTGGGTAAACCGATCGCAGAATCCACTGCCCTGTGCATCCCGACGGCGCAGTACGGGCACCCGATGGTCAACCCGGCCATGGCATGGCAGTTCATCAGCGGGACCTCTGAGCTGCCGATGTGCGGCTTGGGGTGGAAATCTGTCGGGGTTCTTGAGCTGACCGCGCTGCCCAGCATCGGCGAGGAGCGGTGGGTCCCGTGGGTCCGTGAGGCAGACGTGTTGCTGGTGGCTGGCGGCGATGCCGGATACCTGAGTCACTGGGTGCGGCAATCCAGGCTGGCGGACCTGCTGCCGTCTCTGGGTGACACGGTGTGGGTGGGATTGAGCGCCGGCAGCATGGTGCTGACGCCTCGTATCGGGAAAGAGTTCGTCCAGTGGGAGTCGCCCGCCGGTGACGAGACCTTGGGCGTCGTCGACTTCTCGATCTGCCCGCACGTCAACGGTGAGGGTCGGCCGGGGAACACGATGGCGGAGGCGGAACGCTGGGCGGCCGGCATTCCGAACCCCGGCTATGTGGTCGACGACGAAACCGCGATCAAGGTCGTTGATGGAACGGTCGACGTCGTGTCCGAGGGTCAGTGGCAGTTGCTCAACGCCGCGTCGTGAGCGCCGACAACGGCTCCTCCACCACGGCGCTCGAACGGTGTGTCCCCTCGTCACGCTGCCGTGCACCGCTAGGGGGCTGATCAGGTCAAATCGTTGAGCTGACGGTCGGACTCGAACCGACAACCGCCTGTTTACAAGACAGGTGCGCTACCAATTGCGCCACGCCAGCAGTGCCGAGCCAGGTTACCCAATTCCGGGCCCGGCGACGAACACGATTCCGGCACCGTCGATCCGCGCGTCCTCGCCCGCCGTCACGAAAGCCGACTGCCCGCGGCTCAAGACCAGCTGATCGGCCTCGGCGGTGACGGTCACGGTTCCTGCGGTGACCAGCAGCACCCGACCCCCGTCCACACGCGGGACCTTGATGACCTCGCGGGCGACCTCGAGCCGCCACAGGGCAAACTCCGGAGCGGGAGTCTGGTAGGCCCAGACGCCGGCCGGGCCTTCGACACAGGGCACCAGACCAGGGAAGCCGGGCGTGAAGTCGAGCACCGTGAGCAGCTCTTCGACGTCGATGTGCTTCGAGGTCAAACCCCCGCGCAGGACGTTGTCCGAGTTGGCCATGATCTCCATGCCGTTCCCGCGGAGGTAGGCGTGCAGGTTCCCGGCGGGCAGGAAGATCGCCTCGTTCTGCTGCAGCGTGACCCGGTTCATCAGCAGCGCGGCGAGCACGCCGGGATCGTCGGGGTAGGGCTCCCCGAGCTCCCGCGCCGTCTGGGCAAAGATCCCGAGCTCGCCGTCGCTCGTGACCTGAGCAGCAGCAGCAGCCACTGCGCCGACCACGTGGCGTTCCGACTCCGTCAAGCGCAGGATGCGGCCGAAAACCTCCTCCAAGCGCTCGGCGCTTCCGCCCTGGAGCGGCGAGACCAGGTCCAGCGCCGGCGCCACCCCGAGCTGCCGGAACAGCTCGTAGGTCTCGTACGGCTCCCGGAAACCGCACAGCACCTCGGCCTCGTCCAGCACGCAGAGCGCCTCGGGTTTGGGCCAGTCGTCCCGGTAGGTGCGGTTGAGGGAGTCCGACGCGATCCCGGCCTCCTCCTCCCGCGCGAACCCTTCCTCGGCTTGGGTGCGGGAGGGGTGCGCCTGCAGGGACAGCGGCTTCGACGCGGACAGGACCTTCAGCAGGTATGGCAGCCGGGGCCCGAACTCTCCCTCGGAGGGCGCTCCGACGGTGCCGATCGGATCCTCGCGGACCAGCTCGTCGAGGGGTCGGTCGGATACCAGCGACGGCGCCGACGGATGGGCGCCGAGCCAGAGCTCGGCTTGCGGCTCGCCGGTGGGCCGGGTGCCGAGCAGCCGAGGGATGAAGGTCGTGGACCCCCACGCGTACGGCTGAATCGTGCCGACGAGGCGACTGATCACGGCTGAGCGGCGTCCACGGCCGCCCGCCACGCCTCGAGAGTGCGCATCGTGGCCAGGGTGTCGGCCCACGGCACCAGCGAGGTCTGCACCTCGCCGGCCCGCAGGCAGCGCATCACTTCCTGAGCCTGGAACGTGTAGCCCCCTCCGGGCCACTGAGTCACCAGCACCTCCGGCTCTGCCTCGCGGTCGTTCCCGCGGTAGACCGAGATCTTGGGCGGTCGGATGAAGTTGTCGATCACGACGCGCCCGTCAGAGCAGAACACCTCGAGCCGCGTCGGCACCGTCACCTCCAACGTGCACAGGATGCTGGCCGTGGCTGCGGGTCGCTCAGGGGTGGCCGGATAGCTGAGCGTCGCCGCCGCATGGCTGTCCACCCCGGTGCTCGCGTAGCTCCCGTATCCCGACACGTGGTCGGGTTCGCCGAGGAACAGGTTGACGCCGTGCACCGGATAGACGCCGAGGTCGAGGATGGCCCCGCCCGCCTGCGCTGGGTCGAGCAGGCGGTGCGTCTCGTCGCCGTCGAACGCGAAGCCGAAGGATGCCGCAACGTGCCGGACCGCACCGAGCTCACCCGAACCCACGATCTCTGCCGCCTTCCGGATCAGCGGGTTGGTCCGGTTCCAGACGGCCTCCATCAGGAACAGGTGTCTGGCTTCGGCGAGGGCGACGAGCTCATCGGCTTCGGCGGCGGTGACGGTCAGAGGCTTCTCGACGAGCACGGCCTTGCCGCCCTCGAGGCAGAGCTTGGCCGAGGCGAAGTGGTCGTTGTGGGTCGATGCGATGTAGACCACGTCGACGCCCTCGTCGGCCGCCAGTTCGGCGTACGACCCGTAGGCCCGGTCCACCCCGTGTTCCTCGGCGAACGCCTGGGCCTTGTCCAGGGTCCGCGACGCCACCGCGGCGAGCACAGCCTCGTCGGGCAGCAGGGCCAGGTCGTGGGTGAAGGTGGAGGCGATGTGCCCCGTGCTGAGGATGCCCCAACGGACCAAGGTGTTATCGATCGTCACAGCTCCATCCAACCGCACCGTCGCCAGCAGAAATGTCGGCACCTGCCCCCGTGGGTTAAATGACACCGGTGTGGTTTGTGCCTACTATGGCGTCATGGTCGCCGCTACGAGTCCCGAGCACGCCGGTGCGGAGCCGACCGGAGAGCTGAATGCTCGAGATGCTGAGATCTTGGCCTTCGAACGCCAGTGGTGGAAGTTCGCGGGCGCCAAGGAGCAAGCCATCCGGGACAAGTTCCAGATGTCGGCCACCCGCTACTACCAAGTCCTGAACGCGCTGATCGACAAGCCGGAGGCGCTGGTCCAGGATCCGCTGCTGGTGAAGCGGCTCCGTCGGCTACGCGCCTCGCGGCAGCGGAACCGTTCGGCCAAGCGGCTGGGCATCGACCTCACGATCGACAGCTGACTAACCCTTCGCTGCACCGAAGAGCGAGCGCAGCCCCACCCCGACCGGCCGAGCGGGGCGTTCCGCGTAGCCGCCCCAGGGCAGTGACGCCTGCCGCTCGAAGAAGTTGGCCGACGCGCGGTCCCCAGTCCGGATCATCGACCATCCCATGCACGCTCCGTAGAACAGGAAGTACGGCAGCCCGAGGCAGTAGAGATACTGCCAAGTGTGCCGTTCCTCGTGCTCGAGCAGGCGAGGAAACCGGCTGTCGAAGGCGCTGAACTCCCCGCCGGTGATGATCACGTTGCCGACGGTGAACGCTCCCGCCAGCGGAAACCTCGGCCGGTAATGCTCGGCCAGGTAGAGCCCGCGGTGATGCCGCCGAATGGTGCTGTGACCCAGCGCGGCAACCACCAACCCGAACGGCGTGCTGAGGTTGATCATGTTGCCGGCGGCACGAAGTCGGAGCAACGGAGTCCATGAGGTCTGGTCGACACTGATCGGCACGAACCCATTGTGGCAGAGCGCAGAATCTCAAACAGTGGACGGCTTGCCCAACATGCGGGACCCCACCGTGCGTTCGGGGGGGTGTCGTGATTACTGTAGGGACTGCTCATCCAGAGCGGGATTAGGGATTCGGCCCGATGACTCCCCGGCAACCAGCTGCCCGGCGCCTCGATCGTGAGATCGTCGGTCAGACACGGTGCCACCTCCGACTCGATCGAAAGCCGATCGAGGCAGATGAAGAAGGAATGGCCATGACTGTTGTATTGGACAACCAGATCTCGCCCGCGGCGGGCGCTCGCTCCGGCGCCTTCGGCAACGCCACCCACCTGGTGTGCCGCGCGTGCGGGGAGAAGACCGATCTCGGCCCCTTCTACGCGTGCATGGAGTGTTTCGGCCCGCTGGAGGTGGGCTACGCATACCCGACCATCACGCGAGCCCAGATCGAAGCCGGCCCCAAGAGCATCTGGCGCTACGCGCCGCTGCTGCCGGTGCCGGCAGACATCGCCTCGATCCCGTCCACCGACCCCGGTTTCACCCGGCTGATCGACGCCGGAAACCTCGCCGCTGACCTCGGCCTGAAGAAGCTCTGGGTGAAGGACGACTCGGGGAACCCAACGCACTCCTTCAAGGACCGGGTCGTCGCGGTGGCGTTGTCCGCGGCTCGTGAGCTCGGTTTCAAGGTGCTCGCTTGTCCGTCGACCGGCAACCTGGCCAACGCGGTCGCCGCCGCGGCGGCTCGGGCCGGGATCACCTCCGTGGTCTTCGTGCCGGAGAATCTGGAGCAGCAGAAGATCCTGGCCTCGGCGGTCTACGGCACCACGCTGGTGGCGGTCCAGGGCAACTACGACGACGTCAACAAGCTCGCCAGCGAGATCGCCGGTGAGGAGGACAGCTGGGCGTTCGTCAACGTCAACGTCCGGCCGTACTACGCCGAGGGCTCCAAGACGCTGGCGTACGAGATCGCCGAGCAGCTCGGCTGGCGGCTGCCGGACCAGATCGTGATCCCGGTCGCGTCCGGTGCTCAGCTGACCATGATCGACAAGGGCATCAGCGAGCTGATCAACCTCGGATTGGTGGAGGGTAAGCCGGTCAAGATCTACGGCGCCCAGGCGTCCGGCTGCTCGCCCATCGCTCAGGCCTACCGGGCCGGCCACGACGTGGTAGCTCCGGTCAAGCCGAACACCATCGCCAAGTCGCTGGCTATCGGCAACCCGGCCGACGGTCCGTACGTGTTGGACGTCGTGCGCCGGACCGGCGGGCTGATCGCCGACGTCGACGACACCACCGTGGTGCAGAACATCCAGCGGCTCGCGCGTACCGAGGGCATCTTTGCCGAGACCGCCGGTGGTGTGACCATCGGCGTCACCGCCAAGCTGATCGGCGACGGCGTGCTCGACCCCGAGGGTGAGACCGTGGTGATCAACTCCGGCGACGGGCTGAAGACTCTCGACGCTATCGCCGATCAGGTGGGACCGGCCACCACCATCCCGCCACGGTATGAGGCGTTCGTCGACTTCTGGAAGGAACACCGCGCATGAGCGCATCGGTCAGAATCCCCACCATCCTGCGCACCTACACCGGTGGAGTCGGCGAGGTCACCGCCGACGGTTCGACGCTGGCTGAAGTGCTCGCCTCGCTGGAGTCGAACCACCCGGGCATCCGGGCCCGCGTGCTGGACGACACGGGGGCACTCCGCCGGTTCGTCAACGTCTACGTCGGCGAGGAGGACGTCCGGTTCTCCGGCGGCCTGGAGGCCGAGGTCGGCGACGGTGCCAAGATATCGATCATCCCTGCAGTCGCCGGCGGCTGAGAGTTCTCAGGTTATCTATAGCCTCGTGATAAACCCCGTATAGGGACCGCGGGTCGGGCGTCCGCCACTCGGCCACCCGATTTTCGGACAAACGCCGAAAACGGCTATGTCGGCATATCTGTTCGCCGATCATTCGCGCTATGCTGGCGTCCTCATTGATATCGGGGAAGGTTCACAATGCGTAAGTTGGTTACTGAGTTGGTGGATGACATTGATGGTGGCCGGGCGGACGAGACCGTCAGCTTCGCTCTCGACGGTCGTTCTTATGAGATCGATCTCTCGGAGGACAATGCTGCCTCGCTCCGCAAAGCCCTGGACGATTATGTCTCGCGGGCCCGCAAGGCGGGAGGCGAAGTCACCCGGGTGCGCAAGGCTACCGGGGCCACGTCACCTCGGGATCCGTCCCAGACCCGCGCCATCCGTGAGTGGGCCCATCGCAACGGTCACGCCATCTCGAGCCGTGGGCGCATTCCGCGTCCGGTCGTCACGGCCTACGAGGCAGCGCACGACCTGAGAGGCTGACCGCGGCGAACTCGGGTGTGAGTTCGCTAACCGGACCGTAGCCGCTCGCTTTTGTGGTCGCAATCCTCCTCGGGCATGTGGGGAGATCGCGCCCGCTGAGTCGAGCGGCGTGGTCCTTTGTCGCCTAAAAGCCGGGGTCTCCGGAAATGTCTACCGTCCCACGATGAGCGCCTCGGTGGCTGCGTCGGTACTGCCGCCGAAAAAGCTTTCCAGCACCTGCGTGAAGACGGGCTGGGTCGGATCCGCTGCGGCGAACAAGGTCATGGAGGAGCGCAGTTTGACGGCGTCGATGCCGCCGAAGACCTGCTCCGCACTGAGCCCGGTTCGCTCGACCACGGCGCTCGTCGCCTCGAGCAGCCGAGAGCCGAGGACGGGATGGGCCAGATAGGCCCGTGCCTCGGCGACGGAGCTGATAGCGTACCGCTGGGCCATCGAGCTCCGCCCGAGCCCGGCGATCTGAGGGAAGACGAACCACATCCAGTGGCTCACCTTCCGTCCGTTGCGCAGCTCGGCCAGCGCCTGGGCGTAGGTGCCGCCGGCGTTCTGCGCGCGGACGAAACGGTCGAGGTCGAACGGATCGGGCATGCGTCCTCCTTTGGCTCCCGCTGCCTACTCTGGCACCTGCCTCGAGCCGGCGACGTCATCAGGGCAGTTGTCCACAGATTGCGTCTCGAGGATTCTCGGCTTTGCGGACTCAACGGGCAGGATGGCCGACATGGCGATCACGAAGACACCCGGCGCAGCGGCCGAGCACCTGTCGAGCATCATCGCGGCGGTGGCCGGCCCCGACGCGCGACCTCGCGCCGACCAGATCACGGCCGTTGAGGCCCTGGTCGAGCGGCGGCAACGCGTCCTGGTCGTCCAGGCGACCGGTTGGGGCAAGTCTGCGGTCTACTGGGGCGCCACCGCCGCCCTGCGCGCCGAGGGAGCCGGACCGACCCTGGTGGTGTCGCCACTGCTGGCCCTGATGCGGGACCAGATCTCGGCGGCCGAGCGGGCTGGGCTTCGCGCAGCCACCATCAACAGCACCAACGTCGACGAGTGGTCGGCGGTGCGTCAGGACCTGAACGCCGGCGTGATCGACGTGCTGCTCATCTCTCCCGAACGTCTGGCCAACCCTTCGTTCGCTGCCCAGCTCCCCGAGCTGCTCGCGGCGTGCGGACTGCTGGTCATCGACGAGGCGCACTGCGTCTCCGACTGGGGTTTCGACTTCCGGCCGGACTACCAGCGACTGACTCGGACGTTGCTCGCGCTCGCGCCACAGACCCCGGTGCTGGCGACGACTGCTACCGCCAACGAACGCGTCACGGTGGACGTGGCCGGTCAGCTGGGTGAGGATACGGTGACCCTGCGCGGGTCCCTGGCCCGAGCCTCGCTCCGGTTGGCCGTGATTCCCCAGCTCAGCCCTCTGGAGCGCTACGCCTGGGTGGCCGAGGCGCTGCAGACCCTGCCCGGCTCCGGCATCGTCTACGTGTTGACGGTGAAGGAGACCGAGCGAGTCACCGCCTTCCTGCGCGACCAGGGCCTCGACGTCGCCGCCTACTCCGGTCAGTCGGAGGACCGGGAGGGGCTCGAGGACCGGCTGCGACGCAACGAAGTGAAGGCCCTGGTGGCCACCTCCGCGCTGGGTATGGGCTACGACAAACCCGACCTGGCCTTCTGCATCCACCTCGGCTCACCCGCCTCACCGGTGGCGTACTACCAACAGGTCGGCCGGGCCGGTCGCGCTCTGGACGACGCGACCGCCGTGCTGGTGCCGGCCGAGTCGGACGAGCGGATCTGGGACTACTTCGCCACCGCCGGCATTCCCGACGAGGCCCAGGTCGAACGCATCCTGGACGCCCTGAACGCGGGATCACACTCGGTCCCGGCCATCGAGGCCGCCACCGGCATCCGGCGCGGTCGGGTGGAGACCCTGCTGAAGAACCCTGGTATTACGACGCGAAGAAGTGGTCGGACCTGCGCCAGGTGAGGTCGGTCGAGGCGGATCTGATGCGTCGGTACGCCCACGGCGAGGGTTGCTTGATGCGCTTCCTGCAGGAGGCGCTGGACGACCCGGACCCGGCCGACTGTGGTCGCTGCTCGGTCTGCGACGGCCAGCTGCCGGCCCCGGGCGCCGCTCCCGCAGCCGGGCTGGTGGAGTCGGCCCGGCGCTTCTTCCGCGGGCAGGACGTGGTCATCGAACCCCGCAAGATGTGGGTGTCGGGCCTCCCGGGTCGCAAGGGGCGGATCGCCGGCGTGGCCCCTGGTCGAGCGCTGGCGTTCGCCGATGACCCCGCCTGGAACGAGACCCTGGCCACCCTCTGGCAGCGTGACGCCACGGCCCCGCAGGAGATCCTCGACGCGACCGTCGAGGTGCTCAGACGGTGGTCGCGGTCGTGGCAGCGTCCGGTCGCTGTGGTCGCGATGCCGTCCCGCCGGTTCTCGGGACTGGTCGACTCGGTCGCCGCCCATCTCGCGGAGGTGGGACGGCTGCCCCTCGTGGACGCCCTGGCCGTCACCGGCCCGGCCCCTGCGTCGGAATCGGCATCGGCGGTCCGTGCCACAGACCTGCTGCACACCATGTCGGTCCGGCCCGGCGTCTCCTTCGACGGCCCGGTGCTGCTGGTCGACGACACGGTACGCAGCCGCTGGACGATCACCGTCGCGTCGGCCCTGCTCGCCGAGGCGGGAGCGACCTCGGTGCTGCCGTTGGCGATTCATCAGCTGCCGTAGCGAGGCAGCGGTGGCCGGGCGGCCGGTCAGAGGGAGCGGGAGGCGGTCACGAGGGGGCTGCATCGGGCGAGGTCATCGGGTCCAGCCAGGTCCGGCAGGGCCAGGAACACGGTGCGCACGCCGAGGTCAGCGAGCTCGCCGTAGCGTCGGATGTGGCTCTCCACACCGCCTGCGTGATGTCGGTCGGCGAAGGCGGCTGCCGGTGTACGGCCGCGGAGCCGCTCGACTCGCGCGGCGGTGTCGTCTCGGTCCTGACCGACCACGGGGATGTCCAGCACCGTGATCTCCACCTCGGCTGGGTCTCGATCCGCGGCGAGGCAGTGTCGCCGCATCACCTCGATCTTGTGTCCGAGCGTCGCCAGGTGTGACCCTACGTTGCAGCCGTCGGCCAGCTCAGCGGCGATCTTCAACGTCCGCCGCTCCCCGGAGCCACCCACGATCAGCGGAATCGAACGGACCGGGCGCGGGTAGCACGTGGTCTCCGGCAGTCCGACCCGTCGTCCTTCGTAGCCCTTGGTCCCCGGTGCCCAGAGCGCACGCATCGTCTCGATGGTGACCTCCAACCGGTCCAGCCGTTCTCTGACCGGCGGGAACGCGATTCCGTACGCCTCGTGCTCACGCTCCCACCAGCCGGCCCCCAGGCCACAGAACGCGCGGCCGCCGGACAGCACGTCGAGGGTGGCCACCGTCTTGGCCAACACGCCGGGGGAGTGGAAGGTGACCGGGGAGACCAGGCTGCCCAGCCGGAGTCGGGTGTCCAGCCCGGCGAGCAGACCCAGTGTGACCCAGGGCTCGGGGATCGGGTCCCAGGCCCGGCCGACCTGCGGGACCTGGATCAGGTGGTCCATCAGCGCGATGCCGTCGAACCCGATCTGGTCGGCAGCTGTGGCGAGCTCGTTCAGCCAGCGCGCCGGGTCGGCTCCCCAGGGGAAGCGGGACACCTGCAGCACGACCCGGAGCCTCGAGGACTGCGCGGTGGACTCCGGCGGTAACGCCACCGGAGCCGGCGCGTGGTCCGCAGCCGCCGGTGAGCCGGGCTGGCTCACCCGCAGAATGAGGTCCCAGCCCTCGTGCGGCGTCTGCTCCTTGACCACCGTCAGCTGAGCGAGCTGCTGGGCCAGCACCGCAGCCGACACCCGGCGATCGCGGTTCGCGTTGCGCGCCCGGGCCACCGGCGGGTCGACGTCGACCAGCACCAGCACGGCGGGCAGCTGCGCGCGACGCGCGGTGGCGAGGTAGCCCAGCCGGCGCTCCAGCTGCAGGGCCGTGCTGTCGATCACCGTGGTCAGCCGTCGGCTGGTCCGAGCGGCCACGATCTGGTCGAGCACGGCAAAGGCGTCACCGGAGGCCTCCTGGTCGGCCGGCCCGCTGCCCACGATGCCGCGGAGCGCGTCCGACGAGACGATCTCGACGGCTCGGAAACGCTGTTCGGCCCACGTGGTCTTGCCGGACCCGGAGGCCCCGACCAGCACCACCACGGCGGGCTCGGGGATGGTCGGATGCTCAGCCACAGGGGAAGTGTGGCACCCGCCGAGCCTTCGGTGAAGCGGTGCGGTTTGCCCTCGTGGGTGGTCGGCCCGTTCGGTCAGCGCGTGGTGAACACCGCGACCGTGCGCGCCGGGACCGTGAACGTGCCGGTGCTGGTCTGGTGCCGTGCTGTCTTGACCACCGGATCAGCGCCCTTCCGCTGGATCGGGTCCAATCGGTAGACGCGTCCGCGGGTGCCGGCGACCGTCTGACTGGTCGTCCTCGGACCTGCGTTGAAGACGACCACCATGCCCTCGAGGCTACGGTCCACATCCGGCCCCACCCGGTCGTCGATACGCATCACGATCACTCCGGGAGCCTGGTCCGGACCGCCGGTCGGGAAGCTCAGCTTCTGCTTGATCAGCTTCGCCGAGCCGAGCCGCAACAGGGGACGAGCCTTCCGGATCTCCAGCAGCATCTGGGACTGCCGCTCCGCCGTCGCGATCTCCGTCGGGCTGGGTTTCAGAGCCGGGTCGGCCAGCAACGGCTTGGCGAAAGGCCAGTTCGCCGTCGCGGTCGGCGGCAGACCCCGGCCATACCCGTTGGTGTGGAGCGAAGGGTCGAGCACGTTGAACCAGTCACCGGAGTCGTAGCTGTTGGAGTCGAAGGACTTGCTGCGCAGAGCGTCGCTGCCGGTCTGCCAGAAGGACACGCCCTGGGAGAAGGCTGTGGTGGACGGGGACAGGGTCTGCATCCGGATCCGGTCGGCCATCGAGGTGGACACGGGCAGCTTGTAGGTCAGTCCGTCGTAGAGCGTGTCGTTGTCGTGGGCGTCGACGTAGTTGATGGCCTCCTGCGGTTGCGTCGTGTAACCGGCCGGGGACCCGTTGTAGTCCACCTGGGACCCCTGCACCTTCGCGCCCGTCCGGTCGATGAAGGAGTAGCTCTTCAGGTTGCCGGCAAGCCCGACCTTGACCTGGTCCATGGACAGCAGCAGTCGAGCCTTCTGCTCGGCCGGGGTGCCGTTGGCGGCTGCGCCGTTCGGGTCGGTGTAGAGCCCGCTGCCGAAGCCCTGGATGCGCGGGTCGGAGTCGAACGGCCCTCCACCGCTGACGGCGTCGCGGATCCGGTCGTTGAACGTGCCGATCCCGGTGCCCGCCATGTTCTGCTGGGTGGCGTTCACGAACAGGGCGTTGTGGGCGACCTCCCCGAAGTCCCACCCCTCGCCGTAGAGGTAGATGCTCCTCCCGTCGACCCCGTCCTTCTTGACGGTCAGGGCGTCCAGCCGGCGGCGCAGCTCCACCATGGTCGCCTTGGGTTGGTGACCCATCAGGTCGAAGCGAAACCCGTCGACCTTGTAGGCGGTGGCCCAGGTGAGCACCGAGTCGATCATCAGCTTGCCCATCATGGTGTGCTCGGTGGCCGTGTTCGAGCAGCAGGTCGAGCTCTGCACCTTGCCGTTGGCGTCCAGGCGGTGGTAGTAGCCGGGCACGATCCGGTCCAGATCGTTGCGGCCGGTCTGACCGGAGTCGCTGGTGTGGTTGTAGACCATGTCCATCACCAACCGCTGACCGTTCCGGTTGACCGCGGCGACCATGTCCCTGAACTCACGGGTGCGGGCCGAGCCGTTCGGTCGGGTCGAGTAGGAACCCTCGGGGGTGGTGTAGTGCAATGGGTCATAGCCCCAGTTGAAGCCGTCGTGACCCAGCGTCGGCTTGACGCAGGCCTGCTGCTGCTCGCTGTCCGGGGCGTACGAGGACAGGTCGCAGTCCGGCGACACCCAGGTGGACTTGTCCTCGTCGACCGTCGCCATGTCGGCAAGAGGTAGCAGGTGCACGGTGGTCATCCCGGCCTTGGACAGTCCCTGGAGGTACTTCACGGCCTGGCTGGAGCGGTCGGTGAAGGCCTCGTAGGTGCCTCGATCTCCGGCCGGCACGGAGGGATCGCTGACGGAGAAGTCTCGCAGGTGCAGCTCGGTGATCGCCTGGTCGGACGCCTTGACCAGCTTGGGCTTCCTCAGGCTCGCCCAGCCCGTGGGCCGTAGCGACCTCGCTTTCAGGTCGACCAGAAGGCTGCGTTCGGAGTTGGTCGAGAGGCCGACACTGTAGGGGTCGGTGACCAGGTTGGTCTCGACCCGCCCGGTCTCGGGAACGTAGACCTGGACCGCGTAGAGGAAGTAGCGGTTGCGCCACCAGCGCGGGCCCGTCACCGTCCAGACCCCACTCGCTGATCGGGTCAGTGGCACGGTGCCTAGGATGTGGGAGCCGGACCCGCCGGCGAAGAGCCGCACGGACACCGCCGTGGCCGTCGGTGCCCACAGGTGCAGCGTGGGCCTGCCCTTCTTCCAGGTCAGGCCCAGGGTCTTCGTACCCGCCTTCGCGTACAGGTCGTCCAGCACACCAGGGATCTGCAGCGCGGCGCCTGCGACGGGGACGCCGTCGGCGCTGAACGCCACCACCGCCACCTGGCCGCGCAGCAAGACCTTGACCCGGCCGGTGGACACCCCGGACAGGCGTAGCGCCCCGAGAGCGGCCTGGCCGGGGTAGTGCTTCTTCAGGGCCGCGGGCAGACCTGCGGCCTCGTAGGTCAGCGGGTAGGCGGTACCGCCCGTCACGCCGTCCGCGGTGACCACAAGGCCGCCCTCCGGTGCGGCGTACAGCGCGTAGGTCAGGTCGCCGGGGCTGCTGCCGAGATCCCAGGCGATGTAGTTTCGGGAGAGCCAGTGGGCCTTCGGGCTGGTGAGGCTCGGCAGGCCGGCCGTCGCAGACACGGTCAGCACGTGGCTGCTCGAGACATAGCTGAACGTGGTCGGGCTGTTGTCCTTACCGACGGTGAAACCGATGTTCGCTCCGCCCGGCTCACCACCCGCACCGTAGCTGACGTCCCAGGACAGACCCACGGCCGCTTTGGTCTCGTAGGCTCCGGCCGGGATGGCGGTCGTGGTGAAGGTGTAGACGCCGTCGCCGTCCGGGTCCTGCAGCCAGGACCGCAGACAGTCCGGGGACCAGTCGGCCGGGCAGCCCAGCTCGGACTGGAAGCTGCCGGCCGCAGTGATGATGGGCGTGGTCACGTCGGCGGTCACCCAGTGGGTGGAGTCGTCGTAGAAGAAGGTCACCGTGGCACCGCCCGCCGGCACCACGAGGGGGATGTTCGCCCCGCCGGGCTCAGCGTGCAGGCCGTAGTTGACGTCGAAGGACTTGTCGATCGCGGCCTTGTACTCGTACGACCCGGCGGGCATCGTCAGGGTGGCCGACCAGACGTCGTCATTCGCGCGCTTGGTCAGCTGCAGCTGGTCACACTCAGGCTGCCAGTCTGCGGCGCACCCGACCTCCGCGCCGAACGAACCGGGCACCGAGACCGCCGATGGTGATCCGGCGGCGACCGCCGACGGGGCGAGCACGGCGAGCGGGGCCGTGAGAGCGAGGAGGCCCAGCAGGACCCAGCGCCGTGGGCGAGACGTCATCGACTCTCCTTGAAAGTGACCGGCAGAGCCGGTTCCGGGGTCCGGACAACCTGTGCAACATCTTGCAAGAGATGCAAGATAATGGCAAGACGTCTCGGGACACGCGTTTTCCGTGGCTCTGCTTCTCTAGACTCACCGGTGTGGGCATCCGTTTGGACGACATCGCGCGGCACGCGGGGGTCAGCACGGCCACCGTGTCCCGAGTGCTGAACGACCGCGGCGGTGTGTCCGACCAGACCCGTCGGGCTGTGCTGACCTCGGTAGACGTGCTGGGCTACGAGCGTCCCGTCGTGCTGCGGACCCGGGCTACGGGTCTGGTGGGGGTCCTGGTGCCCGAGCTGCGCAACCCCATCTTCCCTGCCCTGGTGGAGGCCATCGAGATCGAGCTCGCTCACCACGGGTACAACCACCTGCTCTGCACGCGCAACCCCGGGTTGTCCGGCGAGCGCGCCTACATCGACATGCTCACCGAGCACGGCGTGGCCGGGATGATCTTCATCTCCGGCGTGCATTCCGACAGCACGGCGGAGACTGACCAGTATCGGGAGCTGGTCGCGTCACGGATGCCGCTCGCCTTCATCAACGGCTACGCCTCCGACCTGGACGCCATCTTCGTCTCGACCGATGACCGGGCCGCCATGAACCTGGCCGTGCGGCACCTGGCCAACCTCGGCCACACCAGGATCGGGCTCGCCGTCGGACCGGAACGCTACGTGCCCGCGGCGCGAAAGATCGACGGCTACCGAGCCGCTCTGGGTCGCCTCCTGCCGGGCGAGCCGGCCCTCGAACACGTCGGCGGCTACTCGCTGGAGAGCGGCCGGGCGGCGTCCGTCGACCTGATCGGGCGTGGGTGCACCGCGATCATCTGCGCCAGCGACCTGATGGCCGTCGGCGCCATCCAGGGCTCCCGCAGTCTGGGGCTCGACGTCCCCGAGGATATCTCGGTGATCGGCTACGACGGTTCGTTCATCTACGCCCACACCGACCCACCCCTGACCAGCATCCGGCAGCCCGTCGACCTCATCGCCGAGACGACGGTGGCGGCCCTGGTCGACGAGATGTCCGGCCGGCCGGCCCCTCACAGCGATCTGAACCTCGCCCCAGAGCTCATCGCCCGAGAGTCGACCGGGCCGCGACGGCGTTGACGACGGGGTCAGGCCCAGGGCTCTGTCGCGGTGGTCACGGTCTGGTCGCTGGCGGCGGCCTCCTCGATGGCCAGCGCGATCAGGTGGTCCTGCGCCCCGTCGGCCAGCGGATACGGGGCCGGGCCCTCTTCGCGTACCCAGGCAGCCGTGGCGTCGAGTAGCGTGGCGATGGCGATCTCCTCGTCCATCCAGCGGCGGCCGATGTAGGGGTTGCGGTACATCACCGCCGAGCCGAAGGTGAAGTGGTCGGTGTCGAACCCGTCGAGATCGAGGTCGTAGCCCAGCTGTCGGCGGACCAGGGCGGTGCGGACGACCGTACGCGGCGCCGGCATCCGGACGACCTGGTCGTCGGCCAGCTCACCGGCACTGCCGCGGACCAGGATCCGCCGGAACCGCAGCTGGTTGTGCCACTGGTTGTCGGTGAAGTCGTAGAGCCCGGATCTGCCGTCGCCGAAGTCCAGGGTGGCGATGGTCGTGGTCACCGTCTTGGCCTCGTCATCGTCGGTCCAGGCGTCCCGGACCAGCGGATCGACCAGCTCGGACTGGAGTTTCACCGCTCGCACGGTGACCGGGCCCCGACCGACGCCCAGGAGGCCCCGGATCATGGAGACCGCGTGGTACTGGTGGGTGGACGACACCTGGACCTGCGTCGGGGTGCCGATCACCCCTGAGCGGACCACCGCAGCCCGCGCCTGGTGTGGGGGGTAGAGCAGGTACTGCTCAGCCACCTGTACCTGCTCCGATGCGCCGACGCGGTCCCACAGCGCGCGCAGCCCGGCCACATCGGGAGCGGGCGGGGTCTCGGCCAGTACCGGCAGCCCGAGCGCCACCGCATCCTCGATCGCTCCGGGGGTCGCCGGCCACGGCGTCATGGTGACGATGAAGTCCGGGTGGACTGACGCGACGCACTCGTCGAGCGAGCCGAACGTGGGGACGGCGAACGGACGGGGGGTCCGGACCACCACGCCGACACACTCCAGGCCGGGGAGTCCCAACGACACCCGGTGGAACAGCTCCGCGCGCCAGCCAGCTCCGATCATCGCAAAAGTGGTCACCGCGCCGACTCTAACGACGAAGACCCGGTGGGTGACCGTGGGACCGATGGGTAGGGTCGGTCCATGTCTCCTTCGGCACCGGCTCAGGCCCAGCTCGGCGGGGCCCAGCAGCAGGCAGCCGTGTTGGACGCCGCCGATCCGCTGACGGCGTTTCTCAGCCGGTTCCTGCCCGCGGCCGACGGCTCGCTCCGCGCGTACCTGGACGGCAACTCACTCGGCCGACCACCGGTCGAGGCCACCGCAGCGATGGACGACTTCATCCGGAACCAGTGGGGGACCAGACTGATCCAGGGCTGGACCGACGAGTGGATGGACTGGCCGATTCAGGTAGGTGACGCCCTGGCCGCGGCCGCACTCGGCGCCACGGCAGGCCAGACCATCGTGGCCGACTCGACCTCGGTGTTGCTGTACAAGCTGGCCCGGGCCGCCCTGACGACGGTGACCGGCCGCGACGAGATCCTGGTGGACACCGACAACTTCCCCACCGACCGCTACCTGCTGGAAGGCATCGCGGCCGAGCTCGGGATGTCATTGCGCTGGATCGAGACCGACCCGAGCGCCGGGGTCACCCGGGACGCGGTCGCCGCGGCGGTGACCGAACGCACGGCTCTCTTCGTCGGCAGCCACGTCGCCTACCGATCCGGATACGTGGCTGACGTGGCCGCCATCGACGATGCCGTGCACGCCGTCGGCGGGCGGGTCCTCTGGGACCTCAGCCACTCGGTGGGCTCGGTGCCCGTCCTGCTGGACGCCTGGGAGGTGGACTTCGCGGTGGGCTGCGGATACAAGTACCTGAACGGCGGCCCTGGCGCACCGGCCTTCGGTTACGTGCGCCGAAGCCTGCAGGACATCGCCAGCCAACCGATCCAGGGCTGGATGGGTCACGCCGACCCGTTCACCATGGGTCCCGGTTACCGCCGCTCCGCCGGCATGCGCGGCTTCATCACCGGTACGCCGCCGATCCTGGCCATGGTCCCGCTCCGGGTCGGCGTCGGCCTGGTCGCCGAGGCCGGCATCGACCGGATCCGTACCAAATCTCTCGCCCTGACCGACTTCGCCCTGGAGCTGATCGACGCCTGGCTCGTCCCGCTCGGCGTCGAGCTGGCCTCCCCACGTGACCACCCCCACCGCGGCGGCCACCTGACCATTCGTGGTCCCGGTTTTGACGACGTCAACCGGGCCCTCTGGGCCCGTGGCGTCATCCCCGACTTCCGGGCACCCGACGGCATCCGCCTCGGCCTGTCCCCGCTCTCCACCACCTTCGCCGAGGTCGCCCTCGCGCTGGCCGACCTCCGCGACCTGCTGACCCCCTGGCGCGGAACGTCCTCCACCGTCAAGACCCTGACCTTCCCGTCCTCGTCCACGTACCGCACATCCAACCCGCCAGGCGCCCCAGTCCTCCTGCGCGCCGACGAGGACGCCATCGCCCACGCCTCCACACCGCCCGACCACCACTGGCAGAAGGCTACGAAGCCTGACACCGTAGCCCCATGACCGAGCACAAAGACGTCCACTGCTGGCTCACCGACATGGACGGAGTCCTGGTGCACGAACAGCGCGCGATTCCGGGCGCCGCCGACTTCATCCAGGCCCTGCAGGACAACCACCGCCGGTTCCTGGTGCTGACCAACAACTCCATCTTCACCGCCCGCGACCTGCGCGCCCGCCTCCTGGCCAGCGGCATCGACGTCCCCGAAGAGTCCATCTGGACCTCGGCCCTGGCGACCGCGACGTTCCTGGCCGACCAGAGCGAGGGCGGGTCCGCGTACGTCATCGGCGAGGCAGGACTGACCTCGGCCCTGCACGAGGCCGGCTTCGTGCTGACCGAGACCGACCCCGACTACGTGGTGCTGGGCGAGACCCGGACGTACTCGTTCGAGGCGATCACCAAGGCCATCCGGCTGCTCGAGCGGGGGGCCCGGTTCATCGCCACCAACCCGGACGCGACCGGACCCTCGCCGGAGGGGTCGTTGCCCGCCACCGGTTCGGTCGCGGCGCTGATCACCCGCGCCACGGGGGTCGAGCCGTACTACGTCGGCAAGCCCAACCCGCTGATGATGCGCAGCTCGCTGAACAGGATCGCGGCGCACTCGGAGTCCACCATCATGGTCGGCGACCGGATGGACACCGACGTCATCTCCGGCATCGAGGCGGGTCTGCGAACCGTGTTGGTGCTGACCGGTTCGACCAAGGAGGAGAACATATCGACGTTCCCCTACCGACCGACGCGGGTGGTCACCTCCATAGCCGATCTGGTGCCCGTGGTCGCCGAGCTCGCGCCCACTCAGGAACTGCCCTCCTGATGGACCGCGCGTCGCCACTCAGCCGACGAGCCGATCCACCGTTGCGTCGTAGGCGTGGAGCTGGTTCCTCGGTACCGGTGTGGGCCACCGGTCGACGCTCCAACCGGAAGGTGTCTGGTCGGGTCGATACGTCCGGACCGTCCGGCGCAGTGGCACCGCAGAGCGAACTGTCCCGTCGGAGGCGCTGGTCAGTCGGATGCCCTTGAGGGCTGCGAGTCCGGGGAACGTGACGTCGACCTGTTCGGCCCCGATGGGCAGCGGCGGCAGGGTTGTGGCCACGCTCGCCAGCTGCTGGGCTCCTCGCAGGGCCGAGGACCAGACTCGCAGATCGGTGCACAGGCATTCGCGGGCCTGCCCATCCTGTCGACTGAGCGTGGCCTGTCGGTAGGAAAGATCGGCAGCCCGCCGGCCACGCAGGATGACGTGCGGCCCACTGGCGGACACCGGGTTGTCGAGCTCGGCCACGGCATCGGCTGCCGCAAATGGCGGAGCGTTGGCCAGCTGCAGCCCGGCGCCGTCGGTCAGGGTCTGGATGGTCCAGCGCACCGCAGTGAACGTGTTGCTGGCCACCACCTCGTCGACCGACACGATGAAGCGTTGCCCTCCGGCGGCGTAGCGAAAGGCACGCGTCGATGCCGCCACCGACAAGGTGTCGGCGGCTCGGGCGAGGTCGGTCGGGCTGGTCGCCTGGGGAACGAAGCCGGCTGCGGTGACCGGTACGTGGAAGAAGATCGGCACCGTGGCCACGTCCACGTCGATCGAGGCGACGTCCGGGGGGAGCTCCGGGTAGCTGATCTGCAGCAGTCGGGTCTGTCCGATCCGCATCTGGTGTGCGGCGAGGACGAGCGATGTGCACAGGCAACGGGGTCGGCCTGGCCGGGCCACGGTCAGGGGTCGGTAGACGTGACGGTCCGAGACGTCCACCAGGAACAAGTTGAGGTTGTCCTCGTGCCACCGGGTCAGGCCCAGGTCGACGGAGCTCGGGATCGCATCGCCGGCGGTGAAATGGGGAGCGCGTAACGGCGTGACCGACCAGTCGAGCACCGTGGCGCCCGGGACCCGGCGCACCGCGTGCACGGCGATGCGCACCTGGACGTCCAGCCCGTCGGCCGAGGTCCACACCTGTTCCCCCACCACCGGCAGCTCGGGGTTGACGGTCGGCGTGGCAGCCGTGACCGACGGGCTCGGCGCCGACGGCGCGGCGGTGGGCGGATCCGTCTGCCGCCCGAACAGACCGGGCTCCTCGTCGGGACGCGCGCAGGCACTGGTCAGCACCAGCACGGCCACCGCGACCCAGCCCAGGCGCCGTCGCATGCCGACCCCGAGGGCACTCATGACCGAAGGCTAGTCGCCGTCGGACACAGCTGGGTTCGAGACCGTGAGCCGGCCGAGCAGTGCCTCACGGATGACCGGCCGCGAGGCGAACACCAGCAGGAAACCGGCCTCGCGCAACAACCGCTCCCCGTCGCTACCCGCGTTGGCGACCCGGCTGCCGGAGTGGACGGCGAGCGCCGCGGCGGTGCGGTGGGCCAGCAGAGACGCCTCGGCGCGCGCCGCGGGCGTACGGCTCGGGTCGGCGGCGATCAGCGACGCCCGGCAACGTGCGAGGTCTGCCTCGAACGTGTCGGTCTGCATCAACCGGGCGCAACGCGACGCGACGCCCAGGGCGAGGAAGCCGTTGAGGGCCGAGCCGGAGGCGTTGCCGGCGGTCCAGTCGGCCAGCGGACGGGTGGTGACCAGCCGGTCACGAGGGATCGGGTGCTCACGGAACGCGGCTTCAACGGTCGAGCTCGGCTGAACGGCCATCAGGCCGGGCCGATAAATGACCAAGGTGCTCGCGGACACGGCGTCCATGAGCAGGAAGTGCACGACCTCATGCTCATCGACGGCAGCCACGTAGACCACGTCGATCAGGTCCCACCCCGTCAGCCACGGTGCCCGACCGTTCAGCACCCAACCGCTGTCCGTCCGGTGCACCCTCAGCTGGTCGGGACCTGGACGCAGCCCGGCCAGGGCGATGCCGGACCGGCAACGACCACTGGCCAGGGGCGCGAGCCAACGGCGGCGGACCGCGGGATCATCGGCGCCGGATACGCCGCGCACCACGCCGAGGTGCTGGAGCCAGACGAAGGCCGCGCTCAGGCAGCCGCCGGCGAACGCCTCCACCATCGGCCCGACGCCGACCAGTCCCGCTACGTCGAGACCGCCGTCCGACGGATCGGCGGTGACGCCGTAGAAGCCCTCGCTGGCGAGCAGGTCCAACAGCTGACGCGGTAACGCGCCGCAGCTGTCGATCCCGGCCGCCGCCGGGAAGAACACCTCGTCGGCGATCTCTCTCGCGCGGTCGACCAGGTTAGTCGCGATCTGCATCAGCCCAGGCTAGGGTCAGTCGGCCGTGCTGATCCGGCGAGGCATCGCAGCGATGGCGATGAGCAGCAGGACCGCGACGACCGCCGTGGCGAGGAAGATCTGGTGCATGGCCGGCGCGAGGGCGCTGGCCGGGATGCCGCTGGCCGTGTTGGAGGTGTGACCGCCGACTCGGACGGCCAGGGCGGCGTTGGCGATGGCACCGAAAACGGCGATCCCCAGCGCGCTGCCCATCGAGCGGGCGAAGAGGTTCGTGCCCGTGACGACACCGCGACTCTCCCAGTCGACCGTGGACTGGGCAGCGACCAGGGTGGGGCTGGCGACCAGTCCCATCCCCAACCCGATCACGAAGCAGGTCACGGCGACCTGCCAGACCGTGCTGTCCGCCGAGAGCTGCAGGAGCAGCCCCGCACCCACGATCACCACGGCCGTCCCGATCAGGGCCGTGTTGCGGAAGCCGATCCGCAGGTAGATCCGGCCGGCCATCGCCGCAGACAGCGGCCAGCCGATCGTCAACGCCGCGAGAGCGAATCCTGCGACCAGAGCGCTGGTGCCGAGGACACCTTGGACGAAGAGCGGTACGTAGGAGGTCAGCCCGATCACCATCACGCCGATGGCCAGGCTGGCCAGACTAGTGGTGTTGAACAGGCGCTGCTTGAAGATCCAGCTGGGCAAGATCGGCTCGGCGGCGCGCCGCTCGACGAAGGTGAAGATCACCAATAGCACGACCCCACCGGTCAGGACGGCGATGGAGAGCGCGGAGTCCCACGCCCAGAGGATGCCGCCCTCGAGCAGGCCGAGGATGACCAGCGACGTGCCGACGGCGAGCAACGCGGCGCCGGCGAAGTCGATGGTGTGCTGCCTCTTCTCCACCGTCTCGTGGAAGCGCCGGACCAGCCTCCAGGCGGCGAACCCGCCGATGGGCACGTTGACGAAGAAGATCCAGCGCCAGCTCAGGTAGTCGGAGAACACCCCGCCGAGCGTGGGCCCGACCACGGCGGCGACGGCCCAGACGCTGGCCACGTAGCCCTGCACCCGCGCCCGCTCGGACAGGGTGTACAGGTCACCGACCATGGTCATGCTCGTCGGCTGGACCGCTCCGGCTCCCAGTCCCTGGATGGCGCGGGCGGCGATCAGGGTGGTCATGCTCCAGGCGAAACCACACAGGACCGACCCGATCAGGAACAGCGCGATGCCGAACAGGATGACGGGCTTGCGACCGAAGAGGTCGGACAGCTTGGCGTAGATCGGGACCGAGACCGCCTGGGCCAGCAGATAGATGGAGAACAACCACGGGAACTGGGTGAAGCCGCCGAGGTCGTTGACGATGGAGGGGACCGCGGTGGCCAGGATTGTGGAGTCGATGGCCACCAGTCCCACGCTCAGCATGATGGCGAGCAGCACTGGTCCTCGCTCGGACCGGAGTCCGACGGCTTCGCGGGTGATCTCCTGTTGGGCCATGTCAAGCCCAACTGCATATCCTGTGGATCCATTCCGCATTTCTGATCGCGTTCTCAGGTGTCGCACCGCTGGAACCTGTCAGCCGGAACCTGTCAGCGGGCTGTGCCACGATGACGTCCATGGTGGATGAGCCCCCTGAGCTGCTGGTCGCTGACGTCGAGGAGTGGCGTGACTGGCTGCGCACGCACCAGGAAGATCTGGTGGGTGTGCGGCTCGTGTTGGCCAAGAAGGGCCAGGACGCGCCAACCTCGTTGACCTACGCCGAGGCGCTGCAGGAGGCGCTGTGCGTGGGCTGGATCGATGGTCAGGCTCGTCGGCGCGACGACGCCACGTTCTGGCAACGGTTCACGCCGCGGCGTCCTCGGAGCCTGTGGTCCAAGCGCAACGTCGGTTACGTGGCGCGGCTGACCGAGGAGGGGCGGATGCAGCCGCGCGGGTTGGCTGAGGTGGCTCGGGCTCGAGGTGATGGGCGTTGGGAGGCGGCGTACGCGGGGCCGGCCACCATCGAGGTGCCGGCGGCGCTGACCGCGGCGCTGGCCGCGGAGCCGGCAGCCGCCGCGCTGTGGGAGAAGCTGTCCGGCCAGAACCGGTACGCGATCCTGCACCGGATCCACACGGCCGTGCGCCCCGAGACCAAGGAGCGCCGCATCCAGCAGTTCGTGGACATGCTGGCCCGAGGGGAGACGGTCTATCCGCAGCAGATGACGCCAGCGAGCGGCGGTGACACCGAGGGTACTTCCGCGGACCCTGTGAGCCGGCCGTGAAAGTGGGCGCAAGTGTTTGCACTCTCCTATCGAGAGTGCTAAAACTGCATTAGCACTCTCGCCATGAGAGTGCCACCTCACAACCGGTGAGGCCTTCTCGGAGGCCGTCCGTCGCGGGCATCGTTTGGGAGACAGTTCAGACCCATGCCAACTAGTTGGCGGCACTGCCGCCTGCACGCGGGAGGACTCGCGGATTAATGTCAAAACTCATTCAATTCAACACTGAGGCCCGGCGCGGTCTCGAGCGCGGCATGAACCAGCTCGCCGACGCCGTCAAGGTCACGCTGGGCCCCAAGGGCCGCAACGTCGTACTGGAGAAGAAGTGGGGCGCTCCCACCATCACCAACGACGGCGTGTCCATCGCCAAGGAGATCGAGCTCGAGGATC